>JBIKXY010000093.1:0-11242 GCA_044355515.1 Pirellulales bacterium
CGATCGGCGTGCAGTTCCACCCCGAGGCCGACACCGCCTCGGCCCTCGACGTGAAGATCTTCGAGGAGTTCATCGTCGGGATCACCGGCGTGGTGCCCGAGATGCGGCTCGTGGCCTGATCGAAGAACCCTCCCCTACCGGAGCTGAGGTTGCGGCACCGTTCACGTGAGCCGGGAGTCGGCGGCTGCTCGAGGAGCTTAGGGAATCGCCGGTTGGAAGTGGCTGCGAAGCCTTCCTGACCGTGCCACCTCACTACGGGTGGCGGCGATTCCCTCTCGCGACGAGACAGCTGCCGCTTCCGGCGGACCACCCGACCGGGCAACCTCACCGAGCCGGCGCGACCCGATAGACATCGATCGCCGGCCCGTCGGTCGCTCCCAGCGGCCGGCGGGCCGGCTGCTTTTCCACGACCAGGCCGGCGGCGTGGGCCGCCGGCTCGAACTCCGCGGCCCGGGCCCGGCCGGGATCAGCCACGAGCGCCAGGCCGTCGGCCGAGAGCGTCGCTGCGAGCATCCCGGCCAGGGCCACGGCGTGGTGCTTTTCGTAGAGCACGTCGGCGGCGGTCACGAGGTCGTAGCGGCCCAGGTCGGCCGGTGGCCGCCGCCAATCGACGAGCCGTACCGCCAGCCCCCCGGCCCCATTGCGGTCGGCGTTGTAGCGGACCCCCTCGAGGGCCGCCTCCTCGTAGTCGCTGGCGGTGGCGGCAAAGCCCCGCCGGGCCGCCACGACGGCCGGCAGGCCGAGGCCGCAGCCGAGTTCCAGAAACCGGCGGCCCGCCCCGTCCATCAGGGCCAGGTCCTCGGCCAGGACGAGCGCCGACTCCCACACGTTCGCCCAATACGGGATCCGCTCGTCGGCCGCGAAGGCCTCCTCGTCGATCAGCGAATCGACGTCGGGCGGGCACCAGAAGCGGTAGACGCTGCCCCGCACGTCGATCACCCGCTCGACCGGTGCAAACCGCTCGTAGCCCGGGCTCGCGTTCGGCCGGTTGCCCCCTGCCATGACCACCGACCTCCCAATCGTCATATCCGACAGCCGTTTTCCCGCCGGAAGTCCCGTGCGTCGTCGCGTGAAGCCATGCCGTGTGGCACGATTGTACGGTTTCGCGCCCGTCCGTCCCCGGTTTGGCCACCCCATGCTCACCGACTACGACCTGCACCTCCTCGGCGAGGGCCGGCACTGGAAGAGCTACGAGAAGCTCGGGGCCCAGTTGGAGACGCGCGACGGCGTCGCGGGCGTGAACTTCGCCGTCTGGGCGCCGAACGCCGACCGGGTCGAGATCGTCGGCGACTTCAATGGCTGGGAGGGCTCCGCCCACCGGATGCACAAGCGGATTCCGTCAGGCATCTGGGAGCTGTTCGTGCCGGGGCTCGCGGCCGGCACACTCTACAAATACCGCGTTCACTCGGCCGGCTCGACGAGCGACCGAGCCGACCCCTATGGCTTCGGGGCCGAGGTGCCGCCGCGGACGGCGTCGGCCGTCACCGACCTGGCCGCCTACGCCTGGCAGGACGGCGACTGGATGGCGACCAGAGCCGCGAAGAACGGCCTCGACGCGCCGCTCAACGTCTACGAGGTCCACCTCGGCAGCTGGCGGCGGCCGGGCGACGATCCCCATCGCTGGCTCTCCTACGCCGACCTCGAGCGTGAGCTCGTGCCCTATGTCGTGGAACTGGGCTTCACCCACGTCGAGTTTCTACCCCCCACCGAGCATCCGCTCTCGGCGAGCTGGGGCTACCAGACGATCGGCCTGTTCGCCGCCACCAGCCGGTTCGGCCCGCCCCAGGCCCTGATGTCGCTGATCGACGCCCTCCACCGGGCGGGCGTGGGCGTGATCATCGACTGGGTGCCGGCCCACTTCCCCCGCGACGGCCACGGGCTGAGGCAGTTCGACGGCACCGCGCTCTACGAGCACGAGGACCCGCGCAAGGGAGAGCACCCCGACTGGGGCACGCTGATCTTCAACTACGGCCGCCACGAGGTGGCCAACTACCTCATTTCCTCCGCCCTGTTCTGGCTCGACCGCTACCACGTGGACGGGCTGCGGGTGGATGCCGTGGCCTCGATGCTCTACCTCGACTACAGCCGCAAGGACGGCGAGTGGGAGGCCAACTGCTTCGGCGGCCGCGAAAACCTGGAGGCGATCGAGTTTCTCAAAAACTTCAATATCCAGACCCACACCCACTTCCCCGGCACCCTCACGATCGCCGAGGAATCGACCTCCTGGGCGGCCGTCTCCCGGCCCACCTACGTGGGTGGCCTGGGATTCAGCCTCAAGTGGAACATGGGCTGGATGAACGACACCCTGCGGTACATGCGGCACGACCCCATCCACCGCAAGCATCACCACGACGAGCTCACCTTCAGCCTGATCTACGCCTTCCACGAGAACTTCGTGCTGCCCCTCTCCCACGACGAGGTGGTCCACGGCAAGGGCTCGCTGCTCGGCCAGATGCCGGGCGACCTGTGGCAGAAGTTCGCGAACCTCCGGCTGCTCTACGCCTACATGTGGTGCCACCCCGGCAAGAAGCTGCTCTTCATGGGGGGCGAGTTCGGGCAATGGGCCGAGTGGAACTTCGACGCGAGCCTGCAGTGGCACCTGCTCGAGTGGGATAGCCATCGCGGCCTGTCGCGGACCGTGGCCGACCTGAATGACCTCGTCCGCCGGGAGCCGGCCCTCCACCAGCTCGACTTCGACGGCGCCGGCTTCGAGTGGATCGACTGCCACAACTGGCAGGACAGCGTGCTGGTGTTCATCCGCCGGGCCCGCGACCCGGAAGACTTCCTCGTCGTGTGCTGCAACTTCACCCCGGTGCCCCGCCACGGCTACCGGCTGGGGGTGCCGCAGGGCGGCGACTACGACGAGATCTTCAACAGCGACTCGGCCTGGTACGGTGGCGGCAACCTCGGCAACTCCGGGGCCTTGGTGGCGCGAGCCGAGCCGCACCACGGCCGCGACCACTCGGTCACGCTGACGCTGCCGCCCCTGGCGACGGTGGTCCTCAAGCCCCGCCGCTGAACGCGTGTCGTGGCGGCCGCATCACCGCGGCTCGCGCTTCCACTCCACGCCGTACCGCTTCTCGATGCCCGCCATCCAGCGGTCGCGGACCGCGCGGGTCTGGTCTTCGGCGAGCATCGCCAGCCGCCGCGGATCGGTGGAGACGTCGGCGAACCGCTCCTGGAGCACCGCCTCGTCGGGCTCGTAGGCCACCAGGCGGATGCAGTAGCAGATCGTCTTGGGCTCGTTGAAGGCCGTCGTCGTGCCACCCGGCTCGAGGCCGAAGACGGCCTCCATGAACTCGTTGCCCACCAACTGCACGCCGGCGGGCTGCGAGACCACCGGCGCCGAGCCGAACGGAGCGGTTCCCCTGGTCAGCCAGGTGAACGGGCCGACCTTCGTCACCTCCGCCCCCTCCTGGCCGGCGATGGCCGCGGCGAGATCCTTGCCGGCGGCCGCGGTCGCGATCGCCTCGGCCCGTTGCTTGGCGAGCGGCCGCGCCTCCATCAGCCGCCAGACCCGCTCCACGTCGTCACGGATCTCCGAGAACGCGGGCGTGAAATCGGGCCGGTCCTCGGTCTTCCAGGAGAGGTAGCGGTTGCCCGCGAAGTCACGGGTGGCCACGGGCCGCCAGCGGGCCGCCTCGGGAGCGAACATCGCGTCAGCCCACTGCACCTGCCGCACCCCCGCCGGCTGCGAGAACGTCAGCTGGAAGCTCGTGCCGACGCCGCCGCCGGCGATCGCCTCGCCCGGATCGACGAAGTCGGACCGCACCGCCTCGAGGCCGTGCTCGGCGGCGATCTTCTCGACGTCGGGCGCCGGCGGCACCGGCTCGCCCACGCCGAGGGCCAGCTCGAGGTCGTCGGCATAGGTGGCGATCCGGCCGGTCACTTTGTCGAAGATCTCGCCGAGTTTCTTGTCGACCGCCTCACGAGCCAGCCGCTTGCGGATTTCGTCGCGGACCTTGTCGAGCGGCTCGTAGGCGGGCTTGTCCTCAGGCTTGTCCTCAGGCTTGTCCTCAGGCTTCTCTGCCTTCTCATCCTGCTTTGCCGCCTGCTTGAACATCGCGTCTTTGTTGTCCTCGTAAAACTTCGCGATCGCTTCGTCGGTGACCCCCTTCTCCGCCTCGGCCATGAACACATCGGGGGTGGCCACGAGGGCGTCGTAGCGGATCCGGGCCGGCTCCCGGAAGCCGGGGGTGTCGGCCGCCGCTTGCGGCAGGTCTTCCTTGTAGGTCGCATACACCTTCTCGAGCGCGGCGGTCGTGGGCTTGTCCACCTGGCCGCCGAGCGACTCGACGATCACCGGCACAACCTCGACCGTGGCCGACTGCTCGAGCCGGCGGAAGGCGTCCCACCGCCAGCCGGGCGGGGTGTTGGCGAACCCCGTCCCCCGCAGCCCCAACGCCTGCATCCGCTCGCCGAGAAGAAGCGTCCGCAGACCGTCGAAAATGTCCTGCTCGGTGATGCCCGCCCGCTCTCGGAGCTGGTCGATCACCCGGCGAATCTCAGCCTGTGGAACCCGATCGCCCGTCCAGAGGGAGAGAAATTCGTTGACGACCGCGTCGCTCACGACGAGGCCGTTGGCCTCAGCCTCCCGCGCCATCAGCAGCGAATCGACGATCGCCTTCTCATCGTCTGGCAGCGGCGGCTGCACCCGCTCGCTCCCGCTGGCGGCGGCCTGGAGGGCCATCAAAAACTGATTGAGAGCCCGACGGGCAATCACCTTCCGCTGCAGCCCGCTCTCTCGCAGGCCGCCCCCCGTCCAAGAGACCGCCAACTTGTCGGCAGTCGGGCCGACGCTGCCCCCCATCTGGAGGAGCGGTGGCAGCACGAAGAAGGCGAGCATCGCCATGATGGCCAGGCCCGCCAGGGCGGCCTTCTGATAGCGACGGAAAAGATTGAACGATCCGGCCATGTGCTCGTCTGGGGTGCGCCCGGCTCCTGCCCGAAAAAAAACAGCCGCCGTGGAGGAACGGCGAAACTTCCGACACTTGACAAGCCGGAAGAGCGCAGGGTAACGCTTGTGAGGCTGGTCGCATGGCGATTGTAGCGCCAGCCCGGTTGGCGCCAATCCCGATGCCTGCGACCCGCTCCCCTCCAAGCCCCCCGCGAGCCGATGGCCAGAAAAGCTCCCGCCAGCCGCAAGCCCGCCGCGACCGAGGCCCGCTCCGCCGCGCCTCGGGCCCGCTCCGCCGGGCCTCGGGCCCGCTCCTTAGCGCCTCGGGCCCGCTCCTTAGCGCCTCGGGGAGCCTATGAGCTCGTGATCGTCGAGAGCCCGGCCAAGGCCAAGACGATCGAGAAATACCTCGGCCCCGGCTTCGTGGTGAAGGCCTCGGTCGGCCACATCCGCGACCTCCCCAAGCGGGCCCCCAAGGGCACGAAGCAGGCCGTTCCGGGAGTCGATCTCGAGCACGACTTCGAGCCCACCTACGAGGTCGATCCGGGCAAGCAGAAGACCGTCACCGAACTGCGAAAGCTGGCCAAGGGAGCCGCTGACGTCTGGTTCGCCACCGACTTGGACCGCGAGGGGGAGGCGATCGCCTGGCACCTCACACAGGTGCTCGGCGTCGATCCGGCCGTCGCCAAGCGGGTCACGTTCGACGCCATCACAAAGAGCGAGGTCCAGCGGGCCTTCCAGGCGCCGCGGGCCATCAACATGCCCCGCGTCGAGGCCCAGCAGGCGCGCCGGATCGTGGACCGGATCGTGGGCTACCGCGTCTCGCCCGTGCTCTGGAAGAAGGTCGCCGGCGGCCTGTCGGCCGGCCGGGTGCAGAGCGTGGCCACCCGGATCGTGGTCGAGCGGGAGCAGGAGATCCGGGCCTTCACGCCGTCGGAGTCATGGGAGATCTCCGGCTGCATGACCTTCGACGTGGCCGCCGCAGCCGGGCTGCACGACGCCTGGAAGCAGTTCCTGGCCCGGCGCGACGAGCGGGGCCGCCCCCCGTTCGTCCGCGACCGGATGGCCTGGCTGGCGGAGCGGAAGGCGCTCTCCTGCGAGCTCGTCGAGGTGGGGGGCAGGCCATTCAAGCTCGAAGCGGAGAACACCTCGGCCGCCGACCTGGCCGCCGACGCGGTGGCGGCCGCCGAGGCCGCGGGCCTGCTCGAGATCGCGGTCGCTCGCGAGACCGCCGCCGACGCCAAGGGCCGTGGGAAAAACATCGTCCGTCTGACCGGCCGGCCCGACGCCGCCGCCCGCTACACCGTCGAGAGCATCGACGTCACGCGGACCAAGTCGCGGCCCTATCCGCCCTTCATCACGAGCACCCTCCAGCAGGCCGCCTCCAGCAGGCTGGGCATGAGCACCGACCGCACGATGCGGATCGCCCAGCAACTCTACGAGGGCATCGACCTCCCCTCCGAGGGTCGCGTGGGGCTGATCACCTACATGCGGACCGACTCCACGAACCTTTCGGGCGAGGCGATCGCGATGGCCCGCCGCTACCTGGGCGAGACCCACGGCGACGCCTACGTACCGGAAAAGCCCCGCTTCTACGCCAGCAGCAACAAGGGGGCCCAGGAGGCCCACGAGGCGATCCGCCCCACCGACGCCTTCCGGGAGCCCGACGCGATCCGCGCCGCGCTCAGCGAGGAGCAGTATCGCCTCTACAAGCTGATCTGGCAGAGCTTCCTGGCCTGCCAGTCCACCGACGCCGAGTGGGATTCGACCGCCGTGCGGATGCGGCGGAGCGACCGCGACACCGGCGCCGTGTTCAAGGCCAACGGCCGGGTGCTCAGGTTCGACGGCTTTTATCGTGTCAGCGGGGTGCCCCGCGACGACGGCGAGCAGGTGCTGCCCGAGTTCGACAAAGGCGCCGTGCTCGCCCCCTTCGAGATCGAGCCCCGGCAGAAGTTCCAGGCGCCCCCGCCCCGGTACAGCGAGGCCTCGCTCGTGAAGAAGCTCGAGGAGGAGGGCATCGGCCGCCCCTCGACCTACGCCAGCATCATCAACACGATCGAGCAGCGGGGCTACGTGGAGCAGCACGAGCGGCGGTTCCACGCCACCGCGATCGGCGAGGCGGTGACCGAGTTTCTCAAGAACGGCTTCGCCGACCAGTTCATCGAGATCGGCTACACCCGGGAGATCGAGCGGGAACTCGACCAAGTGGCCGAGGGCTCGAAGGGCTGGCGGGAGATGCTCCACGAGTTCCACGCTGAGTTGGAACCGAAGCTCGACGAGGCCGAGCAGCAGGAGCACGTCAAGGCGGCGGCCGATCCCTCCCCCTACAAATGCCCGAAGTGCGGCCGCCGGCTCGAGTATCGGCTCGGCAAGAAGGGCCGCTTCCTCTCCTGCTCAGGCTACAACGAGAACGTGGCCGAGCCGGAGCCCGCGAAGCCGGCCAAGGGCAAAGCCAAGGCCTCCAAGGGCAAGCCGGCGAAGCCCGCCCGGGCCAAGAAGCCCAAGCACGTGCCCGCCTGCGACTACGCGATGCCGGTGGACCGCGACGGCCGGCCGCTCTTGCCGGAGCAGATCGACCTGCTCTCGCCCGCCGGCGTGCCGATGGTCAAGCGGACGGGCCGGTTCGGCGACTTCCTGGTCGAGGACAAGCCCCGGCCGCCCAAGCCCAAGGGCAAGAAGGCCGCCGAGGCGGAGCCGGGCGAGCCGCCCCCGCTGATCCTCAACCTCGACCGCAAGGGCAACCTCAAACTACCCGCACCGCCCCCCTTGGTCACCGACATCGCCTGCGAGAAATGCGGGGCGATGATGAACCTCCGCGACGGCAAGCGGGGCCCTTGGCTCGGCTGCCAAAAGTTTCCCAAGTGCCGCGGCCGGGCGGCCTTCGGCAAGCTGCCCGAGGCGGAGCAGAAGGATCTGGAGCAGCAGCTCAAAAAGCAGCTCTCCGGCCACGAGCGGCTCCACCTGACGCGGCGAGACGGCGTGACACCGGTCGAGGAAGGCACGCCCCTGGCGGCCCTCCTGATGCCTGGCGAGACGGCGGAACTCGAACGCTGGGAAGAGGCCGAGGCGGTCTGAGCCTGTTTGTGACGCCATGAAAACCCTCAGCTTGCGCATCGGCCTGCTCGTGATCGTGACAAGCGTGACCGCCGCCGAGCCTGAGCCCTCGAAGCCGATGATGGTCTCGGAGGCCAAGCTGCCCGCGGGGTTCCCGGCCCCGGGGCCGGTGGGCGAGGTGATCGTGAAGACCTATCCGGCCCACCGGCTGGCCCGCACGGCGGCCGCCGCCGGGGGCGACGACCGGATGTTCATGCGGCTCTTCGGCCACATCAAGCGGAACGAGATCGCGATGACCGCGCCGGTGACGATGGACTGGGCGGGCGATCCGGCCAAGCGGGGCGGCCCCGAGTCGATGGCGTTTCTCTACGCCGAGCCCGGCCTGGGCAAGGCCGGCCCCGACCCGGCCGACGGCGGCGTGGTGGTCGAGGACGTGCCGGAGGCCACGGTCGCCTCGATCGGTCTGCGGGGCGGCTACGGCGAGAAGACCTTTCGCAAGGGATCCGAGCAGCTCGAGGCTTGGCTGGCCGCGCACCCGGAGTGGGAGCCGGCCGGCCCCCCGCGGATGCTCGCCTACAACAGCCCCTTCGTACCCGGGCTGCTCAAATACTCCGAGATCCAGCGGCCGATCCGCCCCGCCCCCAAGCCGGAGCCGGCAAACCCCGCTCCGCCAGTTCGCTCACCATAGAGGCCCCCCGGCGGGAGCGAAGGGCTGACGCGGCCCATCAACGCCGGCTGTGCCGCGTCGTCGGAGAGGCGGGCGCCCTACCCCTTGCAACACGGCTGGCAGCTTTTTCCGCCGCCCTGTTGTGGCGGGATGGTATTGTTTTCTGTGGCGATATGGTAGCGTAGGCTTTGGCAAAATGGTGTTCTCGTGTCGTACACGCCAAGAATCGTCGATCAAGAACTCGACAGCCTGCTCGCCGAGTTACCGGCGGTCGCCATCGAAGGTCCGCGTGGCGTTGGAAAAACTGCCACGGCCGAACAGCGGGCCAAGACAAGCTTTTATCTTGACGATCCTGCCGTCAGGGCCATTCTCGAGGCCGACCCCAAGCAGATCCTGACAGCCGCCGCGCCGGTGCTGATCGACGAGTGGCAAAAAGTGCCTGCAATCTGGGATGCGGTCCGCCGCGCGGTCGATCGCGGGGCTCATCCGGCTCGATTCATCCTCACAGGATCGGCAAGCCCGACGTCTGCGCCGTCGCACTCGGGCGCGGGCCGAATCGTGACGGTGCGCATGAGACCGATGACGCTTGCGGAGCGGGGAACGGTCCCTGATCCAATCAGCTTCGCGAATCTGCTGTCCGGGCGGCGGGCCCCGGTTTCCGGGACGACTGCCTTCACGCTGGAGACGTATGCCAGGGAGATCGTGAGTTCCGGATTTCCCGGAATCAGGAGCTTTGGCGATCGCGGCCGACGGGCCCAACTGGACGGCTACATCCGCCGGATCATCGACGTCGATTTCGCGGAACAGGATCGTGCCGTCCGCAGGCCTGCGGTGCTCGAGCGGTGGCTCACGGCCTATGCGGCGGCCACCGCGACGACGGCATCGTTCGAAACGATCCGCGATGCAGCAACCGCGGGTCATTCCGAGAAGCCCGCCAAAACCACCACGATCCCCTATCGCGACGTCCTGGAAAGGCTCTGGGTGGTGGAGCCGCTCCCCGCTTGGCTGCCATCGGGCAACCAGTTCACGCGGCTGGCCCACGCTCCAAAACATCACCTTGCCGATCCCGCCTTGGCCGCGCGGCTCCTCGGACTCGATCAGGCGATGCTCCTGGCCGGCCGCGGCCCCGACGCCGTGCTCCCTGGTCTCGGGCCCTTTCTCGGACAACTCTTCGAGTCGCTCGTGACACTGTGCGTGCGGGTGTTTGCCCAGGGGCAGGAAGCCCGGGTGCATCACCTTCGCCAGCACGGTGGCCGCCGGGAGATCGATTTGATCGTGGAGCGGGCCGATCGCCGCATTCTGGCGGTCGAGGTCAAGCTCGGTGCGACGATCCACGACGACGACGTGAAGAACCTGCTCTGGCTGCGGGAGCAGCTCGGCGAAGGTTGTCTCGACGCCGTCATCATCACGACCGGGCCTTATGCCTATCGCCGCGCCGATGGAATCGCCGTCATCCCGGCGGCACTCCTGGGAGCGTGAATCCGGGAACGGATGGCCCGGCCGCTGACACGTTCCGGAACCGGGGCGGCTGCGGCATCCGCAAGGCCTCGAACACGCTGAGCTGACGCGAACGTGACCGGGCTGTTCGTTCCGCTCTAGCCCGTGGCCGGGATCTCGTCGAGGGCCACGGCATAGGCGGTCGCGTGGGAGCGGCAGTGGGAGATGCTCACGAGCACGCAGCGGATCCCGAGCGACTCGGCCACCTCCTGCGTGCCCCCGGCGAGAAATGCCTGCGGCCGGCCGCCCGGAAGATTCCGGATCTCGACGTCCCGCCAGCTGATCCCCCGCTTCCAGCCCGTGCCCAGCGCCTTGAGCACCGCCTCCTTGGCGGCCCAGCGGCCGGTGAAATGCTGGGTGGCCATCTTCCGGCTGCGGCAGTACTCGATCTCGTGCTGCGTGTAGACGCGGCCCACGAACAGCTCGCCATGCCGCTCGATCATCTGGGCGATCCGCAGGCACTCCGTGATGTCGGTGCCGATCCCGAGCACGTTCATGACCGCTTCCCCGGCTGCTGCACGGGGGGCGAGCGATCGAGCCCGCAGGCCCGCCGCGCCCGGGCCAGCACCTCGCCCGCCCTGAGCCGGGCCTTCGCCGCGCCGGTGGCCAGGATGGCCTCGATCCGCTCCGGGTCGGCCGCCAGCTCGGCCCGCCGGGCCCGCGCTTCGGCGAAGAACTGCCCGGCCACCTCCAGCAGCTTCTTCTTGACCTCGCCGTAGCCGAACCCACCGCGGCGGTAGAGGTCAGCCAGCGCCTGCCGGTCGGCCTCCGTCGCAAACAGCGAGTAGAGCTGGTAAAGGTGGTCGCCCTCCGGCTCCTTCGGCTCCTCGACGGGCCGCGAATCGGTCGTGATCCGCATGATCTTCTTCTTGAGCGGCCCCGGCTCCTCGAACACCTCGATCGTGTTCTCGTAACTCTTGCTCATCTTCTGGCCGTCGGTGCCCGGCACCTTGGCGCTGCCGTCCACGAGCCGCGGCTTCGGGAGCGTGAACACCTCGCCATAGAGGTGGTTGAAGGTGCCGGCCAGGTCGCGGCAGACCTCGATGTGCTGCACCTGGTCCTCCCCTACGGGCACGACCGTGGCGTCGTAGGCGAGGATGTCGGCCGCCATCAGCACGGGGTAGGTG
>JBIKXY010000278.1:0-3630 GCA_044355515.1 Pirellulales bacterium
CCGGCGCTTCCCGCCCGGTCCGCGTGCCGGCGAGTGGCGTGCCCAGGCCGGCCGCCGCCACGAGGCACGTGGCGCTCCTGATCGAGACCTCCCGCAGCTCCGGCCGCGACATCCTCCGGGGCATCCACCGGTGGATGCACGAACATGAACCCTGGTCATTGACGCCCGGCGGCTACCGGCAAAGCCGTCGGGGCTCATGAGCACCACGGGGGAGCCTGTCGGTCCATCCGTGGGCGACGGAAAATCTGAAACCACCCAGCCGAAGTTCTGAATCCGACTGTGCGGCGGCGGGTGTAATCTCAAGAGCGCGAGTGTTCGGCATGAGCGGCACACACATGAGCGACGGCAGGCTGCCACACCGGGTGCTCCTCGTCGTCGGCGACGCCTCCGAGACGCTCGACACACGCTACCCCTCGTACCGGCTCCAGGAGGCGGGGTTCGAGCCGGTCGTGGCGGGCCCGGAGACGCGGACTTTTTAGATGGTGATGCACGGGATCGGCGGCAGCCGGCTCGGCAGCGGGGGCGAGCGGCTCGACCGGCTCGGCCGTAGGAACCGCCAGCGCCGCGGCCACGGCCCGGGCCGCCGCCCGGCCCGCGGCGGTGAGTTTGCCACGAGGTGCCCAGGCCTCGACCGTGTACAGCCGGCCTCCGACGACCACGGCCGTGCAGTCGCGTTCGATCTTCTTGGACGTGCCATCAAGCGTGGCTTCGCCGCCGGCGGCCCAGCTCACGGCGTGGTGAGGCCCTAGCGTGGCCCGGGCCGGCTTGCGGATGATGGCAGTGCCCTCACCGGCGGCCAGTTGGGCCGCGATCGCCTCGACGAAGGCGGCATGGTTGTCGGCCGTCACCTCCGCGAGTCCCTCCGGCGGATCGGCCGCGAGCACGACGATCGCGGGATAGGGAAGCTGCGGCGCTGACTGATAGCGGACGAGGTAGTCGTAGGATCGCGGCGCCCGCCGCCAGCCTTGCGGCGAAAACACGCTCACCCGCCCGCCGTCGAGATCGAGCCGCGAGGCCGGATCGAGCTCCGCGAGCGGCGCGGCGGCGGGCTTGCCCTTGTCCGGGGCACTGTCGGAGCAGCCCGCCAGCCAGGCCGCCAGGCCGAGCAACGGCAGGGCGACGATTCGGTTCATGGCGACTCCCCGGTGAGAAGCGTGGTCTGCGGCCCGCCGACGCGGCGGGCCTACTCCGTGATCGGCTCCTTCACGAGGCCGACGAAATGATGGGCCCGTGACGAGGCGACGAGCTCCGCAGCCTTCTTTTCGGCCGCCTTCTTGTCGGCATACTCGAACATCGCGACCCGCTTCATGGCCTGGGTGAACACGCCCCAGAAGGCCTTCATCCGCGCCTCCTTGGCCACCTTCCGGCGGCTCGGCTTCTTCGCGGCGGCCTTCTTCGGCTCCTTGGCGACCTTCTCCTTCTTGGCCTTGGGGGTTTTCTCGCCGGCCTTCTTGGGCTTCGCCGTCTTGCCGAGGGCCTCGGCGGCCTCCACCTGGGCCCGCATTTCCTTGATGCTGCGTGTCTTCTTGGCCATCGCGTGGCTGCTGTCCTGTGGGGTGCTGGGGATCCGCCCGTCGCGGAGGTGGGAGTATAGCGTCAGAGGCGGCCGAGGCAGGGCCGGCCTATACTTTCTGGATGGCCACCGCCCCCCTCGACCTGCCCCTCGCCAGCCCGTTTCCGGCCTACCGGAGCCTGCCCGACGACCTGCTCCAGGAGCGGATCGAGGCGGTTCGCCGGCGGCTGGGACCGCGGCTGGTGATCCTCGGCCACCACTATCAGCAGGACGGCGTGATCGCCCACGCCGATCTGACGGGCGACAGCTACCAACTCTCGCGGAGCGCCGCCGAGCGGGAGGGGTGCGAGGCGATCGTGTTCTGCGGCGTCCACTTCATGGCGGAGACGGCCGACATTCTGGCCAACCGGCCCGAGCAGGTGGCCGCCCGGGGCGGCCGGCGCGTGACGGTCGTGCTGCCCGACATGGCCGCCGGCTGCTCGATGGCCGACATGGCCGCGATCGACCAGGTGGAGGATGCCTGGGAAGACCTCGGCACGGTGGTCGACACCGCCGACATCACGCCCGTGACCTACATCAACTCGGCCGCCAGCCTGAAGGCCTTCTGCGGCCGCCATGGCGGGATCGTCTGCACCTCGAGCAACGCCCGGGCCGTGCTCGACTGGGCCTTCGCCCGCACCAAGCGGGTGCTGTTCTTCCCCGACCAGCACCTCGGCCGCAACACCGCCCGGGCGATGGGGATCGAGCTTTCCGAGATGGCCCTCTGGAACCCGCACGATCCCACGCTCGGCGGCAACGCCCGCGAGCGGCTCGAGCGGGCCCGGGTGATCCTCTGGCAGGGCCACTGCAGCGTGCATGCGATGTTTCGGCCGGAGCACGTGGACGCGATCCGGGAGCAGATCCCGGGCGTGAAGATTCTCGTCCACCCCGAGTGCGCGATGGAGGTGGTGGACAAGGCCGACCTCGTCGGCTCGACGAGCTACATCCTCCGCCAGGTCGAAGAGGCGCCGCCGGGCACGGCGTGGGCGATCGGCACGGAACTCCACCTGGTCAAGCGGCTGGAAAAGAACCATCCCGAGCAGACGGTGCGGTTTTTGTCCCCTACGGTCTGCATGTGCGCCACGATGTATCGGATCGACCTGGCCCACCTCTGCTGGAGCCTCGAGCACCTGGAGCGGGGCCGGCCGGTGAACGTGATCCGGGTGGACGACGAGACGGCCCGGTGGGCCGTGACCGCGCTCGAGCGGATGCTGGCGGTGCGGTAGCGGCCTGGTGTCGCAGGCTCTACGCGAGCTGCTCGTGCACGGCGACGAGCCGGCGGTGGCGGGCGTAGGAGCGGTCGAGCGTGGCCGCCACGGCGGGCCGCGGGGTGAAGCGGTGGGCCGGCGGCTGCGCGTGGCCGGCGAGAAACGCTTCCCATGAGGCGGTCTCCCCCGCCAGCCGCCGGTCGCGGTAGGCGGCCAGGAGAGCGGCGCCCCAGCCGCTGCCTTCGCTCGCGCAGTCGAGGATCACGACCGGCGTCTGGAAGGCGTCGGCCACGAGCTGGCCGAGGGCGGGCGTCTTCACGAGGCCGCCGGAGAGCACGATTTCCGTCCGGGGGAAGCCCTGGGTGTCGCACACGTCGCTGCCCATCCGCAGGTTGAAGATGGTCGCCAGCAGCATCGCCTTGGCGACATTGCCGGGCGTGGCGTTGGCGGCGTCCAGGCCCACGAGGCAGGCCGTGCCCCCCTGCGACACGCCGAGCCCCGGCTCGTCGTCCATGAAGGGGAGCGCCGCCAGGCCGCCGCAGTCGTCGGGGGCCGCGAGCACCAAGGGCATGACCGCGGCGAAGGGATCGCCACCGGCGGGCAGCACGCCGCCGAACATGCCCACGATCGCGTTCATCGCGGTGGTGCCGTTGCGGAGGAAGACCATGTTGATCGGCTTGCCGTCGACCGCGCAGAAATGGTCCACCGCCCGGTCCACGCCCTGGAAGGGCCGGTCGCCCACGGAGTTGGCCACCACGCTCGTGCCGAAGCTCATCGAGACCGTGCCGGCTGCGGCGACGAGCGACCCCGCGAGCGCGGCGGGCTGATCCCCCTCGGCGGCCGCGACGGGAATGCCCTGCGGCAGGCCCA
>JBIKXY010000007.1:0-36158 GCA_044355515.1 Pirellulales bacterium
CCCGCAAACACACCCATGCGGCGCTCTCCGAGATCAGTGGTCACTTCGGCCGCCGCAGCCACTCGACGGTGATCGCGGCGCAAAAAACGGTGGCCGAGTGGCTGGCCACGCGGGCGAGGGTCGTGCTCGCCGAGTCGGCCTGGGATATCGAGGAGGCGATTCGCCGCGTCGAGGACATCCTCCGCGCGGGGTAGCGAGCGTTCTCGACGGCTGCAGGGGCATCGCCCCTCTCTGCTGTGCATGCGGCAACCTTGGCGGCCCGCGACCTTTGGCGTCGGCCGGACGATCTCCACGGCAGCCCTGAATTGCTGGACGACCATCTGCGGCCAGTGGATGATTGTGTACTGGCGTACACATTTGTCAAGCCCGTACGCAGGTCTGGAATGCCCTAGCCTGCCAATCGCCCGCAGGCCCCGCAGATTGCCCAGCCGGCCCGGCTTGTGTCCGTCCGGCGAGTCGGGGCATAATCCGGCAAGTAACGGTGTTAGCCCGCACTGAGTGCGGCTCAATTTGATAGTTCGGCGGCGGAGTCGGTTAGGAGGGATGTGGTGCGGAAGCGTCTACGCAAGAAGCGGCGGCTGGGTGAGTTCCAGGAGTTCGGCTTCCGGGTCCGCATTTTGACCGCCGCCGGTTTGACCGACGCAGAGCGGGACTGGCTCTTGTGGGATGGCTGGGTGTTGGGCTTCGTCGAGGCCAGCGGACTCCTGTGCGGGGGTTGTGGGCTTCGGGACTGGAATGGCTATGTAACTTCCGGGGCGCGCCGCGGGTCGGCGTCCGAGCACCACCGGCGGGCGGCGGCAGCGTGGCTGGCATCGCAGCCCGGGGTCACGCGGTATGAGGTGTTCCCGCTCACCGACGCTTGGCATGGCGACCCATGGGCGGCCGGCAGTGCGCGTGACTCGCTCACCGAGGCCAACGGGAGCGTCGAACTAGGCGTTGGAGCAGACTCGCGATAGCGTCCTGCGGTATGGTGAGCCAATTGGCCGCGAGCTGCTCAACTTGGCCGTTCGACCTCAATTCGTACTTGGAAGAGGGTCGCTACCGTTTCGGTGTAGGCCGAGAACAGGCGCGACCATCATTCAGGGAGCGGCAGCGTGAAACGCGTGCAGCCGCGTCGGGAGAGAAATAAGAAGCCCGCGATCGGTGTGCCTCAACCGTGCCCTTGCGGCTGATGGTGTCCCGCTTTCCCGTCCCGCTCCGTATAGTTCCCGCAAGACCACGATGCCGGAAAGAAGATCAGTGGAGTTGCATCCGATGATCGCGCCAAGGAAAATCAGAAGAGTCCTATCTGCTGGCTACCAACGGTCGAACGAAGCGATGCAGCGGACTCGCGAACAAGCCGGTCATTTTTGCAAAGCCTTTTCCGCGAGCCGCTGATCGCGGGTGTTCGACCTTGATTCGTGCTTCGAAAAGATCGCTACCGTTTCCGCGCAGGCCGAGCACAGGCGCGACCATCATCCAGGGAGCGGCAGCGTGAAACGCGTGCGGTCGCGTCGGGAGAGAAATAAGAAGCCCGCAATCGGTGTGCCTCACCGGTGCCCTTGCGGCTGATGGTGTCCCGCCTTCCGTCTGTGCTCCGTATAGGTCCCGCAAGACCACGATGCCGGAAAGGGATCAGTGGAGTTGCATCCGATGATCGCGCTGAGGACAATCGGAAAGGTTCTGCCTGATGACGACCACCGGTCGAACGATGCGATGCAGCGGACTCGCGAACAAGCCGGTCATTTTTGCAAAGCCTTTTCCGCGAGCCGCTGATCGCGGGTGTTCGGTCTATTGAGAAATGTCTGATCGCTCCCAACCAAAGTTGTTGAATGTCGTCGCTTACGCGGCCTTCGCCTCCATAGGTTTCGGTTACATCCTTTTCCTCTGTGGGCCGAGTAAGTCCGACGCAGCTGCAGCGTGGGCCTTGTGGCTCGTGATGCTCAACGCGGCCAATGTGGCGCTGCATTGGCAGTCTTTAAAGCAGCCGATGAGGCTGCCCACGCGGGCTGAAGTGAAAGCAATTCTAGCACTACGGCTAGACGCGATATTGAGAGGCATGACGGTCCTGTGTTGGGCTGGGGCAGTTGTGTTCTTTCTTTCGGCCTTGCCTAAAGAGACATGGCGTCCGGAGTTCCTCATTTCGAACAAGCCACTCTGGGCATTTTTGTGGGGTGGAATGGTAATGCTACAGGTGTGCCGATTGATGAGTCGAGCAATCGCCGCCCCACTGACCGAACAAGCCAATGCAGCGGACTCGCGATAAGATCGGTCGGTATGGTTCGCGTTAGGTCGCGAGCCGCTGATCGGGATCGTTCGCCGAGATAATGAGTTACACGCAACCCCGTATCGAATCGTCCGCATTGATCACGATCGACGTCCAGAATGATTTCAGCCTGCCCGGCGCAATCTGCGAGGTTCCAGGAACCAAAGACGCGATTCCAAACATCAAGCGGTTGCTGGACTGGTATCGCCGGAAAGCCCTGCCCATCATTCATGTGGTTCGTCTTTATCTTCCTGACGGGTCCAATGTGGACGCATGCCGAAGAATAGCCATTCAGAATGGCGCCCGCATTGTAGCGCCGGGATCAGACGGTGCGGAATTGGTCGAAACGTTGAGGCCCTCTCGGTCTTCGCGGCTCGAGTCGCAGGAACTTCTTTCCGGCGGTATTCAGAAGTGGGCGAATCAGGAAGTCGTTATCTACAAGTCTCGATGGGGTGCGTTCTTTCAGACGCCGCTTGAGGCTCACGTTCGATCGCTGGGCGTTGACACACTTGTGTTTTGTGGCTGCAATTTTCCGAACTGCCCGCGCACTTCAATTTACGAAGCAAGCGAGAGAGACTTCCGCATCGTCCTTGTCGATGATGCCACTTCCGGTCTGTATTCAGAGGCGAGGCGTGAGATGGGCAATATCGGAGTGGCCATCTACAGCACCGACGGCTTTTTCTTGCAACGCCAGGGCGAACAAGGCAATGCAGCGGACTCGCGAAAAAATCGGTCCTGATAGAACGTCCAAGGTCGCGAGCCACTGATTGCCCCCGTTCGGCCGCAAAAGGCACGTGTGAACGACCAAGTATTCGCCTCTGAGCCTGCTCTCCTGTCGGCAATCGCCGCCGACGGGCAGGCATTGGGCTTTGCCGCCGCGTCGGAGCCGCGGACCGGTAGCCTCCTTCAGGTACTGGCGGCGTCAAAGCCGGGTGGTCGGCTCCTTGAGTTGGGCACCGGCACTGGAGTCGGTACCGCTTGGCTACTCTCCGGGATGGACGCAGCGGCTCGGCTGGACACCGTGGATAGCGAACCGACGGTCGTTGCTGTCGCTCGCCGGCACTTGGGCAGCGATCCGCGAGTACGGTTTCACTTAGCGGATGGCGAGGTCTGGCTGCGGAACTACAAAGGCCCTTCCTTCGATTTAGTCTTTGCCGACTCTTGGCCGGGTAAGTTTAGCGCGCTCGCGGATGCGCTTACGCTGCTCGCGCCGGGCGGACTGTACGTCATCGACGATCTGCTACCACAAGCAAACTGGCCGGATGGGCATGGCGCACGAATCGAGCCGCTTCTAGCCCATCTGGAAGCACTGCCCGGGTTTTCTTGTGTACGGCTTGCTTGGGCGAGTGGACTTGCCTTGGTCGTGCGCCATGCCGAACAACGCAATGCAGCGGACTCGCGATAAAATCGGTCGGTGTGGATAATCCCTTGGTCGCGAGCCGCTGATCGCGGGTGTTCGGGACATTGAGTAGCGCTGCCAGATGAGGCATCTCTAAAGCCTGGTCAACGTAGCCATGCCCGAGCTCAGTCGCTTTTACGGAATCATCATTCGCATGTACTGCGAACTGGGGCCTCATCACACACCCCATTTTCACGCCTACCACGGCGACAATGAGGCCGTGTATGGCCTGGACCCCATAGAGTTGCTCGCTGGGAGTCTGCCCCGCCGACAAGCTAGACTGGTGGAGGCATGGGCCGAGTTGCGGCAGTCGGAGTTGGTTGCCGATTGGAGTCGGTTGCAAGCCGGATCGGAACCCCTGCCAATCGATCCGCTCCCGTAGGTGCCGACATGATTCACGCTCTGCATCGCGTCACGGACTTCCAGGTTGTTGGTCCGCATCGCCTACGGGTCGTATTCCGTGATGGCGTGGTACGTGAAATCGATTTCCGGCCGGTACTTGCCGGATCTCTGTATGGCCCTCTTCGTGATCCGCACCTGTTTAATCAGGTGAGGCTGGATACTGAGGTGCACACCTTGGTCTGGCCGAATGGTGCCGATTTTGATCCGGCTACCCTTCATGACTGGCCTGACCTGCTCCCCGCGATGAAAGAGCGCGCAAGGTCATGGGAAGCCGAAAGCGTCCCGAACTAAGCGATGCAGCGGACTCGCGAACAAGCCGGTCGTTTTCGCATAGCCTTTTCCGCGAGCCGCTGATCGCAGCCGTTCTGCCTTGGAGTGTGATTGAGCAATGGACGAAGATGATGAGCTAAAGAAGTTCAAGTGGCTTCTATTTGCGACGGTAGCATTCTTGATTTCCACGTACTACTCGTGGCAAGAGTTCAAATTCTTCGTTTGGGGTGAAACTGCCCAGGCGAACATTACCAACACGTTCGAGACCAAAAGCTCAGGGCGCCGTCGAACGCCGCTGTTGGCCGTGGAATATACACACACCGATTCAGCGACAGGCCCTCGAAGTGAACGCGATGACGTTGCCATTGATTGGCAACTCGAAGGAACAACGGTGGCTGTTCAATATCTTCCTGGCGTGAATCACCCGGCGTCGGCAAGCCGTGGCGGGAAGTGCTGGAGCGGCTCGAGGGTGGATCGTGAGTCTGCCGGTCATCCTGCGGCGCGAGGCAGAGGTCGATATCCAGGATGCCCGCGACCAGCTTGAGGCCGTTCGTGTTGGCCTCGGAAATCATGTTATTGCCCGTGTTCGCGAAGTGCTTACCCGTATCGAAGCGATGCCGGAGTTGCATGGCAAGGTGTGGGAAGATGTGCGTGCCGCTGATCGCCGCCGTTCTGCGAGCGTAGAAAATCCCCGAGGGCGAGGCATTCCGATGTGGTTACTTCTTGGCGAAGTACCGCACATCTGGCAAGCCGCTGAAGTCCTCGTCGAGCGTCCAGACCGTGGCGCCGTGCTCTCGGGCCGCTGCCAGGATGATGCTGTCAGCCATGGGCAGTGAGTGCCGCAAACTCAAGGCGGCAGCGTCGAGGGCTCGCTGTACGGTCAGATCGATGATGCGGCCGCGTTGCATGGCTGCCACTCCCTGGATCGCTGCCTCCTCGCCGGCCTCGCGGAGCAGAACCTTGAACACCTCATAGACCGAGACGGCGGGCACGATCAGCGACTCGAGATCCTCCAGAGCCGGCTCGAACGTGCGGGCGTGCCGTCCCCCGGCGAAGTATTCCAGCCAGCCGGAAGAATCGACCACGTTCACAGGCGGTCACCTTCACGAACGAAGTCGGTCTTGATTCCCTTCACGAACCCCTTCAGCTCGCGGATGTTCCTCTCCGGAACAAATTCGACCCGCCCGGCATGCTCGATCACCTGCAGTTTCTGGCCCGGTCGCAGCCCAAGACGTTCGCGAACGACGCGCGGAATCACGACCTGGAACTTCGGCGAAATCGTGACGTGGTGCATGTTGGCTCCCTGGTCGACAGAAATGATCGATCAATACGTCGTACAACGAAAGCATAATCGATCGCAGCGGCTTGAACAAGCCGGGAACCTTTTTCCGCGTCGGTGGGAATACTCGTCATTGTGGCTGAATCTATTCCTGGCGAAGCCGAATTGGTCCGTCGCAGCCGGCAAGGCGACGTGGCCGCGGTTCGTCAACTCGTCGCGACACACGCCGAGCCGCTGTGGCGGTGCGCACGGGCGCTCAGCCGCGACGACCACGAGGCCGAGGACCTCACCCAGGAAACGCTTGTCGAGGCCTGGCGATCGCTAACGCGGTTCGACGAAAGCCGTCAGTTTTCGACCTGGCTCTACGGCATTCTCCGGCACCGGTTCCTGACGGCGCGGCGGAAGCCCCGACCCGTGGCAAGCGGTGAGGGTCAGGCCGCCGACCGCCCCGGCCGCGAGACCTCGCCCCCAGTCGCCGCCGAACGGGCGGAGGAGGCGCGGCTCGTGCAGGCCGCCGTGGCCGCCCTGCCCGCCGAACATCGCGTGGTAGTAGAGCTGCGTTTTTTCGCCGGTGCATCGCTCGACGAGATCGCGACGCTCGTCGGTTGCCCACTGGGCACCGTCAAGAGCCGGCTGCACCGCGCCCTCGAAAAACTGCGGCTCGGCAGAGGGGGCGTGAACCTTTTCGCCACGGCCGGGGAATCAACCGTGTCCACCCCGCGAGCCCGACCATGAACGCCCGGCCATCGCCCTGCCACGCCCTGCACGAACCGATCAGCCTGCTGGCGGCGGGATGCCTGCCGCCTGAGGAGCAGGCTGCAGTGGCCGATGGCCTGCCACGCCCACCGGCCCGGAGCACGCGGCCGCTCGCCCTTCCGTTCGCCGCGGCGATCGCGGCAGCGCTGCTCGTGGCCGCCTGGTGGATGGCTGACCAACAGGCAACTCCGCCGCCGGCCGAAAGCCCATCAAGGATCCACCTCGCGATCCATGAGTTGGCACATGCGGACACCGATGCCGAGTTTGATGAAGCGCTGCGCCGCCACTACGGATCCGCCATGTTCGGCGCATCCGGTCCCACATCCCGTGCCCGAGATCTCATGAAGGAGTTTTTGGAATGACCTTGCATCGCTACGCGTTCATTCTGTCTGGTGCCCTTGCGATTCAGGCCGCGTTCTCCACCGCTCTACCCGCCGCCGAAAAGCCGGCGGCCACAACTGCGCCCAATGCCGCGGTCGTCTACTGGCAGGCATGTGCCCTGTTGCCCGAACCGCTCGCGGAACCGGAGGAGACGAAGTATGAGGCCGCAGTTGCGAATCCCGCCGCCCCCGTAACGGACGATCTCCGGCCGAGCGTCGCGAAGTTCAACAACTCGCTCGGCCAGTTGCACCGCGCAGCGCGGATCGCGGCATGCGACTGGAACCCTGACTACGATGCTGGCATCGAGTGCTTCATTCCCCATCTGGGCAAAGCTCGAACACTCTCGAAGGCGGCCCTCCTGCGGGCCCGGCTCGAGTGTGCGGCAGGAAGACCGATGACGCTGTCGCCGATGTCATGGCCGTGCTGAAACTGGCCTGCGACTGCGGCAGCAATCCATTTGTCGTCTCGCTGCTCGTCGGTGCCGCCATCGAGAAGTCGGCGACGGATGTGCTCGCCGCGAACCTCGGCCGGCTGTCACCCGGCCAGCTCGATCGGCTGGCCCAAGCGATCGAAGCCTTGCCCGCGGTACGCTCCGCAGCGGATGGCATTCGTCTCAACGGCCAGAATTCGTGCGACTGGTTGACGCGGATCCTTGAAGCCGAGGCGGTCAAAGATGTCGACCCCAAGGCGGGAGGCAGGTTCTTGGCGAGGATGACCGAGGGCGTGACGTGCGGGGATCCAGCTAAAGATGCTGCGGATGCCGCCCGGCGGAAACGGCTGGAGACGCTTTCATGGGCCGACGTGCGGGAGCCGCTGATTGCCCGCGTTCCGGCCATAAAGTGTCATTCGGCGCGGCACAACCGGCCACTCATCGGCGCCCAAAGCCGGCCTCCAGGTGGGGCTGTTGGTCGGAAGAGTCGTGTTGTTCAGACCTGTTGGCAAGGGGGGTGATCAGGTCGTAGGCCTGAGCGGTCGGATCGGCGGCGGCCGTGGCCGCTTTCGGCCGTCGATTCCCGGTCGCCGCGGCTCAACGCTCCGGGGCAGACTTCGGGGCCGCGGCGTGTTCTTTCAGGCTGGCCTTGTAGCGGACGCTCGACTGGGGGCCGCCAAAGCCGACCACGCGACGGTCGATCGTCGTCTGCCGGCCCGCGATCCGCCCCTCCTCCACGTCGAACCGGATCGTGCCCTCCCAGATCCGCTCCAGCAGCCGGGCCTCGAGCCGCGGATCGTCCACCGGCGTGAGCACCGTCGTATCGACCGCGATCGTGGCGATGCCGTCCTCGAGTCGCTCGAGCCGATACCGCAGCCGCGTGCGGACGGCCTTCCGCGGGCCATTGGGCACCTCCACCACCAACTCATCGGGCACCGTCCACTCGTGGCCGAGTTCGATCGGCTCCTCGGGAAAGGGCACGATCACGAGGTCGCCCGTGGCGGCCGCGGGGCAGGGACGGAGCTCCCGCCGCTCGAGGATCCGACCGTCGGCGGCCACCCGCAGCCGCACCAGCGGCACGCCCAGGCTTTGCCTGACTCCCTCGTAGCCGGGCGGCGGCTCGGCCAGGCCCGTGCTCGACCAGCGGATTTCGCCCTGGTCGCTCGACCGCGACGTCATCGTCACGTCATCCACCACCTGCTCGAGCGTGGCCCCGCCCGCCTTGTCCACGGCCACCACCTTCCAGGTGCGGGTGGAGTCGGTGCTCGTCTCCACCGACTGGGTGACGCCGTTCATCGTCGTCTCGGTCAGGGCCCGATGCGCGACGGCGCTGGCGAGGTCGTCGCCCTGGCGAAAGGCATATCGCAGCAGGATGCCGGCGGGAGCCGTCACCGGCTCTGCGGCCCGGATCGCGGCGGTTGCCATCAGGCCGCCGGCCACTGCCAGCAGGGTGCGGCCCAGTGCCGCGGCGCGGCTCATGATGGCTTCCCCGGGCGACTTCGCTCGGCGGCCCGCAGGCCGCCCCCCCAGGCCAGCTTCTCGCGGAGCGTGCGGTAGTAGCCATGGCCGCCGATCTCCACCAGCGTGAACCGCGGCTCCGCCCGGCTGATGCGGATCGCGTCGCCCGCCGCCAGCGCCGCCACCACCCGCCCGTCCACCAGGCAGGCCGAGCCGGCATTGGGCCGCGGCACCCGCAGCTCGTACCGTCGCGTGGCCGAGTCGACCACGGTGCGGTTGGTCAGCGTGTGGGGGTTCAGCGGGGTGAACACGAAGGCCTCCATGTCCTTGCGCACGATCGGGCCGCCGGCCGAGAGGTTGTACGCCGTCGAGCCCACGGGTGTCGCGGCGATCAGGCCGTCCGCCCGGTAGGTGGTGGCGGGTTCGCCGTCCACGAGGAGATCGATCTCGATCATCGTGAACGGCGGGCCGGCCAGAAGCGAGGTCTCGTTGAGACCCAGTTCGCGGTGGATCACGCGGCCATCCCGGACCACCTCGGATTCGAACATCATGTGGCTCACCAGCCGGAACCGGCCCGCCTCGAGTTCGGCTAGTGTCGCGGCGGCGTCATCCCGGGGCGTGTCGGCAAGAAACCCGACCCGGCCGAGATTGATCCCCAGTGCCGGCACCTGCGTGTAGCCCATCCAGCGGGCCGCCCGCAGGATCGAACCGTCGCCGCCGAGCACGACGACCAGATCGGCCCCGCCCAGCCGCGGGTCGGCCCCGGCCGGCGGTTCGGCGTCGGCCGCTTCCTGGGCCACGCTCGTCACGAGATGGCCGCGGGCCGCGAGCAGTTCGGCCACGCGGCCGATCTCCGCGGCGACCGCGGGGGCGCCGACGATCACCACGGCCAACGCCCCCGGGGGCTGTTGCTCGCTTCGCAGGCGTGAGGAACCCGGCATCGACGAACCGCCTCCGAGGAGCAGAGAAGTCGGCCCGACCGGCCGATCAGTGGTCGGCGGCCGCGTGTGAGATCGAGGCGGCCGCCCCCGGCCCGCGGCCGGCCAGCCGGCGGCAGGCTGCGGCGATGCCGGCCGCGTCGAGGCCGAGTTCGGAGAGCAGCTCGCCCCGCTCGCCGTGCTCGATGAACCGGTCGGGCAGCCCGAGCCGCGTGATCGGCCCCGCGGCGAGTCCCGCGTCCGAGACCATCTCCAGCACCGCGGAGCCGAAGCCAGTGGGCAGGGCATTCTCCTCGACGGTTACCGTCCAGGGCGTCACCTCGATTCGCTCGAGCAGCAGCGACGTGTCGAGTGGCTTCACGAACCGGGCGTTGATCACGGTGAGCTCGAGGCCCTCCTCGCGGAGCACGGCTGCGGCCTTGACCGCCTCGCCGAGCAGCGTGCCGCAGGCGATCACCAGGCCGTCGGCCCCCTCGGCCAGGAGCTCCGCGCGGCCGAGCTCGAGCGGTGTCCGCGGGCCGGCCTGCCGCTCGATCGCCGTCTTGGGGTAGCGGATCGCCGCGGGGCCGTCGTGCGCGAGCGCCCAGTCGAGCATCGCGGTCAGGTCATACTCGTCGCCGGGTGCCATCACGACCATGTTGGGGAACAGCCGCAGGTAGCCCAGGTCGAAGGCGCCGTGGTGGGTCGGGCCGTCGGGGCCGGTGAGCCCGGCCCGGTCGAGCATGAAGCTGACCGGCAGATTCTGCAGGCAGACCTCCTGGAAGATCTGGTCATAAGACCGCTGGAGGAAGGTGCTGTAGATGTCGACGATCGGCCGGCAGCCAGCCTTGGCCTGGCCGGCCGCGAAGGCCACGGCGTGTGACTCGCAGATTCCGACGTCGAAAAACCGCTCGGGAAACTCGGCCCGCACCTTCTCCAACTTGTTGCCCTGGCACATCGCCGCGGTCAGCACCGTCACCCGCGGATCCCGCCGCATCGCCGCCGCGATCGCCGCCGCCGCGATGTCGGTGTAGGCCTTGGTGGACGACTTCTTGATCGAGACGATGCAGTCTTCGTCGTCGCACTCAAACGGGGCCGGGGTGTGGAAGAAGACGGGATCCTCCTCCGCGGGCTTGAACCCGTGCCCCTTTTCGGTGAGCACGTGCAGCAGGATCGGCCCCTCCTCGTCCTTGACCAGCTCCAGGTAACGGATCAGGTTGGAGAGCGAGTGCCCCTCGACCGGGCCGAAGTAGCGGACGCCGAGCGCCTCGAACAGCGCCCCGCCGTGCAGCCCGGTCTTGATCGAGTCCTTGACGCCCGAGATCATCCGCTCCATCTGCTCGCCGACCACCGGCACCCCCTTGATGATCCCGCCGGCCTGTTGCTTGAGGCCGCGATACCAGGGGTTGGTGCGGATGATGTCGAGATATTCGGCCAGCCCGCCGACCCGCGGGCAGATCGACATCTTGTTGTCGTTGAGGATCACGAGCAGCCGCTTCTTGAGAAAGCCGGCGTTGTTGAGAGCCTCGAAGACGATGCCGGAAGGCAGGGCCCCGTCGCCGATCACCGCCACGCTGTGGCGGTCGTGCTCGCCGACGAGCCCGTCGCCGCTGGCCAAGCCGAGGGCCGTCGAAACGCTGCAGCCCGCGTGGCCGGTCATGAACAGGTCGTAGGGGCTCTCCTCCGGGTTGGGATAGCCCATCAGGCCGCCGCGGGTGCGGATCGTGCCGAACTGCGGGTAGCGGCCGGTGATCAGTTTGTGGGGGTAGATCTGGTGGCCCGTGTCCCAGATCAGCCGGTCGCGGCTGAAGTCGAACACCCGGTGCAAGGCCAGGCAGAGTTCGACCACGCCGAGATTCGAGGCGAAGTGGGCGGTCCGAGAGGCGGCCACCTCGGTCAGGGCCCGCCGCATCTCGGCCGCGAGCTGCTCGAGCTGCTCGGGCGAAAGCCCGCGGAGATCCTGCGGCGACGTGATCGATGGGAGGATGTCGGCCATGATGGGGTCGTCCGTGGTGGGCGTCAGGTGCCGGGCCGATCCGTCGGGCGGGTGGTCCTGGTGCGTAGGTCGGTGCTCGTCAATGGTTGCGGGTCACGATCCAGTGTGCCAGAGCGGCCAGTTCGGCGGCCGGTTCGCCCAGGTCGGCCGCGGCGGCGGCAGCCTCGTCGGCCAGGGCCACCGCCCGCCGCCGGGCCTCGTCGGCGCCCAGCACGGTCGGGTAGGTGAGTTTGCCGCGGGCTGCGTCCTTCCCCACCCGCTTGCCGACAGCGGTCTCGTCTCCCTCGGCGTCGAGCAGGTCGTCGGCAATCTGAAAGCACAGCCCGAAGGCCCGGCCGAAGCGATCGAGGGCGGCCAGCTGCCCGGAGTTCGCCGCCACGGCCAGGCCGCCGAGCTCGAGCGCCGCCCGAAAGAGCGCGCCGGTCTTGCGGCGATGAATCCGCTCCATCCAAGCGACCTGCTCGGAGGCCGGCACGCCGGCGGGGGCCGCGATCCAGCCCCGCTCCACCGCCAGGTCGTCCACCTGACCGCCGACGAGTGCCGCCCCGCCCGCGGCCCGGGCCAGCAGCAGGCAGGCCCGCCCGGCGACCGAATCCGGCAGCCCCGCGGCCAGGGTCTCGAAGGCCAGCGGCTGGAGGGAGTCGCCGCAGAGAATGGCCGTCGCCTCGTCGAAGGCGCGGTGGCAGGTGGGGCGGCCGCGCCGCAGGTCGTCGTCGTCCATCGCCGGGAGATCGTCGTGGACGAGCGAGTAGGCGTGGATCAACTCGACGGCCACGGCCGCGGGGGCCGCCGCCTGCCAGGCCGCCGCCTCGCCATCCTGCCCGCAGGCTCGGGCCGCCCAGAGCGTCAAGGCCGGCCGTAGCCGCTTGCCCGGTGCGAGCACGGCGTGCCGCATCGCCTCCGTGAGCCGCGGCGGCACGTCCGGTTGGCCGGCGAGCGTGGCCGCGAGACGGGGCTCGATGAACTCCCGCACTCGGGCCAGTCCTGCCGTAACGACGTCGGACGACTCGCCCGACTCGGTTGACTCGGCGAGCGAGGCCACCGAACCACCGGTGTCCGGACAGGTTGCCATGCGGGGGACCGAGGAAAGAAGAACCGACTGGGAAAACGACCTGCCGTCCTGCCGGAATGCCTCGGAAAGTCTAGGCCTCCGCGGATGTCTCGTCCATCCCGGGCAGGGGCTTGGTGCGGCTGGTGCGTGAGCGGCCGCCCCGGCGAGTCGTCGGCTGCCCGGCCGCCGCCGACTCGGCCCCGTCGTGCGGTGCGAGCACCGGCCGGCCCTCGTCGTCGATCCGCACCAGCACGCTCACCCGCTCCTCGGCCTGGGCCAGTTCCTCGTGGAGCCGGCGGAGCAGCGTCACGCCCCGCTCGTAGGCGTCGATCGACTCCGACAGGCCGAGGCCGCCCGACTCGAGCTTCGCCACGAGTTCGGCGAGCTGGCCGAGCGCGGCCTCGAACCCGGCAGAGTGGGCCGCCTCTGCCGGTTGGGCGGACGAGGAAGACCCGCGGCTGGTGTCCGGGGGAGAGTTCATCGGCCGCGCTCCAGGCGCGAGGTGTGGGCGAGATCGGTCTGCAGCTCGCTCCGCTCGACGCGGCTCCAGAGCCGCCCGTCGGCGAGCTGCGTGACGAGCGGCGTGCCCGGCTCGATGCCCGCCACGCTCGCGAGCCCGCGGCCGCGGTCGTCTTCCCGCCAGGTCAGCGACCAGCCGCGGGCGAGCAGGTGCAGCGGGCTTGCGGCCTCGAGCCGGCCGGCGCCCGCGGCCAGCCGCTCACCCGCTCGGGCCACGGCCGCGCGACCGAGCCTCGCGAGCCGCAGCGCATGCTGATCGACCAGCACCCGCCGCTCGCGGACGAGCCGCGCGGGGTCGGCGAAGATCCGCGACCGGGCCAGTTGGAGCACGCGGTCGCGGGCGGCGGCCACGCGGCGGGTGAGGGCCGCGTCGAGCCGCAGGCCGAGGCCCGCCACGGCGGCGGCCACCTGCGGCCCGTCGGGCGAGACCTTCACGGCCGCATCGGTCGGCGTCAGGGCCCGCAGGTCGGCGGCCAGGTCGGCGAGCGTGACGTCGATCTCGTGCCCCACGCCGGCCACGACCGGCATCGGGGCGGCGGCGACCGCGCGGACGAGCACCTCCTCATTGAAGCTCCACAGGTCCTCGAGGCTGCCGCCGCCCCGGACCAGTGCGATCACATCCACGGCCGGCACGAGCCTGGCGGCCGCGGCCAGCGCGGCGGCCAGTTCCGCGGCGGCACCGGCCCCCTGCACCCGCGACGGCACCACGATCACCTCGCTGCCCTTCCAGCGGGAGCGGAGCGTCTGGAGGAAGTCGGCGATCGCCGCCCCGGTGGGGCTCGTGACCAGGGCGATCCGACGGGGAAAGGGGGGGATCGGCCGTTTGCGTTCCGGCGCGAACAGCCCCTCCGCGGCGAGCGTCGCGTGCAGCCTCCGCAGCTGGGCCTCGAGCGTGCCGGTACCGAGCGCATGCAGCCGGTCGATCGTGATCTGGTAGGTGCCCCGCGGGGCGTAGACCTCGATCCGGCCGTGGCAGACCACCGCCATCCCGTCGGCCGGCTCGAGCGCGAGGCCCGCGGCCGTGCCGCGCCAGATCACGCCCCGCAGCAAGGCCTCGTCGTCCTTGAGTGACAGGTAGACATGACCCGACGAGGCCCGCGTCAGGTTGCTCACCTCGCCGGCCACCCAGACGTCGGCGAACCGGCTCTCGATCAGGTCCTTGACGCGGGCGGTCACCTCCGACACGCTCGGCGGGTCGTCCGGCGGGGCCCGGCGGTCGGCAGGTTCACGATCGTTCATGCGTCCCCGATCCTTCATGGGCGGGGAGTGTAGCATCTACCCGCCCCGCCCGGTCTCGCTCCCCGTCTTGAGTGCCTCGATGCCCACCCCGTCACCGTCCGCACCGCCGGTCTCGGCCACCCGCGGGCCGCTGCTGGTCGTGTTCCTGACGGTGTTCATCGACCTGTTGGGCTTCGGCATCGTGCTGCCGGTGCTGCCCCGCCAGGTCGCGCCGTATCTTGACGCGATCGGCCTGCCGCCGCTCGGCGGGGGCGCCGGAGGCGCCGTGATCGGGCTGTTGTTCGCCGTGTTCTCCCTGATGCAGTTCGTATTCAGCCCGATCTGGGGGCGGATCTCCGACCGGGTCGGACGGCGGCCGATCCTGCTCTTGAGTCTGACGGGTTCCGTGATCTTCTACGCTGTCTACGGCTACGCGGTGAGCGTGCCGATCGAGCCGGCTCCGACCAGGGAAGCGGCGTTCTGGGCCTTGGGGCTGATCCTGCTCGCGCGGATCGGGGCGGGGATCGCCGGGGCGAGCGTCGGCACGGCCGCCGCCGTGATCGCCGACTGCACCACGCCCGAGAACCGGGCCCGGGGCATGGCCCTGATCGGGATCGCCTTCGGCGGCGGGTTCACGCTCGGGCCGCTGATCGCCTACTTCGGCCTCGCCCTCTTCGACCAGGCGCGGTGGGGCGTGGGGGCGATCGCGTCGCTGTTGTCGCTCGTCGCGCTTGTGATCGCGGCGCTCGTGTTTCGCGAGACCCGCCGGCCGGGCATCAAGGCGGCCAAGGAGTTCCCCAGCGTCGCCCGCAGCCTGGCGGTGCTGCGGATGCCCGCCGTCGGCGTGCTCGTGCTCGTCTACTTTCTCTCGATCGTGGCGATGGCCGGCTTCGAATCGACGCTCGCGCTGTTTACCGAAAAGGCCTTCGGCATGACCGACGACTCCAACTTCCTGGTGTTCGCGGCGATCGGCTTCGTGCTGCTGCTGGCCGGCGGTTGCTACCGCCCGCTGGCCAAGCGGCTGCCGGAGCGGCGGCTGCTCGCGGCGGGAGCCGGGCTGATGCTCGTCGGCATGGCGGCGCTCGCGGCCGTGGCGGCGGGCGTGACGGGGCGGGGTCTGGTGGCCGGGGCCGACGATCCCTGGCGGTGGGCCTTCTCCGCAGCGGCGGCGCTGGTGGTGGTGGGCTTCGCCTTCATCAACCCGTCGGTCTCGGCGCTGATCTCCCGCAGCGCCGACGCCGATCGGCAGGGGGAGGTGCTGGGCGTCAACCAGTCGTTCGCGTCGCTGGGCCGGATTGTCGGACCGCTCGCCGGGATGAGCCTGTTCTCGCTGCACCCTTCGCGGGTGCTGCCCTACGCGGCCGCCGCCACGTTGCTCGTGGCGGTCGCTGCCCTCCTGCCGCGACTCATGTCGCCGCCCGGGCCGCCGTTGGACGCGTGAGCCCGTAGGCGCCGAGCCGCCGATAGAGGGTCGCCCGGCTCACGCCCAAAAGCGCGGCGGCCTCGGAAACGCTGCCTCCGGTCCGGCGCAAGGCCTCGATCGCCAGGAGTCGCTCCCAGGTTTCGAGCTCGAGCGTCTCGGCGGTTGCGAGCCAGTCTGCCAGTCGGCCCCCACGGAGAAGTTCGAGCTCGGCCACCGACAGGGCGATGGTGCCATCGACCGGCGGTTCAATCTCGTTCCCGCCGGATTCCTCGAGCAAACCGGTGGTGGCCGCAAAAGCCGGTGCGTCGGCCGGCCGCAGGTCGCCCCGCTCCCGCCCTGCGAGTGCCGCGGCCGCCAGGCTGGCCAGCGACAGGAGCAGATCGAAATCTGCACTGCGGATGCTGCCCGCGGCAACCAGCACCGCCCGAACGCGGCCGCCGTCCGCAAGCGGCACGCAGGCCAAGTCTCCGTCGCCCGTCGTCTCGGCGGCGAGCCAAACGGCCAGACCGGCGGCGGCGTCAGCCCAGGCCGAACCCACGACCCGGGCCACCAGACCACTGCCCGGTGGCACGATGCAAACCGATGTGGGCGAGCCATCGGCCGCGGGCTCGAGCCAGGCGAAACTGGCGGCCGCCGTGAGCTCGGCGGCCAGCTCGAGCGTCGTGCAGACCACGTCCCGGCGCGATCCGGCGGACAGGAGCCGGATCCCGGCCTGGTAGAGCAGCATCGGCCAGCGTGCGTCGTCGCCGCCGCTTCCCGAACGGGAGAGCGCGATCCCCTCGAGTTCGGGCGGCGGCCCGCGGCGCACGACCCGGTGAGCCGTCGGTGCCGGAGGCCGGAGCGGCTCGGCCGCAAGCGGCTGAAAGAGAAGCTCGGTCGTGCCGATCCGAATCTGGCTGCCTGGGGCCAGCAGGGCGGCGGTGATCCGCAGACCGTCGAGCCAGGTGCCGTTGCGGCTGCCAAGGTCTCGCAGCAACCACGTGGCCGCCTCTGGGTCGAACCGGATGGCCGCATGCTGGCGGCTGGCCAGGCGATCGGCGAGCGCTACCAGCGAACCGGTGCCTCGGCCGAGCACGTTGTCGCCCGCCGGATCGAGCCGAAATGCCGGGCCGGGGCGGCCGGCGATCTGGAGAACGACCGTTGCCTTGACGGGCGAGTTGGAATGGGAGTCGGACACGGGCGGGCTGACGAGGGCCGAGGACTCTTTCCTTTTTATAACCAATATCGCCCCCGAGAAGCCCCGCGGGCGGAGCCATCAAAACCCCGCCCCCGCCCCCCGGGCGCACGCGGGGGGGATGGCGCGAGCCATCATCGGGGCCGCTGAGATGCTTGGCGTGGGGGCGGGAGGGGGGTGGGTGGGCGCCATTCCCCTGGCTCGCGACCGGGGTTTTTATCTGGCTCGTGGCTACCATGCTGGACGATGTCAGCAAGCAAACAAGCAAAATCCCGGCCAGAGGCGACCTCCGCCCGCGGGGCCTTCAGGCTCGGCCGCGGCGTGCTCGTGGTCGGGCATGGCACAGCCGACCCGGTGGGGGCCGCCGAAACCCGCCGGGTGGCTGACCTGGTAGCCGAGTCGCTGCCGGGCACGCCCGTGGCGCTCGGGTTTCTGGAGGTGATCGGGCCCACGATAGCCGAGGCCCTGGCCGACCTCGCCGGCGCCGGTTGCCGCGAGGCGGTGGCGGCGCCCTTGTTGCTCTTCGAGGCGGGGCATGCCAAGCGGGATGTGCCCGAGGCGATCGCGGCGGCGGCGGTAACGCACGGGATCGCCGTCATCCGGGCCGGCCCGCTGGGCTGCCATCCGGCGATCGTCGAACTGGCCCGACGGCGCCGGGCCGAGGCCGTCGCCGGCCGGGAGCCGGTGGCTGAGGCCGAGACGGCACTTGTGATGGTGGGACGGGGTTCGAGCGACCCGACGGCGCCGGCGCAGTTGGCCGAGTTTACCGAGGCGATGCTCGCCGCTGGGCCGCGTCCGGGCCGGGTGCTCGCCGGGTTCGTGGCCGCCGCCAAGCCACGTGTCTCCGAGGCGCTGGCGCAAGCCGCTGCCGGCGGCGAAACCGGCCTCCGCCGGGTCGTGGTGCAGCCGCACCTGTTGTTCCGCGGCCACGTGGAGGAGCAGGTGGCTGCCGCCGTCGCCGCGGCCCGGGCAAGCGGCCCCGAACTGGAATGGATTACCGTGGCCAGACTCGGCCCCGACCCGCTCGTGGCGCGGGCGGTGATCGACCGGGCCGCCGAGGCGCTGGCCTTCGCGGCGGCTGGCAGCGGGAACCAGCGGCGGAACAGCGGGGAATAATGTCTCGCCAAACAGGCGGCGAGTCGTCACAATGCCAGATTGATGATGACCAGCGAGACCGGACCTTCAAGGAGCCAGAGCGTGAGCGGCATCCCTATCCCGACAGCCAGGTTGTCCTGGATCGGCACCCCGACCGTCCTCGTGCTGGCCTTGATGTCAGGGGCGGGCTTCTCGGAGGAACCACCCCGCCCGGCGGGCCTGCAGGCGGCGGTCGCCGCTTCGGCCGCCCCGCAGCCCGGCCCCAACGACCGCCACATCGCCGTCGCCGTCCGCCGTCATCTGGAGCGGGAGCACTTTCTGCGGCGGCCGCTCGACGACGGGATCGCCCGGCTCTGGTTCGACGCCTTCCTCGAGTCGCTCGACCCGATGAAGGTCTACTTCCTGCAATCAGACATCGACCAGTTCATGGCCAAGCGGGACACGCTCGACGACGGCGTGAAGAAGGGGGACGTCAGCTTCGCCTACCAGGTGCTCCAGCGATTCCTCCAGCGGGTGGACGAGCGGCTGCCCGTGATCGAGCGGCTGATCGACACCCCGCACGATTTCACCCGGGACGAATCGCTCGTGACCGACCGCAAGGCGGCGACCTGGGCCGCGACCGGGGCCGAGCTCGATGACACCTGGCGGAAGCGGATCAAGTACGACCTGCTGCTGCAGAAGATGGAGAAGACGCCCCCCGAGGAGGCCAAGGACAAGCTCCGCCGCCGCTACAAGAGCTTCGTCAAGCGGATGCACCAGATGACCGCCGACGAGCTGCTCGAGACCTACCTCTCGTCGCTGACGGCCAGCTTCGACCCCCACACCAGCTTCATGTCGCCCGGAACGCTCGAGAATTTCGAGATCGGGATGCGGCTCCAGCTGGACGGCATCGGTGCGCAGCTCAAGAGCGAAGACGGCTACACCACGATCGTGGAGCTGACGCCGGGCGGGGCGGCCGACCGTGACGGCCGGCTCAAGGCCAAGGACCGGGTGGTCGGCGTGGGGCAGGGCAACGACGGGGAGATCACCGACACGGTCGATATGAACCTCAACGAGGTCGTCAAGCTGATCCGCGGCAAGCGGGGCACGATCGTGCGGCTGAAGGTGATCCCGGTCGGCGAGACGGCGCCGAAGGTCTACGACATCACGCGGGACAAGATCGAGCTCAAGGACGCCGAGGCCCGCGGCGAGATCATTGAGCACGGCAAGAAGGCCGACGGCTCCCCCTACCGGATCGGCGTGATCAACCTGCCGAGCTTCTACATGGACATGGCGGGAGCCCAGCAGGGGCAGGAAGACTTCAAGAGCTCCACGCGGGACACCCAGCGGCTGCTGGAGAACTTCCGGCGGCAAGGCGTCGATTGCGTCGTGCTCGACCTGCGGAACAACGGCGGCGGCTCGCTGCCGGAGGCGATCAAGCTGACGGGCTTGTTCATCGACCGGGGCCCGGTGGTGCAGATCAAGGACGCCGACCAGCAGGTCCGCCCCTACGACGACGTCGATCCCGGCGTGGTCTGGGACGGGCCGCTCGTCGTGCTCACCAACAAGTTCAGCGCCAGTGCCAGCGAGATCCTGGCCGGGGCGATCCAGGACTACCGGCGCGGGCTGATCGTGGGCGACGACGCCACGCACGGCAAGGGCACGGTGCAGAGCCTGCTCGATCTGGGGCGGCAACTGTTTCGCCGGTTCGACAACGCCCCGTCGCTCGGCGCGATCAAGATCACGATGCAGCAGTTCTATCGGCCGAGCGGAGCCAGCACGCAACTCGAGGGAGTCAAGAGCGACGTCACCCTGCCCAGCATCACGACCCATCTCCCGGTGGGCGAGAGCGATCTCGATCATGCCATCCCCTTCGACCGAGTGCCGGCGGCCCGCTACGAGCCGACGGGCCAGGTCACGGATGCCGTGATCGACCTCCTCAGGAAGCGGTCGGCGGAGCGGGTGGCTGGCGACGAGAAGTTCAAGGAGCTCACGGTCGACATCGACCGCTACAACAAGCGGAAGGATGAAAAGACGATCTCGCTTGCGGAGGCTGAGTTCACACGGCAGTGGAACGAGGGGAAGAAAGCCGAGCAGGAGGAGGAGGAGAAGCTCGAGCAGGCGGAGTTCTCCAAGCGGCCGGTGGTGAAGCGCGACTACTACTTCGACGAGGCGATGAACGTCACGATCGACTACCTGCGGGCCCTCGCGGGCGCGGGAGGCATCGCCGAGGCGGCCCAGGCCGCGCCGCAGAAGGAGGCCGTTCCCGTGCTCCAGTAGCCCGGGGATTCGCGCTGGCCCGTCTGTCAGGAGGCCGCAACCAGCTGCGGCAGGGCCGCGAGCGCGGAGGGCCAGAAAGGTTCGATTCCGAGGTCGGCCCAGCTGAGCGACGAGTCGACCCGCTTGTCGCCGCCGCGGCTTCGCGGGGCCGAATCGTCCCAGCTTGGGGGCGGGGCGGCGGCGAGTTCGGCGAGCCGGCCGTACCAGTCGCGGCGGCGGACGGGCGTGCCGTCGGAGACCACGTACAACGGGCGGGGGAACGGGGCGTCGGCGACGGCGGTCACGACGGTCGCCGCGTCGTCGACATGCACGAGGTTCAGCCAGCTGTCGGGGTCGGTGGCGATCGGCCGGCCCGCACGCAGGTCCGCCAGCCGCGGCAGCCGCCCCGGGCCGTAGAGCCCCGCGAACCGCAAGGCCGTGCCGGGGCCGGCCGGATGGGCTGCGAGCAGTTGCTCGGCGGCCACGAGCACGCGGCCCGCCTCGCGAGTGGGATCGGGGGCCGTGGTCTCGGAGACGATTCCGCCCCGCTCGTCTCCCCAGACGCCGGTCGAGCTCGAGAAGATCACCCGCGGCCACGAGCCGCCGGCGACAGCCGAATCGAGCAGCTTCTCCAGGCCGGCGACATGCACGTCGCGATAACTGGCACCGCCCGAGCGGTCGAAGCCGACGGCCCAGAAGATCGTGGCGACGGCCGGGCCGCTCCCGCCGAACAGCCGCTCCCAGCCCGGGCGGTCTGCGGTCACGTCGAGGATCAATGGCTCGATGCCGGCGGCCGCGAGCGTCTCGGCCCGCGTTGGCGACCGCGTGGCGGCGACGACCCGGTCGCCGCGGTCGAGCCAGCGGCGGGCCACCCGCTCGCCGAGATAGCCGCAACCGACGACGAGCCGAAGCGGGGGGGGGGCTGGGGACATGCGATCATCCTACCGCGAGGGCTTGGATCGGCTCACGGATCGTTCGAGACGGGCTACTGCCGCTCGAGCCAGGAGGCGAGGATCACCTGGGCCGCGACGGCGTCGCTGCGGCTCTTCTTCTGACCGCGGCTCAGGCCCACGCCGGCGAGTTTCCCTGCCGCCTCGTGGGAGGTGAGCCGCTCGTCCTGGAAGGCAACGGGCAGGCCCGTCGCCCGGCCCAGCCAGGCCGCGAACCGCTCCACCTCCGCCGACATCCCGCTGGGGCTGCCGTCGGCGTGCAGGGGCAGGCCCACGACGAAGCCGACCAGCTCCTCTCGTCTGGCCAGCCGCGTGAAGAACGCCGCGTCGGCGGCAAGGTCGCCCGTGGTCTCGTGGAGGCACAAGGGGCTGGCGATGATCCGGCAGGCGTCGCACACCGCCACGCCGATCCGCCGGCGGCCGTAGTCGATGCCCGCCACGCGGCCGGGGGGAATCAGCTCCGACACCGGGCCGCTCATCGGGCCGCCTGCGGGACGGGGGCCGGAAACCGGCCCGTCTCCAGGAACGAGACGGTGGCCCGCTGGACGGCTGGGTCGTGCATCATCGCCGCGTGGTGGACCGGAACGAGCAGAAAGTCGCGGGCCCCGGGCAGCCGGGTCTCGTCCACGCAGACCACCGCGTCGTCGTCGCCCGCCAGCAGCGTGCTGTAGCCGGTGTCGTCCCCCTTGCCCCCCGCCACGATCCCGAACTCGCAGGCCGGCACGGCAAGCCTGGGCTCGACCCGGGGCCAGTCAAAGACGAGCTCGCGGGCGGAGCCCTCGACATGGTCGGCCAGGCCCCAGAGCCCCGCGGCCATCCGGGCCAGCCGCGATCCCTGGTTCGGCGGTCCGAGCATCACCACGCGGTGCACCCGCTTCCGGTCGGCCGGGGCGGCCATTGCCAGCCAGCGACGCACCACGATATTGCCGAGGCTGTGGCCCACGAAACTGACCGGCGCGGAGGCCGGCAGACCGGCCACGACCTCGGCGAGCGCGGCGCCGTGGTCGTCGAGCTTGGCGGTGACGCTCGCGTACCCGAACGAGATCACGGCCGCATCGACCCTGGCCCGGAGGTGCTCGGCCAACGGCCGCATCGAGTCGCGGCCCTCGCCGAGGCCGTGGAGCAGGATCACCGTCGGCCCTTCGTGTCGCGGGATCGTGCCCCCGGCCGCGAGTTGAGCGAAGACCCGCCGGCACTCCTCCTCGCTCCCCTCGCGGACCGTGCCGTCGGACGGATCGAGGATCCGGCAGCGGCCGTCGCCGGAGTGCCGCTGCACCCGCCAGTCGTGATGCACCGCCAGGTCGCTCCAACAGAGGGCCTCCCGCGAGCGGCGAAACGCGGCCAGCCACCCGGCGTCGCGGGCGGCCACGTCGTCATCGGCCGCGGCGCGAGCCGGGTTCGGAGCCTCTCCCGCGAGCACCGCGGCTGCCAGGACCAGTCCGGCTCCACGCATCACAAAAACTCCGACCAACCACGGCGTTCCAGTTCGGCCACCACCTGCTTCACCTCCTCCTCGCGGGAGCGGTCGGCCACGAGGGTGGCGTCGGGCGTGTGCACCACCAGCATATCCTCGAGGCCGAGCGTGACGACCAGGTGGTCGTCGCCCGTCTGCACGATCGTGCCGGTCGAGCCCAGGTCGAGGTGGCGGCCGATGAAGGTGTTGCCGTTGGCGTCGGCGGCCCGCTGCCGGGCCACGGCCGACCAGCCCCCGAGGTCGTCCCAGCCGAACGGGGCCTCGATCACGGCCACGTCCGCGGCATGCTCCAGCACGGCGTAGTCGATCGAGGTGCCCTTGATCGCCGCGAACTCCGCGGCGAAGACACGGTCGCGGTCGGGGCCGTCCCAGGCGGCGGCGATCTGCTCGAGGTGGGCCAAGCATTCGGGCTGCCGCTCGCGGAGCGCCGCCAGGATCGTGGCCGCCTTCCAGACGAAGATCCCCGCGTTCCAGAGGTAGGTGCCGGCGGCCAGATACTCGGCCGCCACGGCCGCCGGAGGCTTCTCCTTGAACCGGGCCACCGTGTGGGCCGGCGCGTCGCCGGGGCCGACCGGCAGCGGCGCTCCCTGCTCGATGTAGCCGAAGCTCTCGGCCGGATAGGTGGGGCGGATGCCGAAGGTGACGAGCCTGCCGGGCGCCGCGGCCACGACCGCCTCGGCCTGGCGGATCGCCGCCCGGAACTTCTCCGCCGGCCGGATCACGTGGTCGGAGGGCATCACCACCATCGTGGCGTCGGGATCCTGGCGGGCCACGAGCAGGGCGGCCAGGCCGATGCAGGGGGCGGTGTCCCGCTTGCAGGGCTCGCCGACGAGGCCCGCTTCGGGCACGGCCGGCAGTTGGCGGCGGGCGGCGGCGAGCAGCCGCGCGGCGGTGACGACCATCGTCCGCTCGGGCGGCACGAGCGTGTCGAGCCTGCCCACGGTGTCTTCGAGCAGGGTCCGCTCGCCGGCAAGCGGCAGCAGCTGTTTGGGAAGGGCAGCCCGGCTGGCCGGCCAAAACCGGGTTCCCGATCCGCCGGCCATCACGATCGCGTGGAGCATGCTCGTCTGGTTCTCCTGAATGAGGGAAGAAGGTGATCGCCGGCAGCGGCGCGGAATCAGCCCCCGCGCACCCACCGCCAGAACAGGAGGGCCAGCAGAGGGAAGCCGAAGAAGATCACGCCGTAAGTGAAAAGCGTCGTCCAGAGATGGGGAGGCCAGCGTGCCATGCGGTGTCTCGGGAGGCGGGCTGGTTTGTCAGGCCGGTCGGATGGCCCGGATCGCCACGGGAATCTCGAGCGGTTCCTCGGCCGGCTCGGAAAGCCGGCACTCCACGCGGACTCCCCAGGGCAGAACCTCGGCCGCCGCGACCTCGGCCTCGACGAAGTCACAGTTGATGGTCACCTCCACGAGCGGCAGCGTGGCGAACGACGGGCAGAAGCCGACATGGGCGTGGCCCGTGCGGCTGCCGGCGGCGACCGCGAGCATCAGCTGTCCGCGCACGCAGTCCTCGCCGGCCGGCGTCTCGTACCGCTCGAGCCGTTGACGGAAGCCATCCAGGGGCGCGGTCGCCCACTCCGCGGCACTGGGCTGTCCAAGGGCTGGGGCGGCCGGGGGGGGCGGCTCACCGCGAAACCCCGCGCCCGCGGCCCCCGTCCGACCGAGGCCGTCCGCCATGGTCGGCGTCTCCGCCGCACCGCCCAATCGCCTCTCCCCGGGAACGCCGCGGAGTCCCAGCGGCCTCCAGCCGGCGGCAGGACGCAGCGCCACCAGGAGCGTGACCGCAGTGCCGACGAGGCCCGCGGCCCAAGTCGGCCAGGCGACCGCGGCAGCGAGGGGCGCGACCGCCAACGCCGCCGCCACGAGCCCCCCCCGGGCGAGCCCGACGGGTCGGCAATCGCCCCCCAGCCGGGCCGCCGCTTCGACCGCGAGTACGAGCGGGATGCCCGCAACCGCGACCGCCCAGGGCACCGCTGCCGACGGCACTGCGTCAAAGCCGCCAGCCAGCCGCCGCAGGAGCAGGATCGCTCCTGCCGAGGCCACCGTGATCCCCAGGGCCGTCGCGAGGGCCACGGCCGCCTTGGTCACCAGGCAGGTCTCTCCATTGGCCGAACTCCGCAGGCCCGAGCGACCCGCGAAGGCCAGGGTTCCGGACAACGAACGGACTGCCGTCATGAACGCCTCAGGCCACCGCCCCGGCCGAGCGGGCCGCCTCGGCCAGTGTCTTGGCCTTGTCGGTCTTCTCCCAGGGGAACTCATCGCGGCCGAAGTGGCCGCCGGCCGCCGTGCGGCGGAAGATCGGCCGCCGCAGGTCGAGGTAGTCGATGATGCCCCGGGGGGTGAGCGGGAACACCTCCCGCACGAGCTCGCAGAGCCGCTCGTCCTCGACCTTGCCCGTGCCCTCGGTGTCCAGATGCACGCTGACCGGCTCGCTGACACCGATCGCGTAGGCGAGCTGCACCTCGCAGCGGTCGGCCAGCCCGGCCGCGACGATGTTCTTGGCGACGTGGCGGGCCATGTAGGCCGCCGAGCGATCGACCTTGGTCGGATCCTTGCCCGAGAAGGCGCCGCCGCCGTGGCGGCCCCAGCCGCCGTAGGTGTCGACGATGATCTTCCGGCCGGTCAGGCCGCAGTCGCCGTGCGGGCCGCCCACCACGAACCGGCCGGTGGGGTTGATGTGGTAGGTGATGTCGCTCGTGTCGAGGTTCTTCGGCAACAGCGGCTTGACGATCTTCTCGATCACGAACTTCCGGATCTCCTCGTTGGAGACGTGGGGCGCGTGCTGGGTCGAGACGACGACGGTGTCGATCCGCACCGGCTGATTGCCCTCGTACTCGACCGTGACCTGGCTCTTGGAGTCGGGTCGCAGCCAATCGACCTCCCCCTTCTTCCGGGCCTCGGTCAGCCGGTCGAGGATCCGGTGCGAGAGCGCGATCGGCAGGGGCATCAGCTCCGGGGTCTCGTTGCAGGCATAGCCGAACATCAGCCCCTGGTCGCCGGCGCCGACGTCCTTGCCCTTCGTGGCATCCTCGTTGACGCCCAACGCGATGTCGGGGCTCTGCTTGCCCACGGCCACGAGCACGGAGCAGGTGTCGGCGGCGATCCCCATCTCGTCGTCGGTGTAGCCCACCTCCCGGATCACGTCGCGGACCACCTGCTGGTAGTCGATCGTGCCCTTGGAGGTGATTTCGCCGGCGATCACGGCCAGCCCGGTGGTCACCATCGTCTCGCAGGCGACGCGGCTGTGGGGATCCTGGGCGAGGTAGGCGTCGAGCACGCCGTCGGAGATCTGGTCGGCCAGCTTGTCGGGGTGGCCCATGGAGACGGATTCGCTGGTGAACAGATACTTGCCTTGTGCCACGACTGGAACCTCGTGCTGATGGGAGTTGGGCGGGCGGCACACTTGCCACCCGATCGAAGTCCGATTATGGGCCATGCGGCCCGAGGTCGGCAACCAGCGGCCACCCGGGCAGCGTCTCAAGCACGAGCCGCGCGGTGGCGGCCGTGGCCCCCCGCTGGCCGGCGACGAGCGCGGCGGCGCGGCGGCCGAGGGTCTCGGTCCAGCCCGGCTCGGTCAGGCAGCGGGCCACGAAGGCGGTGACCGCGGGGCCGTCGGCCACCACCACCGCGGCGTCGGCGGCCAGCAGCCGGGCCACCTCGGCGCGAAAGTTCCTGGTGTGGGGCCCGAACGAGACGGCCGCCCCGTAGGCCGCCGGCTCGAGCATGTTCTGCCCACCTCGGCCGCCGTCGAGGCTGCCTCCGACGAAGGCGATGGTCGCGGTGCCCCACCACCAGCCCAGTTCACCGGTGGTGTCCACGAGGAGGACGCGGGCGGCCGGATCAGGGCCGTCCGCATCGAGCCGGCTGCGGGCCTGCCAGCGGAGCCCGAGCGAGTCGAGCATGGCGCTGATCTCGGCCGTCCGCTCGACGTGCCGCGGCACGATCACCAACCGCAGCGCCGGGTGCCGCTCCCGGAGCGCGAGGAACGCCTCGGCCGCCAGCCGCTCCTCGGGGGCCTGGGTGCTGCCGGCCAGGAACACGACGTCGTCGGCCGTGAAGCCGGCCAGCTGCCGCAAGCGTCGCACGTCGGCCGCCTCGCGGTCACCGCGGACACCGTCGAACTTCATCGACCCCGCCACGCGGACGAAAGCCGCCCCGAGCGCCGCGAACCGGTCGGCGTCGGCCTGCGACCTCGCGCTCACCACCGTCACCCGGCCGAGCATCCGGCGGACGAGCGGCAGGATGCGCGCATAGCCCCGGGCGCTCGTCTCGCTCATCCGCGCGTTGGCGACCACCACCGGGATGCCCCGCCGGGCGACGCCTGCGAGCAGGTTGGGCCAGAGTTCGAGCTCGCCGAGCACGACCACGGCGGGGCGGACCCGGTCAAGCACGCGGCCCACCGCCCAGGTGAAGTCGAGCGGGCAGGGGAAGGTGCGGTCGGGGCCGAACCGCTTGGCCGCCACCTCGAGCCCCGTCGTGGTGGAGCTCGAGATCAGGCACTCGATCCGCCGGCCGGCAGCGGCGGCCTGCCTCGCGAGTTCCTCAGCGAGCGCCGCGAGCAGCTGCACCTCCCCGACGCTCACCCCATGCAGCCAGATCCGGCTCACGCCCGGCTCCGGCGGCGGGAGATTCACGCTCCCCGTGAACCGTTGCCAGGGTGCGGCCACCGGCCGCCCGCCTGACACCCGTCGCCAGACGACCCAGGGCAGGGCGACGAGGGCGACGAGCAGATAGACGACGTTCAGGAGCATCCCGCTCAGTCTAAAGGCGGTGGATTTTCTGGTGTGCGGCCGGGTGGCCGGGCTCCGTCACCCGGACGTCATGGGTGCCGCAGCTCGGGGTGGTCGGTCCCTGTCGCCCGGACGCTCGCTGCGGGCATCCTGCCCTTCGCATCGCTCGATGCTGGCCTCGCTTCGCCATCCTGGCTGCGCTCGGCCAGCAACGCCGGCTCCAGGGCACCGGCCACCCCTCGCGGTCCAAAGACGATCACGATCACCCGGGGAGTCGGGGGTGGGAGCCGGAGGAGCCTGGAGATTTCGCCCCCAGGACGTGGCCATCACCATCCGCACCGCGGCGAAATATCCCAGCGACGGAGGCTTTCACCCCCGGCGACCCACGCCGCAGGAGCCCGCGGGCCCGCTCGTCTGGCGTGGGCGCAGAGCCGCCCGTCCTCACCCGGCCGCCACGCCGCTCGACTTGCCGCAGCAGTTCTTGAACTTCTTGCCACTGCCGCAGGGGCAGGGGTCGTTGCGGCCCACCTTCTCGGCCAGGTTGCGGATCGGCTCGAAGCGGGTCGGCTCGGAGCGGTGCTCCTCGGCGGGGCCGGCCTGCTGGGCGGCCAGCTGCGTCGCGGTCGCCGCCTCGGCATGGATGGCCGCCGTCTCGTGCCAGGTGCTCCGGAGGGCGGACTCCTCGACCTGCTCGATCCGGTAGACCACATCGACCACCCGCTCGGCGATCCCCTTCCACATCAGGTCGAAGGTCCGCATCCCTTCCCGCTTGTACTCCACCTTGGGGTCCACCTGGGCGTAGCCGCGGAGGCCGACGCTGGAGCGGAGGTGATCCATCGCCAGGAGGTGGTCCTTCCAGGCGTTGTCGAGGATCTGGAGGAGCACAGCCCGCTCCATCTGCTTCATCTCGTCCCGCGGGTCGTCGCCCCGGGCGTGCCGCTTCTTGCTCGCGGCCACCAGCCGCCGCCGCAGTTCGTCGAGGTCGGAAGAGTCGAGGTCCTCGGCCAGCAGGGTGGGATCGAACCGCTCGCGAGCCCAGGCCAAGAGCCCCTCGCGGTCGAGCCGCCGCGAGCCGTCGGGCTGGCGGCCGGAGAAATGAGACAGGCCCACGAGCACCGGATACTCGATCTCGCGCTGGGCATAGGCCAAGCGGGCCTTCGTGCGAACCAGCGACTTGAAGCCCTCGGCGTCGAGGCCGCGTTCGCCGAGCTGCTCGACCTCGGCCGCCTCGACCGGGATGCCGAACCGCCACTCCGTCCAGCCGCGGGCGGTCCGCAGGCCGAACTCCGGGTCGAGGAACCGCCGGCCGTCCGACAGATCGACCTTCTGGATCGCCTCGCGGGCCCGCTCCTGCAGAAACCCGACGACGTCGCCACGGCCTGTCCGCTTCAGCTCGCGGTCGCTGACCGAGAGCTTCCAGCGGGCGTTGGCGAAGGAGGCCAGCGCCCCCCAATTCCACTCGCTCTCCTCTTCGCCCTGCGGCAGGTTCTCCTCGACGGCCTCGAAGACCTGCGTCTCCGACTGCCGCACCGACTCGTCGGTGGCGATCCGCTCGGCCTCCTCGGGGGTGCGGCCGCGGAAGTCCTTGCCCTCCAGTTCGCAGGAGAGCTGACCGGCGGCCCAGGAGGCGTAGCTCTGGGGCCCGTAGTCTTTGTCGAGAAAGCCGCCGATGTGCTCGTCGATCTGGCGATCGACCATCTCCAGGATCATCTCCTTGCAGTCGGCGTCGCCATCGCTGAAGTCGAGGATCCGCTGGCGGAAGCCATAGACCCGCTTCCGCTGCTCGTCCATCACCTCGTCGTATTCGAGCAGGTTCTTCCGGACCTCGAAGTTCCGCTCCTCGACCTTTTTCTGCGCCGCCTCGACCCGGCGGGTGACCATCCGGCTCTCGATCGCCTCGCCATCCTGCATGCCCAGCCGGGTGAGCACGTTCTTCACCCACTCGCCGGCGAAGATCCGCATCAGGTCGTCTTCGAGCGAGAGGAAGAACCGGCTGCTTCCCGGATCCCCCTGCCGGCCGCAGCGGCCGCGGAGCTGGAGGTCGATCCGCCGGGCCTCGTGCCGCTCGGTACCGATGATCTGCAGGCCGCCGGCCTGGCGGACCTGTTCCCCCTGGGCCTTCATCTCCTCGCGGGTGGCGATCTCCGTGACGAGCGCCTCCCACTCCTCCTTGGGCACGTCGAGCCGGGTGGGGTAGGTGTCCTGCAGCTTGGCCCAGGCGAGCGTTTCGGCGTTGCCGCCGAGGATGATGTCGGTGCCGCGGCCGGCCATGTTGGTGGCGATCGTGACCGCGCCGGGGCGGCCGGCCTGGGCGATGATCTCGGCCTCCCGCTTGTGGTGCTTGGCGTTCAGGACGGCGTGGTCCACGCCCCGCTTCTCGAGCAAGGCCGAGAGCCGCTCGCTTTTCTCGATCGAGACGGTGCCCACCAGCACGGGCAGCCCCTGCCGCTGGATCTCCTTGATCTTCGAGCGGGGAATCGTCTGGGCCTCGCGGCTGCCCTTCTCCTCGAGCGTGACCTCGGCGTCGGTCTCCTTGGTGATCGTGCCGACCTTCCAGGAGCCGTCGGCCAGGGCGAGCGTGTCCCAGCGGTTGATCCGCTCCACCTCGTCGGCCACGGCGACCCACTTCTCCCGCTCGGTGCGGTAGATGACGTCGGGATGGTTGATCCGCTGCAGGCCCCGGTTGGGCGGGATCGCGATCACGTCGAGCTTGTAGATCTTCCAGAACTCGGTGGCCTCGGTCATGGCCGTGCCGGTCATGCCGGAGAGCTTCTTGTAAAGCTTGAAGAAGTTCTGGAGCGTGACCGTGGCGAGGGTCTGCGACTCCTCCTTGATCTTCACGCCTTCCTTCGCCTCGACCGACTGATGGAGCCCGTCGGACCACTGCCGGCCCGGCATCAGCCGGCCGGTGAACTCGTCCACGATCACCACCTCCCCCTGCTGGACGACGTAGTTGACGTCCCGCTTGTAGAGGTGATGGGCCTTGAGCGAGTTGTCGATCAGGTGCGGCCACTCCATGTTGCCCACGGTGTAGAAGCTCTCCACGCCGGCGAGCTTCTCGGCCGTGCGCACGCCCTCCTCGGTGAGGGCCACGGAATGCTCCTTTTCCTTGACCTCGAAGTGGAGCTCGGGCTTGAGCTGGCGGGCGATCTGGTCGGCCCGGGCATACTTGGCCACGTCGTCGTGGGCGGGGCCGGAGATGATCAGCGGGGTGCGGGCCTCGTCGATCAGGATGTTGTCCACCTCGTCCACGATCGCGAACTGGAGCGGCCCTTGGGCCTGCTGCATGTGCTTGGGGAAGCGGTCGTCGCCGCGGGCGGCCATCCGCATGTTGTCGCGGAGGTAGTCGAAGCCGAACTCGTTGTTGGTGCCGTAGGTGATGTCGCAGGCGTAGGCTTTCTGCCGCTGCCCGGAATCCATGCCCGACTGGATCGCCCCCACGGAGAGGCCCAGGCCCATGTAGAGCGGGGCCATCCACTCCATGTCGCGGCGGGCCAGGTAGTCGTTGACGGTGACCACGTGCACGCCCTTGCCCTCGAGGGCGTTGAGATACGCCGGGAGCGTGGCCACGAGGGTTTTGCCCTCGCCGGTGATCATCTCGGCGATCGCCCCCGAGTGGAGCACCATCCCGCCGATCAACTGCACGTCGTAGTGCCGCATCCGCAGCCACCGCCTCCCGGCCTCACGGCAGACGGCGAAGGCCTCCACCAGCAGGTCGTCGAGGGTTTCGCCGGCCGCCAGCCGGCGGCGGAAGTCGGCCGTCTGGCCGGCGAGCTCGGCGTCGCTGATCGCCTGGTAGCGGGGCTCGAGCAGGTTGATGGCTTCGATCTTGGGCTCCAGCCGGCGGACGTAGCGGGCGTTGGAGGAGCCGAACAGGCCGGTGATGAAGCGTTCGGCCCGGCCGCTCAGGGCGGAGGCGCCGTTGGTCACCGAGTCCCAGAGGCGTTCGAGGGTGTCCATAAGGCAGGTCGGGCGGTTCAGGGGGCGGTTCAGGGGGCGGGTCGGGCTGCCGGTGCGGGACGGGGGCCGGCGGGCTTGCGGCCTGCGGGGCCGCGAAAAACACGGGGCAACCCGAGATTGTCGCGGTCGGGCGGCCCGGGGGTCAAGGCGACCGGGCCGCTCCGGGGCCCTGTCGGGTCCGCGGAGGATTCGGCGATTCAAGCAGCGGGCGGCCCGCGGGGCCGCTTTCCCCCCGTTCCCCGATCCCCTGCAGGGTTTCGCCCATGAGTCATCGGCATCCGTTTCGTCTGCGTCGTCGGGCCCGTCGGGCGGCCCGCCCCTGTCCGACGAGCCTGGCGAACGAGCGGCTCGAGCCCCGGCTCGCGATGGCCGCGGACCTCACGGTCTCCCTGGTGGACGGGGTGCTGCGGATCGACGGCACCGACGGCGACGACGCGATCCTGGTCCGCCAGAGCGACGCCGGAGTGACCGTCGACTACTCGGCGGGCAACAACCTCGTGGGCCACGCGGCGTTTCCGCCGGTCGTGGAGCGGCTCGAGATCCGCACCGGGGGCGGCCAGGACCTGGTCGTGCTCCGGGCGGGCTCCTTGAGCGCGAGCCCCGTCGTGGACACCGGCCCGGGAGCCGACCTCGTCGTCTCCCGCGTGCCCGTCACGCTGGCAAACGGCTCGGACCACGACCTGGTCGTGCCGATCGTTGACCGGTCGCTGGCGGCGGGCGGCGGCGCCACCACGCGGCGGACCGAGCAGCCGAACCTGGCCCACGAGGCGGCCTACGTGGGGCAGGAACTCGTCGCTTCCCGCACCTGGACGGCGGACGGCCGGTATCTCGAGGTCGGCTTCGACCCCCAGGGGAGCACCGTCCGCGACACCCACGTCGGCGACCGGCTGCTGCTCTCGGAAGCCTGGGACTCCAGCGGCGGCTACCAGCGGACGGTCACCGACATCGATGGCACGAGGCTTCGCGAGACCTTCGAGCAGGGCGCGCTCCGGATCGAGGAACGCGAGGCCGCCGGCCGGTCGGCCACGACGCTCTGGGGCACGGACGGCGAGGCCGTGCGGCATTCGATCGCCGGCGGCAAGCTCGTGGCCGAGGAGGTCTGGGACGGGACGGGCGGGTATCGGCGGACCCTGGTGGACGACGCCGGCAGGGTCGTCAAGGAGGTCTTCGAGAACGGCAGGCCCGGCCTGACGATCATCTCCGCCGGCGACACCGTCGAGCGGGGCGGCCTCGACGCCCAGGGCAACCGGGTCCGCGAGGTGCTCGTCGGCGGCGTCCTCGTCAGCCTCGACCAATGGGACACCGCCGGCAACCGGCGGACCACGCGGTTCGAGGCGGGCAGCCCCGTCAGCCGCGAGACGTTCGCGGGTGAGCGGCGGGTACAGCTCGAGGAGTGGACGGCCGGCCGGCTCGTGCGGACCGCCTGGAACGCGGCCGGCGACCGAGTCGTGCAGACGCTCGTCGGCGACACGAAGGTTTCCGAGGAGGAGATCCGCGGCTCGGGCGAGCGGCGGCTGACGCAGTGGGCCGGCGGGGAGACGATCCGCACGCTCACCGACGCCGCCGGCAACGTTTCCGTGGAGCGGTCGGCCGGCGGGCAGCTCCTCTCCCGCGAGCTCCGGAGCGCGACCGGCGGCCAGGTGCGGACGACGTTCGATCCCGTCACCGGGCAGCCGACAGCCGAGGAGCGGGTGCTCGCCGGCGGCCGGCAAGTCCAGCGGACGACCTTCTCCCCGGCCGAGGTCCTCCGGCTCACCCTGCAGGACGGCCAGGTCATCCTGGAAGAGCGGTGGCGGGACGGGGGCCTGCAGCGGATCGCCGATGACGGGGCCGGGACCGTCCGCGTGGAGCAGTTCACCGGCAGCGACCAGGCCACGCTCGCGGAGGGCACCAAGGTCTCCGACACCGTGACCACGGCGGGGGGCGAGCGGCAGGAGACGGTCTGGCAGCCGGACGGCACGCGGCTGATGACCGTCTCGAGAAACGGGGTCGTGGTGCTCCAGGAGGGTCGAAACGGCAGCGACTGGGCGAGGCTCATCCAAGGCGAGGACGGCGGCCAGCTGGAGTGGTTCGTGGGGGGCGAGCTGACGCTGATGCAGGCCCTGGCCGACGGCACCTACCGGACGCAGCGGTTCACGTCCGGGAAGCTGGTCTATGAATACCTCTCCGAGAGCGGGGGCGGTTTCCAGGAGACCACCTGGGAGTCGGGGGCCGGGCACTACGGCGCCGGCGAGACGGTGACGCGGCTGGTCGCGGCCGGCACCGGCGAGCATGACGTGCGGATGCGGACGGTCTCGGGGCAGGGCTTCGAGGAGCGGCAGCTGTGGCGGGGCTTCGCCAGTATCCCCGACTCCGGGACGACCTATCTGGAGCAGAGCGAGTACACGGAAAACGCCTGGGGAGGGCGACTGGGACCGACCGATACCCGGCGGGAGGTCCGGTTCTTCGACGCCGGGCGGCTCGTCTACCACGAGCGGACCCGCGGCAACGGCTCGACCGAGGTGCTCGTGAACCGCCCCAGCGCCGCCTGGGAGCGGGCCAAGCAGGGGAGCTATTTCGGCCTCGCGGGGGGCAACGTGTTTTCGCTCGTGCCCGGGGGAGGCTCGTTCAACCTGTTCGAGGTCGGCGGATACGTGGGGCAACGGGCCAAGGCCTGGGGCGTCACTCGGGACAATGTCACCAACGCCGTCGAGGCCGTCTTCAAGCCGCTCGAGCAGGCGACACGGAACGCGATCGACGTGTTCACGGGGCAGCGATCGATCGGCCATGCGATCGATGTCAACTTCCGGACGATCAAGGGCGACCTGGAAAAGCTCCTGGGGGCGATCGATTTCGGCACGCTCGCGCTGCCGAAGCTCGACGTGCGGTTCGACCGCATCGATTTCGGCAAGGTCTTCGAGGGAGACTGGCGGCTGCCGGACATCACGTTCACGAACCCGTTCGCCGCGATCGACTTCAGCCCCCTGTTCGAACCGGGACTGTGGTCGGATCTGGCGGTCGATATCCTCGGCAACAACCCGCTCGTGAACGGCATGAAGTGGGTGGGAGAGCGGTTCTTCACGGCTTCGGACTGGCTGGCCGACCGCGATCCCTTCACCTGGGCCGCCCGCCGGGTCGGCATCGACTGGGGCCCGAGCGGCGAGCGGAAGGTCGTGCTCGTGGTGCCCGGGGAGCGGTTTCTCGAGGCCGGCTACACCCGCGATCAGGCGGCCCTGCTGCACGATCTCCTGGACCGCACGCCGGCGGGCCTGCGGGGCCGCTTCCTCGACGAGTTCAACGCTTTCCTCGCCGAGGAGGGGCAGCGGGTCTACCAGGCCCACCTGGCAGCCGACGGGGGCGAGCTTGACGCCGCCGGCCATGCGACGCTGCAGCAGGCCGCGTCGGTGGCGGCCCAGGCCCGGCTCCTGGCCCGCTACGGCCTCAATCCCGACGGCTCCAGGATCCCGCCCCGCGGGACCACTCCCGGCCTCGGCCTCGGCGACATTCCGCTGCCGACCGTGACGGTGCCCGACGAGCGGGATCCGCGGTTCAGCACGGGGGAGGATCGCCCGTGGTGGGACTTCGATCCGGAGCCGATCCAGCCGACCGCGCCCCGGAAAAAGACCGACGACGAGCGGAAGCGGCCCAAGCAGGATGACGATCCCGGCGCGGAGCGGCGGCGACAGGAGGAGGAGCAGGCCCGGGCCGCGGAGGAGCAGCGGCAGCGGCGGGCGCGGGTCGAGGCGACCCGGCGCAAGGTGCGGGAGGAGTTCCCGGCCGCGATCCAGCATTCGGCCGCCGAGCACCGCGACCGCTACGCCCAGGCCAAGGGCCAGGAGGTCAAGAACTTCTACGACAGCGTCGAGCAGACCATGCGAATCGGCGGCGCCTTCGCCGCCGGGTTGGGCGCCGGGTCCACGGCCGCCGTCGAGGGGCTCGCCAAGACCATCGTGGCGGCGTTCGACGCCGACACCTGGCGCGGGCTCGCCGCTGCCGTCCGCACGCAGGGCCGCAACTTCATGCAGGCCGACGACAAGGCGAAGTTCATCGCCGACTTCGGCCAGCAGGCCTATACGTCGCTCGAGAACGCGGTCGTCGCGACGGTCGACGAGTGGGAGCAGGCCTCCCCGGAGGGCCGGGCCCGGCTGCTCGGCACGCTCGCCGGCCAGATCGCCACCGAGGCGGTGCTCCCCGGCCTGCTGACCAAGGTCGCCGGCAACGTCATCCCGCTGCCCGGGCACCCGCCCATCGTGCTCGGCGGCAAGACCAAGGACGCGGTGGACCGGATCACCGGCTCGAAGGAGTTCCCGGCCTACGAGAAGAAGGTCAAGGACGCGGCCGGCCGTAACAAGAAGGACCTCAACTCGCTCCTCGAGGGGCACCGCAAGTCGACGGCCCAGTCGCTCGCCGAGCAGCTCCGCCGGCAGTGCGGCATGGACCCCGAGCACGCCCGGAGGATTTCGGAGTATGCCCGGAAAAACAAGCTCATGATCATCGTGCGGTCCACCAATCCCAACAGCCTCAAGTATCACGGCCAGAAGGGCTTCTCCGCCAAGCGGGCCGACCTGGGTCTCAAGACCAACCCCAAGACCGGCCTCGTGACCGCCACCCGCCGGGCCGACGGCACGCTCGTCGACGCCCTCGGCGAGGTGGTCAAGGGCCGCAAGGTGGATGCCCAGGGATGGATCGTGAACACGGACAAGCTCGTCAACGGCAAGCCGCTGCGGACCAACTACCGCCTCAGCAGCACCGGGCACGTCGTGGACGCCAAGGGGACCAAGTTCTTCGGCGACTACGACCTGCTGAGCGTCGACC
>JBIKXY010000280.1:0-3620 GCA_044355515.1 Pirellulales bacterium
CTGGAAGCCGTCCAAAAAGCCGTGCAGCCCGCCGGCCCCGGCGAGCACCTCGTCGATCGCCCCGTAGTCGAGCGTGGCCCGGAGCCGGCCCAGCCGCTGCTCGGCGGGATTGGTGTAGGCCCCCTTGGCTCCGCCCGTGATCGCCAACAGCGACTCCTCCGCCTTGATCAGGCAGAAGTGCATCGCCCGGGGGAAGAACCGGTCGAAGATCAGGAACTCGGCCACGTGCCGCCGCGAGACGGCGCCGTATTGCTTGCGATACATCTCCAGGGCGCTGGCGCTTTCGAGCACGGCCGACCAGCGGACCGCGTCGCCCCCCGGCGGCTCGGCGGCGGTTCGCGGCGGCGCGACCAGCGCCGCCGCGGCGCTGCCGTTGGCGGCGGCATCGCCCCCCGCAGGCGGGAACGACGCGGCCGCCGGCTGCAAGAAGAATGTCTCCACGTCGAGCACGCGGCTGGTCTTGTCGGCCCGTTCCACCAGCCGACCCAGGCGGCCGAAATGCCAGGCCTCGCCGTGCGACATCGTGGCGTCGGCCACGCCGGTGATCAGCTGGCTGGCCCGCTTCACCTCCTCGAGAAACTCCCGGGGATGGAGCCAGCCGCCGTAGCGTTGGGCGGCCGACTGGACCTCCAGGTGGGCCTTGTTGATCTCCTCCCACATCGCGGAGCTGATCATGTCGCGGACGGTGCGGGCGTTTTCCCGGGCGGCGGAGAGGCAGCTGGCGATCGAGTTGGGATTGGCGGGATCGAAGGCCAAAAACGAGATCACGTTGGCCTGATCGGCCTGGCCGTGCCGGAGCCGGAAGTCGGCCTGGTCGCCGAAGCTGCAGACCAGCGCGTTCCAGAGCCGGCCCTGGCTGATCGTGCCTTCGAGCGCCAAGTCGAGCGCCGTCTCGACCGACCGGGCCACGTTCTCGGCCCGCTCGATCTGGCGGTTCATCCAGTAGACGCTGTCGGCCACCCGCGAGAGCATCGCTTCACCTTCCCGTGTGCACGACCCAGGTGTCCTTGCTGCCGCCCCCCTGCGAGGAGTTGACGACCAGCGAGCCCTTCACGAGCGCCACCCGCGTCAGGCCCCCGGGCAGGACGTAGATCTCCTCGCCGTAGAGGATGAAGGGCCTGAGATCCACGTGCCGCCCCTCGAGCGCGTCGCCCACCACCGTCGGCACCCGCGAGAGGCTGAGCATCGGCTGGGCGATGTAGTTGCGGGGGTTGGCCCGGATCCGCTCGCGGCACTCGGCCAGCTCGTCCCGCGAAGCCCGCGGCCCGAGCACGATCCCGTAGCCCCCCGACTCGTTGGCCGGCTTGACCACCAGCCGCTCGAGGTTCGCCAGCACGTGGTCGCACTGCGCCGGCTCGCCGCACACGAAGGTGGGCACGTTGGGGATGATCGCGTCCTCGCCGAGGTAGTAGCGGATGATCGCCGGCACGTAGGCATACACCGCCTTGTCGTCGGCGATCCCGGTGCCCGGGGCGTTGACGAGCGCCACGTTGCCGGCCCGGTAGGCGGCCATCAGCCCGGGCACGCCCACGAGCGAATCCGACCGGAAGGCGAGCGGATCGAGGAAGTCGTCGTCGATCCGCCGGTAGATCACGTCCACCCGCTCCAGGCCGCGGGTGGTCCGCATGAAGACCACGTCGCCCTGGACGACGAGGTCGGAGCCCTGGACCAGCTCCACACCCATCTGCCGGGCCAGAAAGCTGTGCTCGAAGTAGGCGGAGTTGTAGATGCCCGGCGTGAGCACGACGACGGTCGGATCCCGGGCCTGCCGCGGGGCCACGTATTGCAGCATCGCCAGCAGCTTCTCGGGGTAGTCTTCGACCGGGCTGATCCGCTGCCCCTCGAACAGCTGCGGGAAGGTCCGCTTCATCACCTCGCGGTTCTCGAGCACGTACGACACGCCCGAGGGCGTGCGGAGGTTGTCCTCGAGGACATACATCACCCCGTCCCCCCCGCGCACGAGATCCGTGCCGGTGATGTGGCACCAGATCCCGCGGGGCGGGGCCAGGCCGGCGCACGGCCCGCGGAAGCACTTGCCCGAGTCCACCAGCCAGTCGGGCACGACCTTGTCGGCCACGATCTGCCGCTTGTTGTAGATGTCGTCGATAAACAGATTCAGCGCCCGGATCCGCTGGGCCAGCCCCCGCTCGATCAGGCTCCACTCCCCCGCGTCGATCACCCGGGGCACGATGTCGAAGGGCCAGATCTTCTCCGTGCCGGCCTCGTGGCCGTAGACGTTGAAGGTGATGCCCATCGTGAGCAGCGCCTTGTCGGCCGCCCGCTGCCGCTCGGCGAGCTCGCCGTTGGTGAAGCCGGCCAGCCGCCGGGCCAGAAGCTCGGCGCCGGGGCGGGGCTCGAGCCGCTCGTCGAACAGCTCGTCGTGGAAGCCCTCGGTCTGGTAGGCCTCGAGATCCATGGCGGGTCGCTTTCGCCCCGCCGGCCGGCAGGGACAGGAAGGGGGTCGCCGCGGACACCGTCCGCCTCCGGCACCCACGGCGGCCTGAGGATACCCCAGGGCGGCGGCTCCCGGAATGCCCTCCCGCCAAACCCGGGGCGAACCGGGCCGCCTCAGGCTCCGGCCACGATCTCCTGCAGCAGCCGCGCCATGGCCTCGGCCTGCACGGGCATCTGCACCACGCGTCGGCGGGCGTCGCTCCGCGCCCCTTCCGCCAGGCCGCCTTGTGCGGAGCCGAGCAACAGCACCGCCGGCACCGCTGCCAGGAAGGGATCGCCCGCGAGCGAGTTGAAGGCGGCGATCGCGTCGGCGCCGAGCTCGCGGGCACTGAGCACCAGGCAATCGGCGGGGAGGGGCGAGGACGAGAACCGCGACAGGGCCCGCCGGGGATTCTCCGTGAGCAGCACGCGGTAGCCGAGCTTGGAGAAGAAGGCCCGCAGCACCTGCTGGGCCTTGTCGCCGGATTCGACGACCATCAGGCTGCCCTTCAACGCGGCGGCCCCCTCGGCGGGAGCGTCCGCGGCTGCGCCACAGCTGCGACGGGAGATCATGGCCTCGGTCCGCCGCCGGACATCGGCCGCCGTCTGCCAGCGCTCGAGCGGGTCGAGGCTCATCATCCGCGAGACGAGCTCGATGACGTCCTTGGGGAGGTCCGGGGAGCGTTGCTGCAGCGGCACGACGCCCCGGTACCGCTGCGGATCGGCCCGCTCGTTGCGGTCGCGGGTCTCCCTGAGCGGCGACACGCCCGTCACGACCAGGTAGGCGATGGTCCCCAAGAAATAAATGTCGCTGCGGACCGCGTCGTCCTTCCTGCCGGTCAGCTTCTCGAGCGTGGCATAGTCGATCGTCCGCGGCTGGTCGATCCGGCCGAGCGAGCCGTCGCCGGTCTCATCGACCCCCGCCAGGCCGAAGTCCACGAGCTTGGCCTCGCCCAGCGACGAGACGAGCACGTTGGAGGCCTTGAGATCACGGTGGGTCACGCCGCGGCGATGGGCGTAGTCGAGCCCGGCGGCGAGCTGGACCAGCAGGTCGAGCGCCTTGGGAACCTCGACCGCGCCGCGGATCTTGACGAGCTCCCGCAGCGTCTGACCCTCGATGAACTCCATCGTGATGTAGCTCGCTCCCCCCTCCTCGCCCACGTCGTCGATCGCCACGATGTTGGGGT
>JBIKXY010000279.1:0-3620 GCA_044355515.1 Pirellulales bacterium
CTATGCCAAGGGCATCGGCGGCACCCGGGGCGGCGTGATCGAGACCACGATCGCCGAGGAGACCGAGACGGATCTGTTCGGCGAGCAGGCGGTGCTCTGCGGAGGGGTCTCCGAGCTGATCAAGGCCGGCTTCGACACGCTCGTGGAGGCGGGCTACCAGCCGGAGATGGCCTACTTCGAGTGCCTCCACGAGATGAAGCTGATCGTGGACCTGCTCTACCAGGGGGGCCTGGAGTACATGCGGTACAGCGTCTCGAACACGGCCGAATACGGCGACTACACCCGCGGCAAGCGGATCATCACCGACCAGACCCGGGCCGAAATGAAGAAGATCCTCGCGGAGATCCGCTCCGGCGAGTTCGCCCGCGACTGGATCCTGGAGAACCGGGGCGGGGCCGCGATGTTCAAGGCCACCCGCCGCCGGGAGCGGGAGCACAAGCTCACCGAGACCGGCCGCGGACTCCGCAAGATGATGAACTGGATCGAGAGCAAGGAGGTCTGAGCATGGCCGCTGAATCCCCCGAGTCTCGGGCCCTCTACGAAGAGCTCCAGCCCGGAGACCTGGTGGAGGTCGTCCACGACGTGACGGTGGGCTCGAGCGGCACCTGGAAGACGACGACCACCGGCCGCGTCTTGCGGCGGGAGCGGCGGCGGCACGGGCTCCACTTCCGCCGCAATCCCGACGACAAGGTCTACAGCGACGTCTTGATTCTGGCCCGCGACAACGGCGAGCTGACGACCGTGACGATGGACGAGTTCACCCGGCTCAAGCGGCTGTAAGGACTCGTCCGGTCAAAGTCCCTGCCCGCCCGTTTTTCCACGGTCACCGATCGGCGTCGGTGCTTTCGAGCCAGCGCTCGAGGGCGATCGCGGCTTCCCGTGAGAGCGGGCCATCCGGCGGCATCCGGCCGCGGGCGATCGCGGCGCGGATGGCGTGGGATTGCACCCGGTGGAGCGGGCCCCGGTCGGCTCCCGTCGCGTGGCAGGCGGTGCACCCGGCGACGGCAAGCTCCGCCCCGAACTCGGGCCGCGGACCATTGAAGTCGGTCTCCACGCCGACGAGGCTCGCGCAGTAGTCGTTCACCTCCGCGACGTATTTAGCGCCGCTCACGAGATCCTGCCTGGCAGGAAACAGCGCCCGCGGGCCGTTGGCGTGGCAGCGGTAGCAGTCGCTCTCGGCGTTGGAAAGCACGGGCCGGCCTTCCTGGTAGTGGAAAAACGAGGCGAGATTGGGCTCGACCCGCTTGTCCTGCACGAGCGCCCATTGCTCCCACGTGCCGGAGAAGGTTTTCGACAGCAGAAACCAGACATCGAAGCGATCGTTGCGGAAGCCGTGGACGGAGTGGATCTGCGGCTCGCCGAGCACATGGCTCCCCTCGTAGTCGAGCAGCTCGACATGGGGGCCGTCGCGGAGATCGCCCGCGGCGAGCGAGGCATCGAGCGCGGCGAGAACCCCCTCTCGACCCTCGAGTTCGCGGCCGGCGGCAGCGGGAAGCGGGCGAAAAAACGACGGATACGACCGCTTCGGCAGGAGCCCCCCCTCCTCCACCTGCTTCCAAAACTCGGCGGCCGAGACGCCGGCGATCCGTTCGGGCCAGGCCTGCGGACCGGGGCCCGGCTCGGCCGCGGCCACGACGCCGGCCAAAACCGTGGCGACCAACTGCCCGGCACGGCAGCCGGCCCATTCCGCCGGACACCGCGGCCCGCTTCTCCGGCACCCCGGCCACGATCGAGGCGGCTGCATCACTTCGCCTCCGGGTCGCGGAGCCACGCGAGGATGTCGGCGACATCCTGCGGCGAGAGCTGCTTCGCGAGCGACTCCGGCATCAGCGACACGGGGCTCGCCGAGATCGAATCGATCTCCTTCCGCAGCACGGTCTGTGTCTTGCCCTCCTGCTGCTTGAGCGTCACGCTCGAGGCGGTGTCGGCCACCAGCAGCCCGTTGAAGACCTGCCCGCCGGTCGTGAGCACGGTGTAGGTCGTGTAGCCGCCGGTGATCTGGGCGTTGGGCGCGAGGATCGACACCAGCAGCGTCTCCTCCGGCTGCCTCGCCTCGCCGGCGAGTGCCGGCCCCACCGCCACGCCCACGCCGTGGGCCTGGTGGCAGACGCCGCAGTGCTGGCTGAAGAGCGCGGCGCCGCGGGCCCGGTCCCGCGGGTTGGCGAGGGCCCGGGAGTAGTCGGCGATCTGGCCGTCGAGATTGGCCAGGAGCTTCGCAAACTGGGCATGCGCCCGCTTCGCGAGCGCGGCGTCGGCATGCTGTTCGAGCGCGGTCCGCTGGATCGCCGAGCAGGCCGCGGGGGGAAGCGTGCCCTGCTCCAGTGCATCGACCACCGCCGGCAGCCGGTCGGCCCGGGCGAAGCAGGCCTCCAGGATCGCCTCCCGCACCTTCGGCGTGGCCGACTCGAAACTGGCGATCAGGCTCTCCGTGACCGCGGGATCGTTCTCGGCGGCCATCTCGGCGACGGCCGCCAGCCGGGTTTCCGGATCGGCCTCCGGATCGCCGACCTTTTCGGCGAGCGACTCGACCCGCCGCAGCCGTTCCTCCGGAGTTTCGAGGCGCATCAGCCGCACGAGCTCGCCGGCGGATTCGGCGATCGCGGGGTCGGGATCGCGTGCCGCCGTGCGGATCGCGGCGATCGCGGCGTCGTCCAGAGCCACCGAAGCCGGCGCGTTGAAGGCCTGCTGCATGCCCTGCCAGGCGGCCCGCCGCAGCGGGGCGTCGGCCGCTGCGGCGATCGCGGCGATCGCCGCGGAGAGTTCCTCTGGCGCATGCCGCGCTGCCACGGCCGTGGCCAGTGGACCGACGAGCCCGGCGGCCTTGCCGATCGCCGCCGGATCCGCGAGCAGGATGCCGAGCAGCTGCCCCGCCCGCCCCGCGACCGACGACATCACCGCCGCATCCATCCAGGGCACGTCGCCCGACCGCCGGGCGATCGCGGCGAGCGTGTCGGGCACCCGCGGATCGGTCGATTCACCGATCGCGATGGCCACCCGCCGCACGACGTCGGCATCCGAATCCTCGGCGCGGGCGAGCACGGCGTCGAAGAGCCCGTCATCGGCCCCGATCAACGGCTCGGCCACCGCCACGGCATGGACCCGCACTGCGGGCTCGGGATGCGCAAGCGCCCTGCGGATAACCTCCGGATCGCTCACGCCGAGTGAGGCGAGCGCGTGCAGGGCGTTGACCACCGCCGGCCGCGGCGACGATGGCCCGACGAGCGTCGCGATCGCCGGGGCGGCCGACGTCGCCCGCCGCTCGACGAGCAGCCGGCGGGCGGTCTGCCGCCGCCAGAACCGCTCGCTCGCCAGCTCCTCCACGAGCGCCTCGGTGGGGAGGCCCGCCATGTCGGCCGACACCACGGGCAGCGGCTCTGCCGGCACGATCTTCCAGATCCGCCCGCGATCCTTGCCATGGTCGAGCTCGTACTGCTGCTGGAGATACCGCGGGATCGCGGAGTAGTCCTCGATGATCTCGCGGTAGAAATCGACGACCGCGATGCCGCCGTCGGGGGCGTGCGCGAGCGCCATCGCGTGAAACCAGGTGTCGGTGGAGGTGAAGAACTCGCTTTCGGCCTCCTCGGGCAGCCGGGCGAGCGTCATCCGGCCGTTGTCACGGC
>JBIKXY010000281.1:0-3614 GCA_044355515.1 Pirellulales bacterium
TGTCACGCTCTGGGGCCGGACAGCCGAGGTGGCCGGCGAATACGTCACCAAGGGTTCGCCGCTCTTGGTCGAGGGCCGGCTGAAGCTCGACACCTGGGAGAAAGACGGCAAGAAAAACTCCAAGCTTCGCGTGGTCTGCGAGCGGATGCAGTTGCTGGGCGGCCGGGGCGAGGGGGGCCGCGGCGGCAGCGGAGGGGCCAAGCCTCGCAGTGCCGGCCGGACTTCCGGGGACGACCATGGAAATGACCAGGCTCCGGTTTATGATCATGGGCCTGACGAGCCCGTCGGCAGCGTCGGTGGCGACGACGACATCCCGTTCTGACGAACTGCCGGCAGCGGCGGCCGAGCCATGAGGCTGGCCGCGATTTCAACCGCACGATCCCGAACTTCAACACGATCTTTTTGCGCAGGAGACCATCATGCCCACAACATCCACGCCGCTCGTCGCGGCCGCCGGCAAGCGGCTGCCCAAGGGCAACCGGGGCGGCATCGAACTGCTTCTCGTCCATCCGGTGGAGCACCTCGGCAAGCAGGGCGAGGTGGTGGAGGTGAAGCGGGGCTACGCCATCAACTACCTGTTGCCGCAGGGGCTGGCCACGATCGCCACCGACCATCACAAGCGGATGGTCGAAAAGCACCGCGCCAAGCTCGAAGAGATCGCCCGCGAGCGACTGGCCGGGCTGCGAAGTGTGCTGGCCGAGCTCGTGCGGACGAGCGTCACGATCGAGGCCAACGCCAACGACGAAGGCCATCTCTACGGCTCCGTCGGTTCGGCCGAGATCTCCCGGTCGCTGAAGCAACAGGATCTCGCCGTGGCGGCCGACCAGATCATCCTCCAGGGTCCGCTCAAGGAGGTGGGCCTGTATACGGTCAAGGTGCGGTTGGCCCCGGAGGTCGAGGGCGACCTCAAGGTGTGGGTGGTTCCCAGCAGCGGCGAGGCCGGCTCGAAGTAGCGGCAGACGCATCCGGCAGCGCAGGGAGGCGTCGACACGATGAGTTCGGCACGGGATGGCGCGCGGGAAGGCGGCACGAGGCGGAGGGTTGATCGCCCCGGCCGAGGCGGCGGTTCGGCGACGGCGGAGAGTCTCCAGGGGCGAGATCGGCCCACGAATGCCGACGCCGAGCGGGCCGTGCTGGGCAGCATCCTGATCAAGCCCGACGTCTGCGACGACGTGGCCCTGGTCGTGCGGCCCGACGACTTCTTCGACGAGGCCCATCAGATCCTCTACCGCCATCTGCTCGAGCTGCACGACGGCGGCAAGCGGATCGACACGACGATCGTCCTCGAGCGGCTGCGGACGCAGGGGGATCTCGAGCGGATCGGCGGCCCGCCGCTTCTGGCCGACGTGCTCGAGGCGGTGCCGCACGCGGCCCACGCCACGCACTACGCCCAGATCGTCCGCGACAAGGCATTGCTGCGGAACCTGATCGACGCGGGCACCGACATCCTGCGCGACGCCTACGACTCGGTTGACGAGCCGCGGCAGTTGCTGGCCCGGGCCGAGGAGAAAATCTTCGCCATTCTCGAGCGGCGGAGCTCGGCCGACGCCCAGCCGATCGCGGCGGTGCTCGAGGATGTGATGGTGCGGATGGACGCCCGGATGAAGCACGAGCACGCCATCGGCGGCGTGGAGACGGGCTTCACCGACCTCGACACGCTGTGCGGCGGCCTCCACAACTCGGAGCTGATCATCCTCGCGGCCCGCCCCAGCATGGGGAAGACCGCGTTCGCCATGAACATCGCGGAGCACGTGGCGATCGGGCTGCGGCGGCCGGTGCTGTTCGTGAGCCTCGAGATGGCCTGCCTCGAGCTGGCCGACCGCCTGCTCTGCTCATCGGCCCAGGTCAACGGCCATCGGCTCCGCAACGGCACGATCTCGCAGGAGGACCGGCGGCGACTGGTGCAGAAGTCGGCCGAGATCGGCACGGCGCCGCTCTACATCGACGACACGCCCGGCCGCACGCTGACGGAGATCGCGGCGGTGGCCCGCCGCTTGAAGCGGAAGCAGGAGCTGTCGCTCGTCGTGATCGACTACCTCCAGCTGATCGAGCCCGACAATCCCCGCGACCCGCGGCAGGAGCAGGTGGCCCGGATCGCCCGGCGGCTGAAGATGATGTCGCGCGAACTCGACATCCCGGTGCTCTGTCTGGCCCAGCTCAATCGCCAGGCCGAGGCCTCCCGCGACAACCGCCCCCGGCTCAACCACCTCCGCGAGTCGGGCGCCATCGAGCAGGATGCCGACGTGGTGATGTTCGTGCACCGCGAGGAGTATTACCAGACCAACGACGAGGACAAGGAACGCGTCAAGGGGCAGGCCGAGATCATCGTGGCCAAACAGCGAAATGGCCCCACCGACGACGTCAAACTCCTCTGGCAGCAGGACTACACCCGGTTCGTGAACCTCGAGCACCGCCCCTACGACGAGTTCGAGCAGTTCAGCGGGTTCTAGCTTCACGGCTGCGGGGCCATCCATGGCCCCCGCAGCCTTGCCGGCCCTCCGGCCGGCGGCCGCACCTCCGGGCGGCCGTGCTCGTACGCGTTGTGGCGCGCGACGGCCGTTCGGACGAATCTGGGGGTCGTCAGTGGCTCGGCATCAAGAGCTTGATCGCGAAGAAGCCGGCCACGATCGCGACCAGGAGGGCGAGCGTCACGACCTCCAGGTAGCGGTCGAGAAACCGCTTGGCCGAGGCGCCGCAGAAATACATGGCCGCCGCGACCAGGAAGAATCGCGCGCCCCGGCCGAGCGCCGAGGCCGCCACGAGCGTGCCCAGGGGCACCGAAAAGACCCCGGCCGCGATCGTGAACACCTTGTAGGGAATCGGCGTGAAGGCCGCCGCGAAGATCGCCAGGAAGGCGTTGCCGCGATAGAGGTTCTCGACCAGGGCGAACTTCTCGCGACTGAAACCGGGCACGTACGCAAAAAACCAGGGTTCGACCGCCTGCCACAGGCCCCAGCCGATCGCCCAGCCGGCCACGCCCCCCGCCACGCTCGCCACCATCGAGACCGCCGCATAGAAAAAACTCAGCCTCGGCCGGGCCACGGAGAGCGCGATCTGGAGCACGTCGGGCGGGATCGGGAAGAACGAGCTCTCGGCGAACGAGATCGCCGCCAGGGCCGTGGTGCCATGGGGGGAATCGGCCCAGGAGAGCACCCAATCGTAGAGCCGGCGCAGGGGACCGCGGTTCGCGGGTGGCGGAGAGCAGCCGGCTGGTTCAGTGGTCATGCCAAAAGAGCTCGGCGGAGGATCTCGCCGAGCAGTGCCTGAGCCGGCGTCGCCACAAGATACACGGGAAATCGGGGACGCGGGAAATCGGGGACGGGAGCGGATTTCGACTGACAGAAAATCGTGTCCGCGACGAATGACGGCGAAATCCGCGCCCGTCCCCGATTTCCGGCGGGGGCTGCTGTCTACAATGCCTCCGGACTGGGCGTCGTCGGCGCCGGCGAATCGATCACCTTGGAGCGATTGCCGTGCTCGGTTCGATTCGCCGCCGGTTGGCCGCCATCTTCGACGCCCTCGACAGCCCGCCCGTGCGGGCCTGGCTGGAGCGACTGGTGGTGACGGGGGCGGCCGTGGGCTTTCTCGTGCACCTGGGCGTGATCGGGATCGCC
>JBIKXY010000283.1:0-3592 GCA_044355515.1 Pirellulales bacterium
GAAACTGGCCTCTGGTCAGACGCTCCTGTTTGACCTGTGAGAACGGAACCCAAAGAGCCGGATGTGGGACCCACAAGTCCGGTTCTGTGAGAGGCCTGGGGGCGAAAGCCCCCGGGCCTACTCGACCAGCCAGCATGGAGCGAACGGAGGCCACGATGGCCGAAGTGAGCGTCCGGGCGACGGGGTCGGGCAGCCCCGAGCTCGCACGAACCAGCGTCGGCCCGGTTGAAAGGGCCCGGTTCAGCGGGCGCGGGGGTGGGCCTTGTCGAAGGCGTCGAGCAGCTTGCGGGTCGTCACGTGCGTGTAGATCTGCGTGGTGACGAGGCTCTTGTGGCCGAGCAGTTCCTGGACGCTGCGAATGTCGGCGCCGGCGTCGAGCAGGTGCGTCGCGAAGCTGTGCCGCAGCGTGTGGGGGCTGGCCCGGCCCGCCAGGCCGGCCGCGGCCAGATGCTTGTCGAGCAGCCGGGCCACGCCGCGGACCGAGAGCCGACGGCCGAACTTGTTGGTGAACAGGGGCTGCTGACCCCGCGGGGGCGGTGAGAGCGGCCCGCCGCCCGCCGGTTTCGGCCGCGTCGCCAGCCAGGCCCGCAGCGCGGTGCGGGCGTGCGAGCCCGCGATCCCCAGCCGCTCGCGGCGGCCCTTCCCGCGGACTCGCACCGTGCCGTTGCGGAGATCGAGATCGGTGTCGTCGAGATTGACGAGCTCCTGGACGCGGACGCCCGCGGAATACATCAGTTCCAGGATCGCGCGGTCCCGCAGGCCCCCCGCTGCCGCCGGCCTGGGAGCGGCCAGCAGCCTGGCGATCTCGTCGGCCGTGAGGAACTTCGGCAGCTTCCGCGGCCGCCGCGGGCTGCGGAGCGGCTTGGCCGGATTGCCGCGAATCCAGCCCTCCCGTTGGCCGAAGGCGTAGAAGCTCCGCAGGCTGGCGAGCTTGCGGGCGATCGTGGCAGGGGCGTAGCCCGCGGCATGCAGGCCGGAGGCGAACCGCCGCAGGACCGGGCTGGTGGCGTCGGCCGGGGTGCGGCAGCCGGCCGAGCGGAGAAACTCCTCGAGCTGGAGCAGATCCTCACGGTAGCTCTTGATGGTGAGCGGGGAAGCGCCCCGCTCAGCGGCGAGGTGCCGGAGAAATCGCTCGGCCGACGCTGAGCACGTGGGCCGGTCGGCTGCCGCTCCGGAGGCCATCGGCTCGGCCCCCGCGATTCAGATCTGGCGATCGGCCCGGGGCACGATCCGCAGGCGTCGCGGCCGAGGGGCGGCCTGCCGCACCTTCTGGGCGAGCACGGCGGCGTCGTACCAGGAGAAGCTCAGGTCGGGGTTGGCGGCGTGCCGGCCGAGCGTTCGCAGGGTCTCGGCCCGGCTGTCGTCGTCGAACAGGAACACGTAGCGCTCCGACCCCTTGACGAGCGCGATCACGTTGATGTCGCGGGCGGCCATGACGAGTCCTGGAAGAGTCCCGAGGCGGACGCAACCCGCGACCACCCAGGCTGGTATCGGCCGGTTGCCGGGGCCAAGAGCAGCCTTCCTCCTGATCGCCCCCAAGGTCGCCTTGATCGGGTCAACCCTGCCACCAGCCGGGCTCGCCCACCCCGCCCCGCCAGGACGCTGGAGAAACTGTGCCGCTCGATGCAGGGCGGGCTACACCAACTGGTCGAAGCCGCGAAGCCCGAGCGGTTCACGTGACCAGAAGGGTTCGCCGTGCGAGCTGCCGATCAGGCTGCCCCACCAGGCGTCGGCCGCGGCCACCCGCTGGGGCACGGTGGGCGGCCTGGCGGTTTCGGGAAACTGGCTGGCATAGCAGGCGATTGCCGCCTGCTTGGCCCGCCAGGTCGAGCCGATATCGACCACGAAGGCGGGCCGGCGCACCGCCCGCAGGTGGACGCAGCCGTAGTACCAGATCCGCTCGGGGTGCCAGGGCTCGCCCGGCAGGTCGCATTTGGTGAGCTTCGCCCAGAACCGGGCCGCCTCGGCCAGCCTGGTGGCGGCGACGTGGTCGGGATGGGCATCGACCCAGTGCGGCGCGAACAGCCACCGCGGCCGCGTCCGCCGGATCACGCCGGCGAGCGCCCCGCGGGCGGCGAGCGTGGCCCGCAGTCGCCGGTTGGGCAGGCCGAGGTTCTCCCGCCAGGCCACGCCCAGAACGGCCGTGGCGGCCGCCGTCTCGCGAGCCCGAATTTCGGGCGAGCCCAGCGGTGTCGGCTCGCCGTCGGAGAGGTCGAGGATGCCCACGGCCATCCCCTGGGCGAGCATCAGGCCGATCGTGCCCCCCATGCCGAGTTCGGCATCGTCGGGGTGAGGGGCGATCACGAGCGCGTCGAGCATGAGGAGCGGCTCCGCAGCGGCCCAGTTGCCAGGGATGATGACGCGATCATAGTCTCCCGCCATGCCCACGCCCGCCGAGACCTTCGCCGCCGCCCGCGATCACGCCCGCCGTTCCGCCGTGTTGGCCACGATCGACGCCTTGGTGGGCTGGGACGAGCGGACGAAGATGCCCCCCCGGGCCGGCGGTTGGCGGGCCGAGCAGGCGGCCGAACTGGCCGCGATCGTGCATCGCCACCGCACCGATCCCCGCCAGGGGGAGCGGCTCGGGGCGCTCGCGGCCGGTCCGCTCGCCGCCGGCGGCAGCCCCGAGGAGCAGGCCACGATCCGGCTCTTGAAGCACGACTTCGACAAGCAGGCCCGGCTGCCGCCACGGCTCGTCGAGGAGCTCGCCCGGACCACGGTCGAAGCCCAGCAGGCCTGGGTGGCCGCCCGGGCGGCGTCGTGCTGGGCCGACCTCGAGCCCTGGCTCGAGCGGGTGTTCGCGCTCAAGCGGGAGCAGGCGGCCTGCCAGCGGCCCGACCTCGACCCCTACGATTCGCTGCTCGACGACTACGAGCCCGGCGGCCGCTGGCGGGCGATCGCCCCGCGGTTCGCCGAGTTGCGGGAGCGGATCGTGCCGCTGGTGCAGGCCTGCGGGGCGGCTTCACGGCGGCCCGACGAGCGCGTGCTCACCGAGCGGACATACCCGGTCGCGGCCCAGCAGGCGTTCGTTCGCGAGGTGGCGGCCCGGATCGGGTTCGACTTCGCTCGCGGCCGGCTCGACTCGACCGACCATCCCTTCTGCACCTCGCTCGGCCCCGACGACTGCCGGATCACGACCCGCTGGGACGAGCGATTCCTGCCGACGGCGCTCTACGGCGTGCTGCACGAGGCGGGCCACGGCCTCTACGACCAAGGGCTGCGGCCGGAATGGTATGGCCTGCCGCCCGGCGAGGCGGCGTCGCTCGGCATCCACGAGTCGCAGTCGCGGCTCTGGGAAAACCTCGTCGGCCGCTCGCGGTCGTTTTGGGAGTGGTGCTTCCCGCTCGCGCAGCAGGCTTTTCCGGCCGCGCTCGCGGAGGCCACGGCCGATCAGCTGCACGAGGCGCTGCTCGTCGTGCGGCCCTCGTTCATCCGGGTCGAGGCCGACGAGGTCACCTACAACCTCCACATCATGCTCCGCTTCGACCTCGAGCGGGCGGTGCTCCAGGGCGACCTGCCGGTGGCCGACCTGCCGGCGGCCTGGGACGAGCGGTTCGAGCGGGACTTCGGCCTCCGGCCCCCCGATGCGGCC
>JBIKXY010000282.1:0-3592 GCA_044355515.1 Pirellulales bacterium
GCGGCGACGAGCGGCGGTGGACCGAGCATGCCGGGACGCTGCATTTCAGACCATGCGACGGCGAGCACAGCCAGTTCTTCATCCACACGGAATCGCCGGGCGACGTGGTCGCCTGCTACATCCCGGACCGCCATCTTCGCGAAATCACCCGCAGCGAGGGGATCGAGCGGCAGCCCGATTGGCGGCGCTGGCTCCTGCCCGACGACCCGATCCTGCGGCAGGCGATGCTGACCGTGTGCTCCTGCGATCCACACTCCCCCGGGGCCGCCAATCCTGCGGACGAAGCGGCGCGCCACCTGATTCTTCGGCTTGTCGAACTTTCGGGGGGCGGCTCACCGGACTGGCGCGACGATGCGAGCGTGTTCGACAGACGGACGATGAATGACCTCGTGGCGTATCTTGACGCCCACCTCGCGATCGCTCCGTCCCTGAGCGACCTGGGCTGGCGTGTCGGACTATCTCCCAGTCACTTCGCCAAAAAGTTTCGGCAATCGACCGGGCTGAGCCTGTGCCGGTTCATCACCCGCAGGCGGATCCTCCGGTCACTCGAAGCGTTGAAGGCCGACGCCTCCCTGCCAAGCATCGCCCTCGATCTCGGGTTCTCTTCCCAGAGCCATTTCACCCGGATCTTCAGCGGGCTGACGGGGATGACGCCTGCCAGGTACCAGAAGCAGGTCAGACGGATCCTGGGGTGAGGCGCGGCTGGGGGGTTCCGGAAGCGTGCGGTCCCGGGCCGGCCTCTCACCGGCCCCACGGTGTGCGGGCCCAGGGCGTCGTCGAGTTGGCCGCCGGGGCGACACCGTGGGCCGCGGGGGGGCCGAAGGGGTTCGGCCCCGGCCCGAGCGGATAGGGATAGCCTCCGCCGTAGACCATGATGCCCGGCCGGCCGGCCGCCGGTGGCGTCACGGGCACACCCACCGCGAGATTGCTGAAATAGGTGGTGCGGCGGCCCTGCCCGGCCACGAGGCCGTTGGTGTAAAGCGTCAGGTTGCCCACCCGCTGCCCCACCAGGCCATTATTGAAGTATTCCGTCCGGCCCAGCCGCTGAGAAACAAGGCCGTTGGCATAGAAGGTGTTCCGACCCACCGCCACGCTGTTGCCCCCCCAGTTACCCAGCCCAAAGCCCTGCTCGGCGGTGGCGGGCTTCGCCAGCCAAGCGGCGGTCACGACGACGAGCGTGATCGCGGCACGAGGAAGCGTCATCGGGCCCACCGGCTGCTTGGCGAACGGGGAACTCCATCAACCATACCCTGCCGCCGCGGCCCATGCCGGCCGCGGCCGGTCGGTAGACTCGGGTTTCGCTGCCCGCCCCCTGTTTGGAGCCTCCGCCCGCCGATGCCCTTCCTCGCCGCCGACTTCCTGCTCGCGAGCGACCCTGCCCGCGACCTCTACCACCGCGTGGCGGCTCTCCAGCCGATCGTCGACTACCACTGCCACCTCTCGCCCCAGGACATCGCCGAGGACCGCCGGTTCGCGAACCTCCACGAGGCCTGGCTCGAGGGAGACCATTACAAGTGGCGGGCCATGCGGGCCGACGGCGTCGCCGAAGACCTGATCACGGGCTCCGCTCCCCCGCTCGAAAAGTTTCGGGCCTGGGCCCGGACGGTGCCCCACACGCTCCGCAACCCGCTCTTCCACTGGACGCATCTCGAGCTCGCCCGGCACTTCGGGATCGAGACTTTGCTCGAGGAGTCGTCGGCCGATTCGATCTGGGCCGAGGCCAACCGGCAGCTTGCCACCTCCGACCTCTCGGCCCGCGGGATCCTCCGGCGGTTCCAGGTGGACTTCGTCGGCACCACCGACGACCCGGCCGATCCGCTCGACTGGCACGCGAAGATCGCAGCTTCGGGCTGCCCGACCCGGGTCGTGCCCACCTTCCGGCCCGACGCGGCGCTCAAGGTCAGGCAGCCCGACCGCGTGCAGGCCTGGGCCCGCCGGCTCGCCGACATCTCGGGGCTCGCCACCGACACCTTTCCCGGCCTGCTCGCGGCGCTGGAAAAGCGGCATGCCGACTTTGGCCGGGCCGGCTGCCGGGCCACCGACCACGGCCTCGAATACCTCCCCGACGTCGAGTGCACCGACGGCGAGGCGGCGGCGATCTGGCAGCGGGCCATGGCGGGCACGGCCGCCACTCGCGCGGAGGCCGACCGCTTCGCCGTGCGGATCATGCTCCACATCGCGCGGCTCAACCACGCGGGCGGCTGGGTGACCCAACTGCATCTGGGCCCGGTCCGCGATCCCAACCCGCTCCTGGCGAGCAGGCTCGGCGCCGACGCCGGCTGCGACACGATCGGCGACGCCCGCCAGGGGCCCGGGCTCGTGCGGTTTTTGGGCACGCTCGCCGCCGAGGAATCACTCGGTCGCACGATCCTCTACAACATCAATCCCGCCGATAACGCCCTGTTCGCCGCGCTGCCGGGCTCGTTCCAAGACGGCGTCACGCCCGGCAAGATCCAGTGGGGCAGCGGCTGGTGGTTCCTCGACCAGGAGCGGGGCATGCGGGAGCAGCTGAACATGCTTTCCGACATGGGGCTGTTGTCGCGGTTCGTGGGAATGGTGACCGACTCGCGGTCGTTCCTCTCCTATCCGCGGCACGAATACTTCCGCCGGATCCTCTGCGACCTGGTGGGGGGCGACGTGGCGACCGGCCGGCTGCCGGATCGCCGGGATTGGCTCGACGAGCTCGTGACGGCCGTCTGCTCCGGCAACGCCCGCGCGGCCCTCGGGCCGGGCACGCCCTCGGCCTGATAAGCGCCCCATGACAGCCCCGCGCCCCGGCCGCTCGCTGTTTCGCCTGCTCGTGCTGCCGGTGGTGGGGCTCGTGCTGGCGGCGGTGGTGGCCAACGTGGCCTGCGCCGCGTTCCTCGCCGCCCGGCGGGCGTTCGAGGCCGCCGCGGCCCAGCAGCGGCGGGTCGCGGCCGCGCTCGAGTCGTCGCGGGTGGCCTTCTCGCCGCAGGTGCTCGAGACGCTGGAGCAGCTCACGGGCTCGGAGTTCCTGGTCTGGAACTCGGCCACGGCCACCGCCGGCCTGACGACGCTCGCGGCCGACGTGCTCGCCCGGCACGATCCGGCCGGAATCGCCGCGGCCGCCGGCAGCAATATCCTGCTCGACGGCCGCCGCTACCACGTGGGCACAGCACGGTCCCGCGGCGTCCGACCCGAGACGGTGCTCGTCCTCACGCCCGTCTCCAGCCTCGTGGGCACCACCCTCGAGGCGATCTGGCCGGTGCTGGCCGTGGCGGCGGCGACCCTCGCGGTGCTTGTGCCGCTGGGCCTGGTGGCCACGGCCCGGCTGGCCCGCCGGATCGGGGCCGTGGAAAGGCACGTGGCCACGATCGCGGCCGGTCGCTTCGGGGAGAAACTCGTGGACATGGCCGCCGGCGACGAGCCGGCCCACGACGACATCGGCCGGCTCGTGGCCGGCGTCAACCACCTGAGCGGCACGCTCGCCCAGCTCCGCACCAACCTCGTGGCCGGGGAGCGGCAGCGGCTCCTGGGCCAGCTCGCCGCCGGCTTCGCCCACGAACTGCGAAACGCCGTGACCGGCGCCCGCCTCGCGATCGACCTCCATCGGCGCCGCTGCCCGGCCGCT
>JBIKXY010000284.1:0-3588 GCA_044355515.1 Pirellulales bacterium
AACTCCCGGACGGAGGAGAGGGGCACGACGAGCGCCTGGGCCTGCTCGTCCACGACCACGTCGGCCTCGGCGAACAGCCCCGACCGCAGGCAGCCTTCCGGATTGGGGATGTCGGCCTCGAACACGAGCGTGCGGCTCAGCTCGTCGAGCAGCGGGGCGATCCGGGCCACCGTCGAGGCGATCGGCTTGGCCACGCTGTCGAGCCGCACGAGCACCTGCTGCCCGACCCGGAGCTTGAGCGACTGCCGCTCCGGCACGGTGCCCCGAAACCGCAGCGGGTCGGTCCGCACGAGCGTCACGAGCGGGTCGCCGAGCTGGACCGACGCGCCCGGCGAGCTGCCGTGCCGCGACTGCACCACCCCGTCGAAGGGAGCGCGGATGACCGCCTGCGCGGCCGCTTCACGGGCGAGCGCCAGGGTCGTCCGCTGCACCTTGACGAGCGCCACCTTCTCCTCGACCTGCTGCATCGCCGCGGCCAGCGTGGCCTCGGCCACCGCCACCGTCGCGATCCCGGCTTCGAGGTCGGTGCGGGAGACGGCGTTGCGGCCGACCAGGGCCTCGAGCCGGAGGAGCTGGCCGCGGGCCTCCTCGAGGCGGGCCCGCTCGCGGACGACCTCGGGAGCGGCGGCGACGTCGATGGTGTCGGTGTCGTCGGCGCACTGGACGGTCTCGGCTTCGTCGGCCAACGGTCCGAGCCCAAGCGAGACGCGGGCCCGGGCGAGCTGGGCTCGGGCCTGCTCGACCCGGAGCCGAAGTTCGGCCTCGTCGAGCCGCACGAGCACGTCGCCGGCGGTCACCTGTTGCCCGACCTCGACGGCCACCTCCCTGATCCGGCCCGGCATCCGGGCCCCGATCACGGCCAGCTCGTCGGCGATCAGCCCCCCCTGCGAGCGGACGGTCGCCTGCCAGGTGCGGGACTCGACCTTGAACGACGGTGGAGACTCTGCCGCGGGTGGTTCAGACCGCGGGGAGGCAGAGGCCGCCGGCCCGGCCAACTCGGTCTTCGCGGCCGGCCCTGCCTTCGCAGCCGCCGCGGCTTCGGGGGCGGAATCCGTCAGCCGGCCCAGGGAAAAGCCGCAGCCGCCGGCAGCCAGGCAGCAGGCGGCAAGCAGCAGGCCGGAGGCGGCGAGCGGGCGAGTGAAACGGGAGGCGGGGGGCAGGATGGCCATGGATGCACAACTCCGGCGGAACAATGAGGCGACGGCGACCCGAGAGCCTCCACCGTCCTCCAGGATGTGGTCATCGATCTCGAAAGTATGGCTGCTGAACGGTTGCGGCACAAATCGGCCCGAGCGGCACTCCCGGGCCTCGTCCCGGGCGAACCGCTCTAGGCCAGCCAGTCCCTGATCACCCGGCCATGGACGTCGGTGAGCCGGAAGTCGCGGCCGGCGTGGCGGAAGGTGAGCCGCTCGTGGTCGAGGCCGAGCAGGTGGAGCATCGTGGCGTGGAGGTCGTGGACGTGCACCGGCTTCTCCACCGCCTTGAAGCCGAACTCGTCGGTGGCGCCGTAGGCCGTGCCCCCCTTCATGCCGCCGCCGGCCAGCCAGATCGAGAAGCCGTGGTGGTTGTGGTCGCGGCCGGTGCCGTTGCCCCCCACGTCGTTGGGCAGTTCGGCCGTCGGCGTGCGGCCGAACTCGCCACCCCAGAGCACGAGCGTGCTCTCGAACAGGCCCATCCGCAGGAGGTCGTCGAGCAGGGCGGCGATCGGGCCGTCGCTCTGGCGGGCAAGCTTGCGGTGTTCGCCGGCGATGTCGCCGTGGCTGTCCCAGGGCTGCCCCTTGCCATGCCAGACCTGCACGTATCGCACGCCGCGCTCCACCAGCCGCCGGGCCAGGAGCATCTGCCGGCCGTGCACGGTGTCGCCATAGCGGGCCCGCACGTGGGCCGGCTCGCGGGAGAGATCGAAGGCCTCGGCCGCCTCGCTCTGCATCCGCCAGGCGAGCTCCATCGTCTCGAGCCGGGCGTCGAGCGCTGCCTCGCCCGGGCGGGCCTCCGCATGCCGCCGGTCGAGCGCGAGCGCCAGGTCGAGGGCCCGCCGCTGCGCGTCACGGCCGGAGACGGGATGCCGGAGGTTCTCGATCAACGTGTCGGCCGTCTGGCTGGTGGGATCGATCGAGGTCGCCTGGAAGGCTGCCGGCAGAAAGGCGCTCCGCCAGTTTTCCGTGGCCTTGATCGGATAGCCGCCGGGGCAGAGGGCGATGAAGCCCGGCAGGTTTTGGTTTTCCGAGCCCAGGCCATAGGTGACCCAGGCGCCCATGCTCGGCCGCACCAGCCGCGAGTCGCCGCAGTTCATCAGCATCAGCGACGGCTCGTGGTTGGGCACCTCGGCGTGCATCGACCGCACCACCAGCAGCCGGTCGGCATGCCGGGCCACGTTCGGGAAGAGATCGCTGACCGGCAGGCCGCTCTCGCCATGCTGCGTGAACTTGAACGGGCTCGGCAGGGCGAAGCCCGTCCGCCGCTCGGTCTTGAGCGAGCCCGTGGGCAGTTCGCGGCCGGCATACGCGGCCAGCGCCGGCTTGGGGTCGAAGGTGTCGAGATGGCTCGGGCCGCCGTTGGCGAAGATGTGGATCACGGCCCGGGCACGAGGGGCGAAATGGGGCGGCCGCACGGCCAGGTCGAGCGGCAGCCCGCCGCCCTGAGCCGCGGCAGTGGCAGCCGCCGCCTTGGCCTCGGCCGAAAGCAGGCTCGCCGCTCCCAGCCAGCCGAGCCCCATGCCGGCCCGTCGCAACAGTTCCCGCCGGGGCAGGCAGAGGCCCGCCGGGTCGTGATCGCTCGTGCTGGTCATCGCGGAGTCTCCCGTGCCCTGCCTGCCGCGGCAGCGTCAATCGACGTGTTCGAACTCGGCGGTCACGAGCACCGCCTGCGCGAGCCGCTCCCGCGACGTGTAGCCGGCGGCCGAGTCGCCGGTGGCTCCGCCCCGCTCCGCCTCGAGCCAGGCGAGCGAAGCGGCCAGCTCGTCGGGGGCCGGATCGCGGGACAGCGCCGCTCGCCACAGCCGCCGGGTCCACTCGGCGTCGGACCCCTGCCCCTCCCCCTGCGCCTCCCCCGCCTCGCGGGCGGCCCGGGCGGCCAGGCCGCGGGCGGCCGCCACGACCAAGGGCGAGTTGAGCGCGGCGAGCGACTGCTGCGGCACGAGCGTGCGGGTGCGGACATGCGTGCAGATGTCGGTGGCCGTCTGGTCGAAGGCCCGCATCAGGCCGGGGAGAAACTGCCGGTCCACCAGGATCTCGATCGTTCGCCGGGTGGCGGCCTCGGCGGCGTCGAGCTCCACCGGCCGGCCGCCGCGGCAGCTGCGGTCGAGCGAGCCGGAGGCCGCGAGCAGCGAATCCCGCCAGGGCTCCCAGTCGAGCCGGCGGACGACGGCCCGGCCAAAGAGCCGGTTGTCGGGATCGACCGCGGCGAGGTCGTCGCGGCGGCGGCTCGACTGCCTCCAGGCCTGGCTCATCACGATCTCGCGATGGAGCCAGCGGAGGCTCCAGCCCCCTTCGTCCACGAACCGACGGGCCAGGTCGTCGAGCAGCGGCTGGTTGGCCGGCGGCTCGCCCCGCAGGCCGAGGTCGCCCGGCGTGTCCACGAGGCCGCGGC
>JBIKXY010000388.1:0-11013 GCA_044355515.1 Pirellulales bacterium
CTAAACACGAAAAAGAATGGGATGATGATGATTATTATTGGAATAGTAACACACAAGAATTTGATAACTTTGATAGTTTAATTTCTTTTTTGACTGACTATTAAATTTTATTGTGTATAACTACTGGACACACGCTACTAATGTAAGAAGTATGCTAATAATTACACACGGAATCAAGAATCTACCAAATCATTATTTTAGTGGTAATGACCTTTGGGTAATGACCAACTTTAACAAGCGGATGCAATACCGAAAACAATTAAAAATGCAAGTAAAAAAGAGCAAAGGTATAGAGTGCAAAGGGTATTATATAGACAGGAAATTCAGAAGCCTTAGCAGTCTAAAAAAGCGTACATATCCACTTACTTATGTGGAAGTTCAAAAAGAATATTTGCCATTTTAAATAATCATAATTTAGATTGATTCTAAACAAAACAAATATTATATTTGTATATTAATTAAAACAATTACACTCTTAAACAATTAACAACAATGCCAATTACAGCAACAAACAAAGGCGGGTCTAATTACGAACCCGTAGCCGCAGGCACGTACCCTGCAAGATGTTATTCAATGGTACACATTGGAACAATCGAAGAAAACATTTTAGGTCAAACTAAAAAGTTAAACAAAGTCCGTATTACGTGGGAACTACCCACAGAAACGAAAGTTTTTAAGGAAGAAGAAGGGGAAAAACCTTATTCAATCAGCAAGGAATTTACCTTGTCAATGAACGAGAAGGCTACCTTGCGCAAGTTCTTAGAATCTTGGAGAGGCAAAGGCTTTACCGAAAAGGAAAGCGAATCGTTTGACGTTACAGCCCTACTTGGCAAACCTTGTCTATTGTCTATCATTCACAAGACGAGCAAAGCAGGTAGTGTTTACGCTGAAATATCAAGCGTTAGTACCTTGCCAAAGGGTATGACGTGCCCTCCACAGATTAATGGCAACTTTGAATTTACCTACACTCCTTTTAGCTTGGAGAAATTTGAAAGCCTACCTGACTTTTTAAAGGACAAAATGAAGCAATCAGAGGAGTACAAGTTTGCTATTACTCCGCACGTGACAGAAGCTATTGCCTCGCAAGCTATGGACAACGAAGACCCTGATGATTTACCTTTTTAATTATGAGCAAAGACTTATTTATGCAGGAACGGGAGAACGAGCAACTCCCGCCTGCTACAACAGAGAACGATGTTATTGACTACATCACTAACCTTAGCTTTCAGGTAGCGGAAGGCAAGCGCAACCCTTTAAGGTCTTATATCACGCTTAAACGCATAGCTGAATTATCCGCAGGCGTTATCAAGGAAATACAGGAATCCGCTATTGACGAAGCTATGAAGTACGGAGAGAAGAAGTTTCAAGAAGCAGGCGCAATGGTAGAACTAAAGAGCGCAGCAGGCAAATGGGATTACGCCCACATTCAAAGCATAGCAGCAACCGAGCAAAGGTTAAAGGCTCTGAACGAAATAGCCAAGCAAGCGTACAAGTTAGGCACGGAGATTCCTGACCCTCAAACGGGCGAGATGATACCGCCTGCACAATTTACAGAAGGAAAACAAACCATAGCAATTAGTTTTAAGATATGATACTTGTACCCGCACAACTTGAAGGCGTTGCTACACGCAAGGACAAGACCCTTAAACTAACATTTGGAACGCACGAACTTGGAGAGGGTGAAGGTGGTAAACTATTATCCCTTAACAATTCCTTTTGTTTTTTGGCTATAAAGCCCGAAACATTTACGCCCACAGAAAAGGAGTTGATGGAACAGATAAAGGCTGATATGCTAACTAACACGGCAAAAAGCCCCTCTCAAAGATTGCGTGCCGTTATCTTCCTGAATTGGCAACAAAACAACGAAGGCTACGAGAAATTTGATAGCTACTACACACACAAAATGGAATCATTTATAGAACACTTAAAGAAAAAGCTACCATGAAAGCAGGATATACAATAAGCAAGTTTGACTTGCCTCAGTTTTACAATTTACTAAACAACAAAGAAGACATAACTCTTGACGGAATATTTGAAATAATTTGCGACTATTATGGGGTTAAACGAATAGAAGTAACAAGAAAAACAAGGAAGCGTGAGATTGTGGTTATTAGACATTTGTATTATTGGTTTGCGTGGGTGTACACATCTAAGCCGCTTAAAAGAATAGGGGAACTAACCAATGGAGTACATTATAGCACCGTTATACATGGTCGAAATACAATCAATGACCTTACTGAGTATAGCAACCAAACAGAAAAAGATTGGAAAGAATTGTGCAATAGGTTTACAGCTTTTAGAAAAATAAGAAATCAATATACGAATGATTATGCTTATATAGGTTGATATCTCGTTTATATCTATTTTAAATGAACAATTGTTGTAATATTACATTTGTACACATGGAAGAATTTAAAGAAATATATTTTAGGGGCTACAAATTTAAGGTAGGCTCTTATGGTAACGTGAAATACCTTAACATGGATAAAAATAGGGTTTTGTTTAAAAACACAAGCGGATATACAGCTTTTAGTAAGGGCAATAAAAGATTTTTAGTCCATAGAATGGTTGCTATTGCTTTTGTGCCAAATCCTTACAACAAACCTTTTGTTAATCATAAAAATGGGATAAAATCAGACAACAGAAAAGAAAATCTTGAATGGGTTACTAAACAAGAAAATGAACTTCATTCAACACGTGTTTTAGGCAACAAAAGAAACTTAAAAGGGCTAAAAGAAAATTGGGAAAATCCAATACAAGCAAAAAAAGTTCAAGCTATATTGCCTAATGGGGAAGTGAGAATATATAAATCCCATACAGAATGTGCTAAAGATTTAAAAGTATCTCGGTCGTATGTATCAGCAGTTTTAAATAATGTAATAAAAAAGAACACATATAATTTAACTAAACAATGAAAAAACCATCACAAATGAGCGTTATCGCAAACGCTTTCCTTTCAGGAGAAACACTTAACTTGTCAAAGGCGTACAAGATTACTAAAACTAAATGTAAATGCGGCTGTATGAAACTAAGCACCCGTGTTAGCGATTACTTTGAGCCAATGGGACTTGTGTTCAATAAGGAGCTTGACAAAGACCACTACATGAACTACACTTTGGACGCTAAGAAAACTCCAAAGGACGCAATTAAAAAGCTAAAAGAAATGTACAAATAACTTATATTTGTATTATGAAAAAGGTTAGCAAAGACGATATGCCTTGCAACAAACCCAAGGCTACACCATCACACCCCAAGAAGTCGCATATCGTAAAGGCTTGCGCAGGCGGCAAAGAAAAGATTATACGCTTTGGTCAGCAGGGCGTAAAAGGAAGCCCTGCACGAGCGGGTGAAAGCGAAGCGGATAAGGCACGCAGAAAGTCTTTCAAAGCACGCCACGCCAAGAATATTAACAAAGGGAATATGAGTGCGGCATATTGGGCGAACAAGGTAAAGTGGTGACAACCAACTAACAAACACACATTTATGAAACAAATCAAAGAAACAATCTACCCGATTGTAATATTAGCCTTGAGCGTAATGTTAGCGTACTACTATGGTATGAACCACGCCCATGTTAGCCTCATTAAGCAACTTGATTGCGACAGGCATTATCAAGATTCTGTAATTATAAAATTACTACACAGCAAATGAAAAAATATAACTCTCCAAAATTGGAAGATAAAGATAGTTTTGGCGAAATATCAGATAATGGGTTATAGAACAATTAACAGCCGAATCATACTACAAAGAAACGTACAACAAATGAAAAAACTATTACTAATTTTATTGGTTGCAGGATGCACCAAAGAACAAATCAAAGACACGATACCCGTACAGCCAAGCACTCATTATGTAAGACCAAGGATAAAACTTGTTAGCGATTCCTTGGTAGGGTTTTGGAGGTCTCATTATTACAACAAGATAATAGAGTTTAAATCAACAACTATAACAGAACAAATGTATGACAATAGTTGGCACATATACAACTATCACGTAGATTCTAAAAATAATATTGTAAGGACAATGGTGCAAAGGAAATTAGTAGGAGAGCCATTTTTCTCAAACGTAAAACCATTTACTGACACTATCAAAGATTGTAATATATACAGAGATAGTTTATGGACTAAAGACCAAATACTACACATTAGGAGCAAATAGTTTATGAAACAGCACGTATTTGATATACTTAAAACAATCAAGGCTGATAGCAACCTATACGATATAGCCGAAAAAATAGATTCTATTTATAATAAACCTTTTGAGGGGGAGTTATTGGAGGCTTGGGAAGCTTTCTTGGAAATGCGTACAAAGATGAAGAAACCTGCAACGCCAAGGGCGCAAAAGATGCTAAAGAAAAGTCTTATGAACCTATCTTTAGGGGATATACAAAGGGCGATAGATATTGTGGATAGGTCTAACATAAACAATTGGCTTGACTTCTACCCTCTACAAGAGGAGCGCAAGGCTTCTATAATTAATAACAATCACAAACAATTAATGGAGTTTCTGAACAGATGAACAACGAATTAGCAGTTACAAAACACATAAGGAATCTCGAAAGGGATTACATGAAAGAAAAGATTGCGTTGCTAATAATATACCTACACGACAGGTCTAAATTAAGTGTAACGAACTTAGCCTTTGATGTGGACGACCTATGCAATGAGTTGAAGAAAAACTATTCAGACCTTACGCTTGTAGAGGTTAGGATTGCGCTCGTTGAAGGAACAAAAAATGAATACAACGCCCTTACCGTAACCAACTATGTTAAATGGTTAAATGCCTATAAAGAAGACAAATTAGCTAAAGCCAAACAATTAAAGGTATATGAGGAACGTAAAGCATTAGAACCCTCTGACGAGGAAAAGGAAAAGATGTTCCAAGAAAACCTCAAACATTGCATAGAAACATACAGGCGTACAAAGATAGTTGATGATAAGGGCAACGCTATTTATAATAGATTGGAAAGGGATGGCGTTATTTCTTTCTCTGAAGCCGAAAAACAATCCGTAAGAGAATATGCCGCCATTAATGAATCTACTCGTTTACATACAGAATTAAACAAGTCCGTAAACATAAACGATATTAGGTCTATCAGGCAAGAGATAAAGAAGTTTAACGAAGGGAAAGTTTCTTTAGATTCAGAAGTAAAGCGTCTTTTGTTAGAAAGATACCTTAAAAAGCTGATTAAAAATGGTTAGGTTATTTGTATGGCTCGTAAGTAGACTTGCCATTAACTTTTTTAGCTCTAATGTTATTTTAAATTATTTTTTTTCCAAATATACCCACCAGCAGTTTTTTGCCTTCCGTGTATACATCCATTTATAGAAGATTTTTGTATATTATAAAAATCAACAGCATATTTAGCGCAATCCCAAGTTTTAATAAAATTATTATTTAAATCATATTGGTCAATTTTATAAGCTCTTCCATTTTTATGACCTTTGCTTTCAAGCCAATGTCCTGTTTTATTCATTTTGTGAACTTCTGACATTTTCTTTTTTGTTTCAATGCTTGCCTTTCTATTTTTTGCTTTGTTACTAATTTTTAATTTAGTTTCTTCTGATACTTTATGACCTTTCAAAGTTTTACTTCGCTTTTTGTTTACTTCATCACTAAGAAAACCTCCATTACCCCCATTTGAAATATTACATAATGTGCCTGATTCAGTATTTTTTTTGTATAAAGCAATAAATTCTATCTCCTTCTCACAAGCTTGTTCCCATGTTAAATTTGATAACATTATCTGAACTTTATATTCGGTTAAATTTACTATATTATTCCAATATACATTTCTGTTTTTAACAGAATAAGCTCTTTTAAATTGGTCGTCATATTTCCCTATGCCTATGTAAAAAGGCACGTTTTTATCTAATCTAATATGTCTATACAAATAAGCCATTACAATAAGTCTTTATCAGATTTATAAGGGATATACGTTGCCTTGCCATTTACTTTTTTTGCCACAAGCACTTGTTTCCTATTGCCTGTTTTCTTATAGGATACATGAACCCATGAAGGTATACCATTGGTAGGGAACTCAGCTATCGCTTGGTCAAAATCTAAATTATCCTTAATATAATCAAACAACTTCTTGTTGTCAGAGGCGGTATCAATGTCCATAGCCTGCCCAAAACAATGTTGGCTCGTTGAACTACTTCCCGCTATGGCTGCATTTAAAGCTTTGCCCCTGTAAAAAGAGTTAATCTTTATAGGTTTACCATACCACTCCCTTAGTGGCTCAAATACTTTTTCAGCCAACAACTTCATGTTTTCTAAATGTTCAGGGGTTGGAGTATTGTCAACACCTTTGGCTTCACCTGTTGCTGAATAGGTGGCTTCTTTTAATGTAATGTGTTTAGATATGTTACTCATTTGGGGTATTATTATTATTTTTTTTGTTCATCCATTTATCTACTGATGCAATGCCAAATGCACCTAATATGATAACCATAAATCCGTCAAAGATAAACTCATTAATTACTAATGGATTACCGAAATAGCCTGTTAATAGGTCTACACCTAATGCTATAACAAGCATAAAAAAAGCAATAAACCCTACAACAGCCTTTTCGTTGATAGAGTTATTGTCGTCAAATAAGTCTTTAAAAAATTTCATAGTATTTTTCTTGTTATTATTAAATGTCCAAAAATAAAGTTATCACTATTACCTGCATTGTCAATGTTTGTAAGAGTGTGCCTTATGTTTATCTCTAATGCTGTCTTGTCGGTAAAGTATGACTTAATACCTGCACCTGCAATTATTGCATTAGTTAAACCAAATATCGTATATCCCACACTTACCGATGGTATCATTCCTACCTTTATGCTACACATATTAGGTGCTATGTTGTAATCAGCTAATATTGTACCCATTACTAATTTTCTATTAATTAGTTCTGCTGATACATTAGTTCCAATAGCTTCAAATCTTAATGTTAAATGCTTTTGATAGTTATATTTTAAGATACCAACACCTGATGGGATGTAATACTTACCATTAATTACTTGACTAAATGGTCTGTACTCTCCAAAGTATGTTGATACACCTGCACCTACACCTATTTCTATATTACGTTTAAATGGTGTTTCAACTTGAGCAACAAGCAATTGTTTTATTTCTTTTAATGCTGGTAGTATTTGCTCAAAGTATATTAAACTATCTTTTACTCTATGAGTGCTATCTTGTTTAATTAGATAATTAATGTTTGTTAACATTAAACTATCTTTCGTTTTTAATTTACTAATTGTTTGTTTCTGATATACAAAAGTATCATTAATTGCTTTTGCTTGCTCACGACTAAATGTAACAAAGGTATCTTGACCTATAGTTCTAATTCTCTGGGAATAGCTGGAACTGCTCACCAGTATCAGCAGCGTTAGTATTAATAATTTCTTTAACATTTTGAAGTTCAGTTTTAGTTTCTGTTAGTGTTGTTTGTAATATTATTTTTTCTTCTTCTAGTTTTGTAACTGTTTCATGGAGTTCAGTCATTTTAGCCTTTTGCTGTTGGTCAGCTACTTTAGTTACTTTAGAAGCTTTCTGCATATTTTTCTGAGACTTAGCTAGTATTGCATCTATTTCTGTTAGGTCTTTATTTGACCTTATTGGTTCAGAAGTTGTAATAACTAATAAGGCAAGTAAAATAGATGACAAAATTGTTTTCATTATTTATTTATTTGTGTTAATATTTCTAGTTTAGTTACTGCTACAGCTAATGCACTATCAGAACGCTTTAAAGTTATAGAAAGCATATCTACTTTATTTTCTAGTACAATAATCTTTTCTTCATGCTTTGTTATTTGTGATTGATAATTCATTTTGCCGTCCACGTATAAATAGCCAATAGCTATTAATACTATAAACAATAAACCCTTAACAGGGTCTTTAGAGAACTGTTCAAATGAAATAGGCATACCTAAATTACCTGCCTTGTCTGTTATACTCTTTTTTGCACTCATGTTTATTAAGTTTTTTCTTGGCAATACCATGTTTTTTCTTGCCAAATGATTTTTTAATATTTTGTTTATTAGTTGACTTTGCCATTATGGAACAATTGGATTAGGAGTTATAACTTCAAATTCTATTGGTTCACCAAGTATAGGTAATAAACTATCATCGTACACTATATACCAAAACTTTGGTGTGTTAAGATTAGCATATTGATATTCGACCCAATTCTGTGTAACGTCATCAGGACTTACAGGTATCCCATAATAAGTATCACATTGTTCCCTGGCTTCAAAAGCTTCTTGTTCTGTTGTATATGTATAACCTTTAAAAAATGCCATAATAAGTATTGATATTGTCAGTTATTCCGGTTCTGTCGGCTGTTCTGTTTAAATTCCAAATAATGCCTTCTTGCATTTTTCCGCTTTGCCCAGTACTGGCATAATTGTTTACAAAATCAAAACGGCCACTATAAGGCGCAACGCTTAAAAATATAGGTAAATTTATGTTGTTTTGATAAAATTTATAATTTGTTGGGTTTGCAGTACCTAATATTAGTAACTGCCCTGTTGTTGTATATGTGCTACCTGCCCAAGCTTCTGCACCATAAAAATACAAAACATTATTTGAAAAATAACCAAAGATTGTATTTGATGCACCGAATGGAGAATATACTTTGGATGCTGCCGTTCTTTCACCGACATTATATATTAACATATTTGTTGCGGCAACCACACCACTTGTAAAACTATGAAACAAAAGACCTGTACTGTTATAATCAGCAGCAACCTTACCGTTTACTTTTTGTATTATACCTGCTTTCACAATAGGCGGCTGTCTTGTTGCGGTTGTTTGTGTTGCGTTATTACCGTTTCCCGATTGGTCATACCAAGTCGTTACAAAACCATCATTAGCACCAACAAATGTTGTTAGTGCAGTTTCATCCAAGTTATTAGAGCCGTCAAATCCTATGTCTTGTTCTGCATTATCTGAACTTCTACGAACACGAAGCAAAGCTCCTGTATAAGCAGTAGCCAATCTTCTTACCGAATATGCAACAGCAGCATTAGGATATGTATCTAATATACCTGTAAAACAACTTGTCTGAACTGATATTATATTACTATATGGTGTTATCATTATTCAAGGGGGGGTGTTGGAGGTGGAACATATTCTTCAGTTGGCAAATCTTTAACCCACATAAATTCAGGATTTACACATCCATCTACTTCACCTTCAAAAATAAAGTAAATCTCATTAATATCCTTTACTGGGTTGAAGTAACAATCAGGTGCGTACCATTGACCTTTTAATTCTTCTGCTTGGCTATTTGTTAATCTATATCCTATCATACCTGTCTTCCTAATGTGGTTTGAAATGCTTGGACTGCGGTGTAGAAATTAGAAGATTCGGCATCAGTTAAGCCTGTACCCATTGATGCAAATGCAAGTTGTTTTGGTGAGTAATAAATAGATGAATTATTCTCATTAAAACCTAAAATATAATTTTTAAATGGACTTAAAGATGCTTGATTTGTTATTGAGCGTGTCGCAACTTGAGTTGCATTTCTAAATAATTTTGATGTTAAATCACTATTTACTTTACCTACATAAAATCCTGAACCATCAGATGTTGTATATGATGCTCTGTTTGTAGTAAAACTACCAGAATCAAATCCTGATAAATTACTGCTACGCCTTGTAAACAAAGATGACAGTATAGAACCCACCACATCACCTGAACCTATTTCATAAAACTGACTTCCAACAGATGCTGCTGAAGTTCTTGAATACACAGATAAATGATTGTTATTAACTGTCAAACCATTGTTATCAGGGATAAAGAATGTATCTGCATATCCATTTGTACCATTACCTTGAACACCATTTGCGGAGTGAGTAACAGTTCCATTAAATACTAATCTAAATGCAGCATCAAGGTCTCTTGGGTCTTTTAAGTTGTATTTATGCGTTGTTGCAGTTCCACCAACAAAAGGATAAATAGCATTCATCTTTGTCCAAATGCCATAACCTTTCATATCAACTACCAATGTATTGATAGCTTGTTTTTGTGTAGCATTAGTTATGCCTGCTGCCGTTATGAATGCTTGTGCATCAGGGTCAATAGCGGTTGCACTTACACTATTACTTGTTCCAACATAAGCAGATTTGCCAAATGCGTTCTGATTTTGAACGTCACAAGTTATTGTCGTTCCAGCATCTATAGCTTGGATTGTATAAGTATTTGATGTAGCACCTGTTATAGCTACACCATTTCTTTTCCATTTATAATTAAAAATAGAACCTTGACTATTCCAAGTTCCTGTTCCACAAGTTATTACTGTTCCTGTTATTTGAGTTCCACTTGGAGATAATGTTGGAGCAACTGAAATTGTAGGAACAACACCTTCTGCTCTTACTCTATAATAGTAAGTTGTACAAGCTGTTAAACCTGTTACAGTGTAGCTTGTAGTTGGAGCAGAAACAGCTTGATTTTGTAGGACAAATGTAGAAAACGAAGAACTTATAGATACGTCTAAGTAGTAAGTAGTTGCTCCGTCATAGGTATTCCAATTGGCAACAAAAGAAGTACCTGTTACCGAAGTAGCAGCAGTAGCTACAGGCGCAACTAAACTGCCTCTTTTCTTAGCAAAATCAAGCCCTATGCCAAGCCCTATCCTCATGCTCCTGTTTGATACTTGTCAGATGTAGCTTTTCTATACAATACAACTGGGTCTGTGGTAGAGAAAGTTACGCTGCTAAAGCGTATCTTAAACTCATCGCCTTGTTGGATAGTTGCACCAGCAAGGGCAGCTATTGCGTTGCCTTCAACGTCAAGTATAGTTGTTATTGTTGCATCACCAACTAAAGGCTTCATGCAGTAAAAAACGCTACCCGCTTGTGCGGTATTTGCGCCTGTTGTAGTTGATATGACAGGGTTACACTCGTAACCTAAAGACAAATCCCAGCTTCGTCTTATGCCATTAAATATTGCTAACCAATTCATATTACAAATATATATTAAATGTTAAATAATTTAGGCTTAATTATCGACCTGAGTGA
>JBIKXY010000285.1:0-3585 GCA_044355515.1 Pirellulales bacterium
TGCCCGCGCCAAAACTCTCCTTGCGGCGCGTAGCCCGCGCCGGTCACGTGCCAGCGGCCGCCGGCCGTCACCACCTCGCGGACGGTCATCTCGTTGCGGGTGAGCGTGCCGGTCTTGTCGGAGCAGATCACCGTCACGCTGCCGAGGGTTTCCACGCTCGGCAGCCGGCGGACCAGCGCGTTCCGGGCCGCCATCCGCTGCAGGCCGATCGCCAGCACGACCGTGACCACGGCTGGCAGCCCCTCGGGCACCGCCGCCACCGCCAGGCTCACCGCCCGCAGCAGCACCTCCGTGAACATGCCGTCGGCCCACATCGCCCCCAGCCCGCCATGCCGCCAGGTCTCGAGCCCGAAAATCACCACCACCACCACCAGGCAGACGGCGACGAGCACGCGGCCGAGTTCCGTCAGCCGGCGCTGCAGCGGCGTGGTCTCGGGAGGCGTTGACTCGATCAGGCTTGCGATCCGGCCCAGCTCGGTCTGCATCCCGGTGGCCACGACCACCGCCGCCGCATGGCCGGCGGCCACGACGGTGCCGGCATGCACCATCGGCGAGCGATCGCCCAGCGGGGCGTCGGCGGCCACCACCGCGGCCGCGTGCTTCTCCACGGTGGTGCTCTCGCCGGTCAGCGCCGCCTCCTGCAGCAAGAGCGCGAACGACTCCAGCAGCCGGGCGTCGGCCGGCACGGCGTCGCCCGCCTCGAGCTCGATCCGGTCGCCGACGACGACCTCGCGGGCCGGGATCGCGCTGGCCCGGCCGTCGCGGGTCACCTTCGCCAAGGGTGCCGCCAGGCGTTGGAGCGCGGCCAGCGCGGCCTGGGCCCGCTCCTCCTGAAACAGTCCGATCAGGGCGTTGACGAGCACGATCGCCACGATCGCGGCCGCGTCGGCCCAGTCGCCGAGCGCCCCGGCGATCACCGCCGCGACCAAGAGGATCACCACCATCAACTCGCGAAACGGCCGCAGCAGCTTCGACCACCATCGCTCGGGTGGCGATTCGTGGAGCACGTTGTGGCCGAGCCGGGCCCGGCGGCGGTCTGCCTCGGCTTCGGCCAGGCCGCGGACGGGATCGCTCCCGAGCCGCTCGGCGACGGCGGCCGGTGGCAGCGCGTGCCACGGGGGCGGGGCCGGCCGCATTCCCGGCTCCGTAACACCCTGGGCGACGGTTTCGTTCACGGCAGCGGATCACTCACCACGGTGCGTTCACGACAGAAGGGAGACCAGGGCCAGCCCGCCGACGACCACCAGCACCACCAGCACCGCATCGGGCTCGAGGATCGGCAGCCGCCGCTCCTCATGATAGAGCTGCCCCAGCACGGCGGCGGCGGTGGCCACGATCACGGCCAGCGCCGTCACGGCATGGGCGGGATTGAGGGCCGCGAACAGCGGCCCCGGATGGCAGGCGTCGAGCGGCACGAACAGCACCATGTTGAAGGCGTTGCTGCCGAAGGTGTTGCCGATCGCGAGGTCGAAGGCCCCCAGGCGGACGGCGGCGATCGAGGCCACGAGCTCCGGCAGCGAGGTGGTGAGGGCCACGAGCGTCGTGCCCACGAAGGTGCGGCCGAGGCCCGTCTCACGGGCCAGCTCGTCGGCCACCGCGGCCAGCCGCGGCCCGGCCATGACCAGCACGGCCGCCGCAGCCAAAAATGTGAGGGCGGGCCCGGCGAGCGCCGGCCTGGCCGCGGGCTCCGCGCCGCTTTCCGCCGCGGCCTCCGCGGCCGCCCGGACCGAGATCCGCTGGTCGATGAACAGCATCCGCGACCCCAGGAGCCAGGCGATGAGGATCGCCCACGACCAGCCGCCGATGCCGAGGATGCTCAGCGAGGGCAGCCGGCCGGCCGTCAGCACCGCCAGGGCGGCGACGCCCGTGAGCGCGATCGCGAGCGTGGCGGAGAGGGCGTGCGAGGCGGCCTCGCGGGAGAGCATCCGGTGGCCCGACCGCTGGGCGAGATCGATCCCGGCGAGGATCAAGAGGTTCATCAGGCTCGAGCCGAACAGGTCGCCGGCCGCCAGATCGGGCAGGCCCGCCCGCACCGCCGCGATGTCGACCGAGAGCTCGGGCAGGCTGGTGGCCGCCGCCAGGAGCACGCTGCCCACCAACAGCCGGCCGAGTCCCGTGGCTGCGGCGATCCGGTCGGCCGATCGCGCGAGGACGACCCCCGCCGCCGCCACGATCGCCGCCAATCCCAGGAACGAGGCGATCAGCGGCAGCATCGGGGCCTCGAAGTCGGTTTCTCGAAGCCCGCCTCAGCCCGCCCGCCGGCGGAGCTCGAACAGCGAGTCGGCCCCGTCGCGGACGCCGCGGCGACTGAGCGGCTTGGCCAGGATCAGCCCGGCGATGAAGCCCGCCACGTGGGCCGAGTAGGCCACACCCCCGCCCCCGCCGCCGGCGTCGAAGAAGCCGCTCACCACTTGGAACAGAAACCAGATGCCCACGGCCACGTAGCCGGGCACGTCGATCATCATCCGCACGGCGATCACGCTCACACGGCGGTTGGGATGGAGCACGAGGTAGCCGCCGAGCACGCCCGAGATCGCCCCGCTCGCCCCCAGGCAGGGGGTGAGCGCCGCCTCGCCGCTGGAGTTCAGGGCCACGAAGGCCAGCGATGCGAGCACCCCGCAGGCGAGATAGAAGATCAGGTACGACGCATGGCCCATGTCGTCCTCGATGTTGTCGCCGAAGATCCACAGGAACCACATGTTGCCCAGCAGGTGCATCACGCTGCCGTGCATGAAGATCGCCGTCAGGAGGGTGAGCCAGACGGGGATCGGCGTCTTCCGCAGGCCGGGGTCCGCGACCTCCACGGGCCCCTGGGGGGTCGGCACCACCCGCATGCTCGGCTCGGTCTCGATGTCGCGGCCGGAGATGATCTCGGCCGGCACCTGCACGTAGGCCATCGTGAAGTTTTCGTCGATACCCTCCGGTCGGAAGCCCTGCTGCAAGGCGGCGAACACGACCACGTTGGCGACGATCAGGGCGATCGTGACGAAGGGAAACGTGACGCGATCGGAGTTGTCGTCGCCAATCGGAAAAACCATCTGTCCACCAAGGCGTGACGGGAAGGCCGCGGCGGCCATGCCGCTCGTGCCGGCAAGGATAGCCGCGTTGGCCGCGGGGGGCGAACCGGGGCGATTCGCTCCGAATCTGAGTGGGTCGGTCCGCGGGGTGGTTGAAGACCAGCCGGCATCGATCTACGATCGAGCCGGCTCGCGGGGGCCGCCGGAAAGACCCCCGTGATGCCAACCCCGTCGGCTGCCGGACGACAGTCTTTCGACCGCGTCCGGAGGGCACTCCCGGCGACAGCAGCAGGGCCGCAGCCATGATCCGCTTCTTCCGGCAAGGGCGAGCAGACGCCCGGATCGCCCGGCAGGCCTCCTCGGCCGGCGTCCACCGGCGTCGAAGGATGCCCACCGCACCCGAGTCGCTCGAGGCTCGGGTCATGCTCTCGGCCGACACGGCCGGCCTCACGCGGCAGCTCGACTGGAACGGACGCGTGGTCGAGGTGCATGCCGACGCCTGGATCGCCCAGACCACCGCCTGCGCCACCGCCACGACCGCCGCCGATCTGGGCCTGGCGGCGGGCTG
>JBIKXY010000286.1:0-3579 GCA_044355515.1 Pirellulales bacterium
CGAGGACTCGGCCGGTGAGCTTCGCCGGCTGCTCGACGCCGGCAAGGCCCGGGCGATCGGCCTGTCCAACGCCTCGCGGGAGCAGCTCGAGCGGTTCGCCGCCGTCTGCCCGCTCGCGGCCTGCCAACTGCACTTCAACATGCTGCAGCGGGAGATCGAGCGGGAGATTCTGCCCTGGTGCATGGGCCATGGCGTGGCGATGGTGGTCTACTGGCCGCTGATGAAGGGCCTGCTGGCGGGCAAGATGCACAAGGAGCAGGCGTTTCCCGCGAGCGACAGCCGCCACAAGTATCCGATGTTCAACGGCGAGGAGTTCGCCCGCAACCTCGACTTCGTGGAGGCGTTGCGGCCGATCGCCGCGGGGCTGCCGACCGCCGCTGGCGGCCGCGGCGTGGCTCTTGCCGATCTCGTGCTCGCCTGGACGGCCGAGCAGCCGGGGATCACGAGCGTGCTGTTCGGCGCCACGAGCCCCGAGCAGGTCGAAGAAAACGCCCGCGCACTCGCGTGCGATCTCAACGACGAAGCCCGCCGCGCGATCGCCGCCGCGATTCAAGCCCGTGGCCCCGTCGCCAACCGCCGCGCGGTGTGAGCCGGCCGGGGACTGTCCCCTTTCCGGGATTGCAGAATCGGACGGCCGCCCTACGCCGCGCCGACCGGGGCGGGCTGGTGCTTGGCGGCGCCAACGTAGGCCTGCCGGGCCTCGAGGCAGACGCGACGGAACGACTCGGGCCGGCTCACGCCGGGCAGCCGCAGCGTCTCGATCGCGCCACGGCGAAACACGAGGTTGCCGCAGGCGAACCACTCCTGCCCCGGGCTGACGTCGAGGTCGATCGCGTCGAAGGAATCGAGGGTCGCATACTGCATCACCCGCGGATTGATCCCCTGCTCGATCGAGACCCGACGGTTGGTGAGCCGATACCGCTTGATCGCCCACGGGAGCCGGAGCGAGAGATAGAGCATCAGGCCGATCGGAATCGTCGCCAGGAGCGAAAGCCGCCCGATCGAGATCGGCCCGAAGCCCTCGCGGATCCGGTACAGCCGGCCGAGCGTCTTCCCCAGCCCGGTCGAGCCCACGCTCGGCCAGACCGTCATGATCGTCGCCTCGGCGACAGCGGGGGGCACCACGCCGGAAATCGAGGAACTCAGGGCCATTTTTTCTCCACGCCGGCGGGCCGCCGGGAACCGTCTCATGGCCGCTCGAACCCGCGGCCGGGAGCCGGAATCATACCCGGTTTGCCCGCCGGCTCCAGCCGGGCCGCACGACCGGCCGTGGACTCGCTCAGGGAGCCGGCCGGGCCACGACCTCGACCATCCGCCCGGAAACCTCGCCGACCACGCCCTCCCACGCCAGGGCCGAACTCGCCGGCTCCGCAGGCTCGAGATCCGGAAGGTGCTCCCGCAAAAACGGCCAGACCCGCTCGATCGCCGTGCCAAACGCCCGGGGCGGCCCGGGGACTGGGACCTCGGGCGTGGCGGCAACCAGGCCGATCACCCGGCCTCCGGCGTCGACCAGCGGAATGCCCGCCGGACCGCGAGGCCCGGTGGCCGTATGCACAAAAAGCCCCGGCAGCACTTCCGCCGCCCGGACTACGCCGGGAGTCGGCGCCGGGCCCGAGCCCGCCCTGCCAGCCGCCGCCGGCTGCACCGCGATCACCTCGCCGCCGACCGCCGGCACGCTGGCCGCCAGCCGCACAGGCGGCGCGGCCAACGTCCCGCACCGCAGCAGGGCCACGCCCAACTCGGGTGAGGCGGCGACCAGCTTTGCCGGCAGTTCGCCGCCTGTTCCATCCAGCGGGCGGACAGCCACCGATCCGGCCGGGAACAAGATCGACGCCGGCGCGAGCACCATGCCGGTCACCACCACGATGCCGCGACCCCGTCGCTCCACGACGCCGCCAGGAGGAGGCGCGAACAAGTCGGCGAAGTTCAAGCCGGCCGCCAGCGGCTGGCCGAAGGGGGAAAGAAAGCTGGGGGCCGACTGCGACGGCGGCGGTCCCTGCCCTGGCTGCCCCGCCACGAGCCGCCGGTAGAGCGCCGAAAAGGCCTCGGTCTGCTTGGAGGAGAGCTTCGACCGCCGGTCATTGGCCCCGGCCACCACCAGGGCCACGTTCCCCGCCACGGCCTGGGGATCCGGGAGCCGCTCCGCCGCCGCCGCGAAGTGGTCCAGGGCGTCGTCGAATCGCCGGGCGGCAACCTCGCAGACGGCGAGATTGTTCAAGGCGGCCCCATTGCCAGGCTCCCGGGCGACCACCTCGGCGAACTGCCGCAGCGCCTTCTCTACGTCGGCCCGCTGCCCGACGCCGAAGGCGTTCGCCAGTCCCAGCAGGAAGTCGGCCCGCCCGCTGGCCGGATCCGCGCGGCTCGCCTTCTCGAGGTAATCGCGGAGCGACTTGAAGTTGCCGAGGCGAACCATCGTGGCCAACTCGGTGAGCACGTCGTCGGCGGCCTTGGCCGCGGCCGCGGCCGCGTCGGGCGACACCCATTCCCGGCCCAGCCGAACCTCGCCGCGACGTGCGCGAGCCTCCCAGCGGGCGCGCATCGCCGCCTCCTCAGCCTCGGCCACCCCGGACCCGCCCCCGGCCAGCAGCAGCTCGACCGCCCGCAGGGCCTCCTCCGCCGTACGGCAGCCCGCCACGGCCGCTTCGACGGCGGCGAGCGAGGAGCCTTCGTCTGGCCGCTTGGCAGCGGGCTTGGCCCCTTCGGCCTCGGACAGGATTTTAGTCCGCGAACGGTCGGAAAAAGCCGCGAGCGGCACCCGCACCGTCGCCCCGTCGGGCAGTTTCAGTTCGACCTGCCGGGGCTCGTCGGTGCCGATCGTCGTGACCTCGCCCCGGATCTCCCAGACCGGTTCGGCCGCCGCGAGCGAGCGCTGCCATAGCAGGCAGCCACAAAGCAGGCAGGCCCGCACGCTGAACGAGAGCCTGGGCATGGATTCACCTCCCTGCGGCGAGGCGGCCGCGGCCATCCCCGGCCGACAGTCTATCAGGCTTGGTCTCGCGACAGACGCAGCAACTGAAAGCTCCATCCTCCGCGCATGAAAAAACCCGGTGGGGCTCGGCGGCCCCACCGGGTTCACATGATCCCGGCGTCGTGTCGCGGTTGCCCGCGACACGCACCATCTGGCAGTTTTGTCGGTCATGTGCCGCCGCCCTCATCGAGGCGACGGCCATGCCGGCTGATCTCTTTTGGCAAGCTCGCCCCACCCCCGGCCCTTCAGGCACATGGCCTGGCAGGCTGGAAGCGGAGCCGCGATCGCCTCCATATGCGATGTCATCCGTCGGCGATTCCTCGGTGCCCGAAAGCACCGTGGACGCTGACGCCGCATCGCAAGCCTTGGCAGATCCGGGGCAAAGCCCTGAAATGCGTCGGCGGTTTCCTTTAGAAAGGAGGTGATCCAGCCGCAGGTTCCCCTACGGCTACCTTGTTACGACTTAGTCCCAATCGCAGAGTTCATCTTAGGCGCCTGGCTCCTTGCGGTTACCTCGGCGACTTCGGATGCCCCCCACTTTCGTGGCTTGACGGGCGGTGTGTACAAGGCTCAGGAACACATTCACCGCGGTATGCTGACCCGCGATTACT
>JBIKXY010000094.1:0-10979 GCA_044355515.1 Pirellulales bacterium
CGATGTGGCCGGTCACACGAGCCAGCTCTACGCCAAGAACATCGCCACCTTCCTCGCCCACCTCGTGAAGTGTGGCCTGCCCGGCCCGGTGACCGCCGACGACGAGATCGTCCGCGACACGCTCGTGGCCACGGGCGGCGAGGTCGTGCATCCCAAGATCCGGGCGAAGCTCGGCCTCGCGCCCCTGGAGTCTCCGGCCCCCTGACGGGGACTGCCCCGCAGGGGACTGTCCCCCTTTCCCTCTCCTTCTGGCCTGACCGCCCCATGACCACGCCCCTGCTCATCGCCCTCGTCGCCGACACCGCCGCCGCCCCGGAAGACGCGGCGGCCAAGTTCATCCGGCTCTTGACGGTGTTTCTGCTGGCCATGTGGGTGGGCTTCGAGGTGATCACGAAGGTGCCCCAGCGGCTGCACACGCCCCTCACGAGCGGCTCCAACGCGATCTCCGGGATCACGGCCGTGGGGGCGCTCGTCTCGGCCGGGGCGGTGCTGTCGGCGATGGGCACTCTCCTCGGCCTCGTGGCGGTCGTGTTCGCGATGGTCAACGTGGCCGGCGGCTTCGTCGTCACCTGGCGGATGCTGCAGATGTTCAATCCCAAAAAGAAATAGCCCCGGCAGAAGTAGCCCGCGATGTCCACTCAAGCCTGGATCAACCTCGCCTATCTGGCCGCCTCGATGCTGTTCATCGTGGCATTCAAGCTGATGAGCGGCCCGCGGACCGCCGTGCGGGGCAACTTCCTGGGCGCCGCCGGGATGGCGATCGCGGTCGCGGCGGCATTCTTCGAGCAGCCCGTCCGCGAGGCGGTGGCCGCCCGGGGCGGCTGGCCGATCGGGATGCTGCTGGTAGCCGGCGGGATCGGCGCGGCCATCGGGGCGACGATGGCGCTCAAGTATCCGATGACCGGGACGCCGCAGATGGTGGCGCTCCTGAACGGCTTCGGCGGCGCGGCCTCGGCCTTCGTGGCGGCGGCCGAACTCTGGAACGCCAAGCCCGAGACGGCCGCCCCCTGGACACAGTTCGCGATCGCCACGGCCTTCACCGGACTGATCGGCGCGGTCACCTTCTGGGGCAGCCTTGTCGCCTTCGGCAAGCTCGAGGAGCTGCCCCGGTTCAAGAAGCCGTGGACCGACCCCAACCGCCACTTGATCAACCTCGGGCTGGCGGCGCTGGTGCTCGTCTTGGTCGCGGCGGTCTGTGCCCGACCCCAGTCGTTCCTGCTCTACGTCCTGCTCGTCGCCGCCGGCAGCACCCTGGGCATCACGCTCACCCTGCCGATCGGCGGGGCCGACATGCCGGTCGTGATCTGCCTCTTGAACAGCTACTCGGGTCTGGCCGCCGCCGCGGCCGGCTTCGTGATCGACAACTCGGTGCTCGTGATCGCGGGGTCGCTCGTCGGGGCCTCGGGGCTGATCCTCACGGCGATCATGTGCCAGGCGATGAACCGCTCGCTCGTGGGCGTCTTGTTCGGCGGCCTGGGCACGACCGCCGCCGTCAGCGGCGACGACGTCTACGCCGGCAAGATCAAGAGCGCGAGCGCCGAGGAGATCGCGATGGTGCTCGAGGGGGCCGACCGGGTGGTGATCGTGCCCGGCTACGGCCTGGCCGTGGCCCAGGCCCAGCACGCCGTCCGCGAACTGGCCGACGCCCTCGAGAAGCGGGGCACGACGGTCGAGTATGCGATCCACCCCGTGGCCGGCCGGATGCCGGGCCATATGAACGTGCTTCTGGCAGAGGCCGACATCGCCTACGAAAAGCTCCGCGAGATGGACGACATCAACCCCAGCTTCCCGGAGACCGACGTGGCGATCGTGATCGGGGCCAACGACGTCGTGAACCCGGCGGCCCGCACCGACCCCACGAGCCCGATCGCCGGGATGCCGATCCTCGACGTGGACAAGGCCCGGACGGTGGTGGTGGTGAAGCGGTCGCTCTCCCCCGGCTTCGCCGGCATCCCCAACCCGCTGTTTGCCGCCGACAACACGCTGATGTATTTCGCCGACGGCAAGAAGGCCATCCTGGATCTCACGACGGCCCTGCAGAAGAGCTGAACCGCCGCAGGGGACTGTCCCCGCCGCGGGGACTGTCCCCTTTCCGTGTCTCACCGCCCGCGTTCAAGCCCGCTGGCAGGCGTCCACAAACTGCCGGGGCGAGAGGACCGTGAGGCTGCCGGTCGCGGCGGCGGGGAAATGGCGGGTGTTGCCCGAAACCAGCGGGCAGTCGAGCGCCCGCGCGCACTCTGCGAACGGTGCATCATCGGCATCGGGGAGGTCGCGGACGTGGTGCACAGGAGCGACGACCGCATACGCCGCCTGCGCTTGAATCCGCCGCAAGACGATCGACACTTCGTGCCGCGGAAGGTCGAGTTCGGGCCGGGCCAAGACGTCCGCGTATTCCGCAATGATCCGATCGTCCAACCCTGCCCGGACCGCGCCGCTTCTCAGCCATTCGACGATCCTGCCCGGCGGGCCATGGGGACTCAGGAGTCCGGACACCAGCACGTTCGTGTCGAAGACCGCAACGCCCGGACAGTCGCTCACGAGCGTCGGCCTCGTGCCCGACGCGCCGCGGCAATCACGCCATCGATTTCCTGGTCCGACAGTTTGTCGGCCCCGGTGCGTCGGGCTCGCTCCCGAATCCGTCGCAGTGCAATAGCGCTGCGGGCCTCTCTGGCCGCCTGGAGCACGTCTTCCGGGTCGTCCTCCTCGTCCACGTACATCATCACGGCCATGGGGCGGCCGTTGCTGGTCAGAATCATCTCCTCGGAGGCCGCCAATCGCTCCCGCACAAGCCGCGGCCGCTTCAACTCGTTGACCGCAATATAGTCCATCATGATCTCCTTTTCATGGAGATAATAATCTCCTCATCTCGCGACTTCAAGGCTGTCCTGGGGCATTCCGGGATCCCGCGGGCAACGGACGGCCGCCAACCGCGACCACGCCGGCCGCACCTCAGAGCACGTCGGCCCAGAGCGTGTCGGAGACGAGCAGGCCGGCCCGTGTGAGCTGCACGGTGCGGCCATCGTCGGTCGCGAGGCCCGCAGCGACCCAGCGGGCGACGGCCGGGCCGGCCACCGCGTCCACGTCGCAGCCGCTCGCGGTGCGGAAGGCGGCTCGGCATACCCCGTCGCGCCGCCTGAGACCCACCACGAGCCGCTCCCGGGCGGCCTCCTCGGCCGACATCGCATCCACGTCGCCCGAAAAATCCTCGCCGGCGAGCACCCGCTTGATCCAGGTGGTGGTGCTGCGGTGGTTGGTCGTGCGGGTGCGGCCGTCGAACCGGGCGGCGCCGGGCCCGAAGGCCTCCCAGGGGCGGCAGTCCCAATAGGCCTCGTTGTGGCGGCAGCGGTGGCCGGGCCGGGCGAAGCTGCTCACCTCGTAGTGCTCGTAACCGGCCGCCTCGAGCCGGTCGATCGCCGTCTCGAACATCGCCCGCTCGAGATCTTCCGGGGCGGCCGCGAGCTCCCCGCGCCGGCGGGCCGCCATGAAAGCCGTGCCCTGCTCCCAGGTGAGGCAGTAGACGGAGACATGCTCGGGGGCCAGAGCGACCGCGGCGGCCAGATCCCGTTCGACCGCGGCGAGCGACTGGCCCGGGGCGGCCGACATCAGGTCGAGGCTGACGACGAGGCCGGTCTCGTGGAGCAGCGCCACCGCTCGCCGCACGTCGTCGGGCTCGTGGTCGCGGTCGAGGGCCCGGAGCGTGGCCGCGTCGAGCGACTGGCCGCCCAGGCTCACCCGCGTCACGCCGCAGTCGCGGGCCGCCGCCACGAACTCGGGCGTGACATCGAGCGGATTGGCCTCGACGGTGATCTCCGCCGCCGCGACGGGCCGCAGCCGCTCGTGGAGGATCGCAAACAGCCGCCGCAGGCCGGCGGGCCCGAGGTGAGAGGGAGTGCCGCCGCCGAGGTAGAGCGTGTCGAGATCCAGGCACGCCTGAGCGGCCGCTGATTCCCGCGTGCGGGGCACCCGCTCGAGCTCCCGGGCGACCGCGGCGAAGAACCGCTCCACGAGGTCATCCCGGCCCGCTACGAGCGTGAAGTCGCAATACCCGCACCGGTGGCGGCAGAAAGGCACGTGCACGTAGGCATGTCGGGGCAGCACGACATCCAGCGTACCCCGGGTCGGCCACGACAGGACGCCGCGAGTCTTCGGCGTGTCGCCTGGGGTTCCTGTTCCGCCGTCGTGTGCCGCAGCGTGGCCCCAAATGTGGCCGCAGCGTGGCATGTGGCCGCAGCGTGGAGACCGACCCCGGGATCGACTTCTTCGGCGTGCCGTTCTTCGCCGCCCCCTATCCGACCGGCAGCAACCCCGCGGCCGGCCGCAATTCGGCCCCGCTCGGCTGGCTCGAGGCCAACGTCGTGCAGTTCACTGATCCCGACGACCTCGTGATCCTCTCCCGCAGCGGCGACGAGCGGGCGAAATCGGCCCACGACGGCAATCTGATCACGTTCCACCGGGTGCGTGATTTCCGGGGGCTCGCGCACTGAGGCGGCGGCCGTCACGCCGCGGATGGAACATTCTCGCGCACGGCACGCGGGTGCCGGGCAGCGACACGCAGCAGGCTCAGCGCAGGACCGTCCGGCCGGGATCTTCCCGCTTCCCAGTCGTGGAGCGTTTCCAGAGCGACCCCGAAGGCATGGGCGAAATCGCCTTCCGTCAGGCCCAGGAACCGCAGAATGGCGACGACGTCTTAGCCTGACTCGACCCGTCCCTCCGCAACCCGCCGACGGACGTGTGCCGAAATCGACCGCTCGAAGTCGGACGCCGAGAGTTCCGACATGTCGTCACGCATCCGAACGCTCCTCGAGAAACTGACCGTACAGGAGAGCCTCGCGCCGCGAGCCGAAAGAATGCGAATCAGGTCCGTGTCCACGTCCGCAATCACTACCAGAACGATACCCCGCGCAATCGGGCCGATGCAAATAAACCGCTCTTCCTCGTCGGAGTGATCGGCATCGAAGATCTCGAGGTAGTCCACGCCGGAGGTGAAAAGCCCGCTCGCCTCCTCGAAGGAAAGAGCGTGCTTACGGAGGTCCCCCGCGGCCTTCTGCTCGTCCCACTCAAAAACGAGTTGCCACGGCGGACCTCGCCGATGCGAGTGCCACGACGGCGAGCATGCACATCCGCAGCCACGACGGGCACTCGCCGAACACGGTACGTATGGAAGTCCTACGGCCGAGGGCATGGCCCGGTCAACGGCTTCCGCCGGCCCCGAGCGGTCGCGTCCGTCAACCAAAGGTCGAGCGAGGGGCGGCCGGTGCCAATCGAGCCGGCCTTGCGAACGAGCGCAGGCAGGATGCCGAAGCGACGTTCGCATGGAGCGACCGGAGGGCAGGATGCCCGCAGGGAGCGTCCGGCGAGATGGCACGGGCCACCCCGAGCGGTCGCGCGCGCGACCACCCTACAGCCACACGTGCAGCCGGCCGTCGAGCATGTCGGGGATCTTCTTGGCGAGCACCCGGCGGACGCGGTCGTCGGTGTAGCGGGTCGAGAAGTGGGTGGCGATCACCACCTCGTTGCGAAACCGGTCGCGGCGGGCGAGCAGGTCGTCCAGGTGCATGTGGCCATACTTGTGGATCTTCTCCTTGCGGTGGGAGTGGGCCACGAAGGTGAGTTCCGTGATCAGGATCATCGCCTCGAACATCGCCGGACAGCGGTCGAGGCCCTCGGGCGAACTGTCGCCGAGATAGGCCACCAGCGGCGCCCGGATCTCGTGGGTCACGTCCACGCCCGAGAGCCTGAGATCCCGGATCTGGTGGCCGGCGAGATGGGCATATTCGTGCTTCAGCTTGCGGCGGCGGTCCCAGACCACGAAGCCCACGCTCGGGAGCGTGTGGGTGGTCGAAGAGACCGTCACCACGTGCTCGCGGGAGAGCTCGATCTCGTCGCCGGGTCGGGCCGGCAAGAGCGTGCAGGGGAGCCGGCCGCGGTCGAGCCGGGAGACGGCCTTCAGGAGCCGCTCGATCGGCTCGATCGCCGACTCGGGCAGGTAGATGGTGGGGGGCTCCATCTTCATCATCCGCCGCCGGGCCACGTAGACCGGCAGCGCCGCGATGTGGTCGAGGTGGGTATGGGTCACGAACCAGGTGCTCGTGGCCATGAAGCCCCAGGGCTGGGCGCCGAGGTCGAAGCCGAGCTTGAGTTCGGGGATCCGCCACACGCTCTGGACGGCGGCCCGCGAGTAGCCCTCGACGGTGAGCCCCTTGTGGGCGAGCGTGCGGAACGGGGCGTTGTCGATCATGCGGACGTGGGGGGCTCGGCGGCAGGGGCGGGGCGGGGTTCGAGCCAGATTTCCTCGAACAGGCCGTCCTGGCGGGTCGAGAGCCTGCCACGGCGGACGAGTTCGAGCGTCGCCAGGAAGATGCCCACCAGTCTGGATCTCGACATATCGTCATCGAAGAGCGAGGAAAACGCCACCCTCCCCTGCTCCGCCACGAGCGATTCGATCCGTTCGATGTGGACCTCGATCGGCGTGTCGTCCTGGACGATCTGCCGCGGCCGCCGCTGCTCCCGTTTGGCGAGCACCCGCGCGAGCGCGCCGACCAGGTCCCAGGCATGGGCGTCGCCGATCGTCACCTCGGCCGGCCCCGTGCGGGCCGGCGGCTCCTCGGCGTGGATCCGGGGAAACCGCAGCTCCCACTGCCGGGCCCGATCCTCGAGCAAGACGGCGGCGTCGCGATACTGCTTGTATTCGAGGAGCCGCTGCACGAGGTCCTCGCGAATCGGCTCGACCTCCTCCGTCTGCTCCTCCGGCCGCGGCACCAGCGCCCGGGCCTTGATCTCGAGCAGCACGCTGGCGAGCTCGACGAACTCCCCCACCTGCTCGATCGAAAGTTCCTCGAGCACGGCGAGGTGGTCGCAGAACTCCTTCGTGATCACCGCGATCGGCACCTCGGTCACGTCCACCTCGTGCTTTTTCACGAGGTAGAGCAGGAGGTCAAGCGGCCCGGCGAAGACGTCGAGGGAGACTTTGAAGTTCATGGGACACGCCCGGAACAGTGGAACACCGTGGGGGCAGCATAGGGAACGGCCCGGTTCCGGCGGAACCGGGCTCCCGGGGTTTGCTATAGTGCGGCATCATGGATAACGAGCGGCTCTGGGCCCCCTGGCGGCTGGGCTACGTGCAGGGGCAGGAGTCGGGCGACCCCGCGGCCGCGGTGGTGATCGACCGCTGGCGGCCGGGGGCCGACCACGACTGCTTTCTCTGCCGGGCCGCGGCGGCCGCGCCAGCCCACGACCGGGCCCTGGGCGTGGTGGGCCGCACCGACCGCAGCCTGGTGGTGATCAACCGCTTCCCCTACTCCAACGGCCACCTGCTCGTGGCCCCGCTCGACCACCGGGCCACGCTCGCGGGCCTGGCCGACGCGGAGTTGCTCGACCTCCAGCGGTGCCTGGCCCGCTGGTGCACCACGCTGGAGCGGTGCATGCAGGCCCAGGGCTTCAACGTCGGCCTGAACCTCGGCCGCGTGGCCGGCGCCGGAGTGCCCGGCCACCTCCACTGGCACATCGTGCCCCGCTGGCCGGGCGACGTGAACTTCATGCCCGCGATCGCCGGGGTCCGGGTGCTGCCGCAATCGCTCGACGCCCTCTGGGAGCAGTTGCGGGTGGCGACGGAAGGGGCGGGGAGATGACAGCACGCGACAGCTTCGAGATCCCCGACTGGCGGGCTCGCGAGGCCGCCTTCCTTGCCCCCTGGGCGATGCAGGCGGCCGACTCGGCGGGCCGGGTTCACCCCGAGCCGCCGCACCCCTTTCGCAGCCCCTACCAGCGGGACCGCGACCGGATCGTCCACTCGGCCGCCTTTCGCCGCCTCGCCCACAAGACCCAGGTCTTCACCGGCTACCACGGCGACTACCACCGCAGCCGGCTCACCCACACCCTCGAGGTGACCAACATCGCCCGCACGCTGGCCCGGGCGCTGGCCCTCAACGAAGACCTCGTCGAGACGCTGGCCTTGGCCCACGACATCGGCCACCCGCCGCTGGGCCATGCGGGCGAGGACGTGCTCGCGGAACTGCTCCGGGCCGAGGGGGGCTTCAACCACAACGCCCAGGCGCTGCGGATCATGGAGCTGCTCGAGACCCGCTACCCGGAGTTTCCCGGGCTCAATCTTTCCCGTGAGGTGCTCGACGCCCAGGCGACCCGCAAGAAGGATGGCACCGCCCCCGCCCCCTTGCTCGAGACCCAGGTGGTCGATGCCGCCGACTCGATCGCCTACGACACCCACGACGTCGACGACGCGATCGAACTCGGGCTCGTCGCGCAGGATGCGCTGCTCGAACTGCCGCTGGTGGCCGAGGCCGCGGCCCGGGTCCGCGACCGGTTCGGCCCGCTCGCCGGGGGCGAGCTCAAGCGGGCGGTGATCCACGAGCTGGTGGATTACCAGGTGGCCGAGCTCGTCCGCACGAGTCTGGGGGCGATCCGCAGCCTCGGCATCGCCTCGGTGGCCGACGTGCGGGCGGCATTTCGGCCGGCCGACGGGGGCACGCGACGCCTGGTGGCTCATGCCCCGACCATCGCCGCCGCCAAGCGGGAGCTGGAGCGATTCCTGTTCGAGCAGGTCTACCGCAGCGAACGGGTGCTCGAGATCCGCGTGCCTGCCCAACAAAAACTTTCAGCGCTGTTCGGCTGGTACCTGGCCCACCCCGAGTCGCTCCCGCCCCGGTTCCGGGAGCGGGCGGCGGAGTGGGGCATCCCGCGGAGCACGGCCGACTACATCGCCGGCATGACCGACCGGTTCCTCGAGCTCGATCACGCCCGCCGCCTGGGGGCGTGAGCCGTCCGCGCCGGCTCGCCGTTTTTGGCCGTGGAGCGCGGGCCGCGGTATCATCGACACGCTTCGATTTCCTTGCCGCAACCGATCTGAACGCATGGCCCTCTTTCTGCTTCGCGCGATCTTCATCCTGGTGTCGGCGGGGATCGCGGTCTTGATCATCAACGACGCGGCCCTCCGGTCCACGCCGACCTGGGTTCCGTGGGGGATCCTGGCCGGGATGATCGCCCTGCCGCTGACGGTGATCGGGATCGACGGGGCGATTCGCCGCAAGGATCTCACGATCATCACCGCGGTCTACTTCGGGCTCCTGATCGGCGTGTTTCTCAGCTACATCACGATGCTCGCCCTGACGCCCGTCCTGCCGCTGAACAAGGCCGATCCGGTCTGGTCGTGGCTGCCCCTGATCATCGGCGCCGTGCTCTGCTACGTGTGCACGAGCCTGCTGCTCCAGACCCGTGATGACTTCCGGTTCCTGATCCCGTTCGTCGAGTTTGCCCGCGACGTCCGCGGCCTGCGGCCGAACGTGCTCGACACCACCTCGATCGTGGACGGCCGCGTCGCCGACCTGGCCGAAGCGGGCATCTTCGAAAGTCGGTTCGTGGTGCCCGCCTTCGTGCTCGACGAACTCCAGGCGGCGGCCGAGTCGCAGGACCGCACCCGTCGGACCCGCGGCCGCCGCGGACTCGACGTCCTCAACCGGCTGCGGGCCAACAAGGCGGTGGAAATCGACGTGATCAGCCCCCGGGACGAATCCGATGACGAGGCCACGCTCGAGTCGCGGGTGGTGGCGATGGCCCGGCAGCTCGAGGGCCGCGTGGTCACGATCGATCCCAACATCGTCAAGCTGGCGGGCGTCCGGAGCGTGCCAGCGATCAACGTCAACGACGTGGCGCTGGCGCTGAAGCCCAGTTTTGTGCCGGGCGACGCCCTCTCGGTGCGGCTGGTGAAGCCGGGCGAGGAGCCCGATCAGGGCGTGGGCTACCTCGACGACGGCACCATGGTGGTGGTGGAGAACGGCCGGGGCGAGATCGGTCACACCGTGCACGTGCATGTCACGAGCACGCTGCAGACCTCCGCCGGCCGGCTGGTCTTCGCCAAGCCCGCCAGCGCAGCCTGAACGAGACCGCGGCCGGCCGGCCGGCCGCCGGGAGCGATCGCCGGCGATGCACGCTCGGGGCTGACAGTGCCGCCTCCCGGGAGCTGTTTCCCGGCACCGGCCGGTTGCGGCATACTGCTGGCCTCGGATCCCATCCATGAGGAGCCCCGCATGCCGATTCGCCCGACTGCTTTCCTGCTTGCCGTCTGCTGCCCGCTCGTGATCGCCACGCCGGCTGCGGCCGCCCCGACCGGCAATCCCGCCTTCACCGACCCGGCTGCCACCGATGATGACTTCCCGTTCCAGGGGGAATACGCGGGGCTCGTGCGGCACGAGGCGGGCGAGACGAGGTTCGGCGTGCAGGTCGTGGCCCAGGGCGGCGGGAAGTTCGCGGCCGTCGCCTATCCGGGCGGGCTGCCGGGCGACGGCTGGACGCCCCCCGACAAGATCTCGGGCTCGGGCGTGCGCGAGGGCGAGATCGTGAAGCTCGAGGGCGTGGATCTCGGCGGCAGGAAGCGGCGGGGGGAGATCCGCGCCGGATCGCTCGTGCTCCTCGACGACGCCGACCACGCCATCGCCACGCTGCCCAAGCTCGAGCGGAACAGCCCCACGCTCGGCGCCGCGTGCCCCCCGGGCGGGATCGTGATCTTCGACGGCCCCGGCCCCGTGGACGAGACCGAGACCCTGGTCGATCCGAAGTTGACCGCGGATGGTCTCCTGAGGCAGGGCGTGGTCACCCGGGAGGACTTCGGCGATGCCACCTGGCATATCGAGTTTCGCCTGCCCTACCAGCCCCTGGACCGCGGCCAGGGCCGGGGCAACAGCGGCGCCTACTTCCAGGGCCGCTACGAGGTCCAGATGCTCGACAGCTTCGGTCTCGAGGGGAAAGACAACGAGTGCGGCGGTGTCTACTCCGTGGCCGCGCCGAGCGTGAACATGTGCCTTCCGCCGCTCACCTGGCAGACCTACGACGTCGAGGTGACCTCGCCGAGGTACGACGGCGACACGAAGCTGGCCGACGCCCGGCTCACCGTCCGGCACAATGGCGTCGTCGTTCATGACGACGTCGCGGTGCCGAAGATCACCCCCGCGGGCCGCGACGGCGAGAAC
>JBIKXY010000287.1:0-3572 GCA_044355515.1 Pirellulales bacterium
GATCTGAAAGGGATTGAACCCCGACTCGATTCCTCGCGTCCTGGACTTCCTCAGGGCGGATGACGCCCGCACCGGGAAAGGCCGTGAGAAGTCGTCCGCGATCAGCCCGGGCGGGACGTTTCGGGAACCGGACAGCAATCTCGCCAGCAGGCCCGAACGACCCAGCCGGCAAGAACTCTCAAACCGGAACCCGCCCCAACGAGACGATGCGACGGAAAACCAAAAACCAAGCAACCGGAGACTCAACGCCCCTGAGGTCAGGGCCTGATCTCACTGGTCACCGATGTCAAGGAGTATCCGGCCGCCCGCCGCGGTTGTCAAGCGGGGGGATGTGCGGCGGGCAGGACACCCCAGGTAGGGGCCGAAAACATCGAAAACTGCCGCCGGCTGGTGATTCGAGCCCGGGATTCGGAGGCACGGATTTTCTTCGCGACTCACACGACCGTTTCAACCGATACACGAACCAAGGTCGGTTGTGCCGGGCCGGGGGTCCGGGGCCGACCCGATTCTTGCGAGAGGCTGAAGCCATGTGCCGCCCCGTTTTGCCCCGTCGCTGGAGCCCGTGGTTCCTTGCTGGAGCCCTGGCCTCGGCGGCGATCACGGTCACGATCAGCTGGGCTGGAGAGGTGCGGGGCGACCAGGCCTGGCACGCCGATGTTCAGGCCGCCTGCGCCGCCTCGGCCGCCAGTGGCAGGCCGGTGCTGGCTGTGTTCGAGGCGAGTTGGGATGCCGCCGCGACGGGACCAGCCGCCGATGTGCTGAGCAATGCCGAAGTCAAGGCCGTCGTCGAGGCGTGCTTCGAACCGGTGCGACTCGACGTCGACCAGCATGCCGCGTTGGCCCGGGAGCTCGCCGTCGAACATGTTCCCGCGGCCCGCGTGCTCGACCACGAGGCGACCGTGTTGGCAGGTTTCGACTGTCCTGCCTCACCGTCGGCCTTCGTGGCCGCCGCCGCCCGGGCCGCCCAAGTGGCGGCAACCACCTCCGCCTCACCAAACGCCGCGACGACCGCCGCCGCCGAAGCGACCGACGACTTCGGTGTCCGCCAGGGCCCGAAGGCCCACGAGACAGCGGCCGCTGTCTCCCAGAAGGTTCGTCAACTCGCGAACTTCGCCGATGGCGACCCCTCCAACCCGTCGGTTTCCGACCGGTTCGCCGGCGCGGCGGCTCCCGTGGCACCCGCGACCGACCCCGTGGTGGGCAGCCGTTATGCCGAGCCTCTCACGTCGCCCGCACTCGCCAGCACGTCGCCCGCACTCGCCAGCACGCCGCCCGCACTCGCGAGCACGTCGCCCGCACTCGCGAGCACGTCGCCCGCGTGGCCTGCTGAGCGGGCCTTCGTGGCTCCACCGGCCCAGGAGCCTGCAGCGCCGATCGCCGCGCCGCCGGCCACCGCTTCGATCGCGGTCCAGCCGGCCTCATCAACTCCCTGGCTGGCCGGCACTCCGGCCGCAGCCGGTCCGGGAGCCGCCCCGGCGGCAGCGGCTGACCCCAGTCCCCCGGCGGCCCAGGGGGCCGGCGTCGCGGCCGACGCTGCGACGACCACCGAGGGGGGCAGCCAGTCTGCCGCCAAGCCGGCGACAGGCTTTTGGGCTGCGATTCAGAAACCTTTGAGCGTGTTTGCCAAGAAACCCGCCTCTGATCCGAACCCGGCCGCGGCCGGGGCGGAATCCATCCCCTCCCCCCCGACCATGCCTCCGGCCACCCCGCAGTCGCCTGCCGCTCTCGCGGCCGGTGCGCCGGTCCCCGACACCCTCGGCCCGATGCCGCTGGGGCTCGAGGGCTATTGCCCCGTGACGGTCGTCGAGCGGGGCAGCTGGGTCGAGGGCCGCCCCCAGTGGGGCGCCCGCCATCGCGGCCGCACCTATCTTTTCTCGGGCCCCGAGCAGCAGCAGGCGTTCCTCTCCGACCCCGACCGCTACGCCCCGGCCCTGTCCGGCGATGACCCGGTGCTCGCCTTCGAGAGCGGCCGCAGCGAGCCCGGTCGCCGCGCCTATGGCGTCTCCTACCAATCGCGGATGTATCTCTTCTCGTCGCCCGAGAGCCGGGCGGCCTTCACGGCCGATCCCGACCGCTACACCGCCCGGGTGATGATCGCCGAGGGCGCCGCGTCGGCGGACGGAGTCCGCCGGTTTTAGCGCCACGCTCGCCGGGCCATCCCTGGATTGAACCGTGCCGACCGGCAAGACCAGCATCCTCGCGCTCGATCAGGGCACGACGTCGAGCCGCGCGATCCTGTTCGATGCCGCCGGGATCCCGCTCGGCATGGCGCAGGCGGAGTTTCCCCAGCACGCCCGCGAGGAGCGCGGCCCCGCGGGCGAAGACCTCGGCGTCGTCGAGCACGATCCCGAGGACATCTGGCGGACGCAACTCGCCTGCGGCCGCCGCGTGCTGGCGGAGACCGGCACGGCGGCCGACCGGGTCGCCGCCGTCGGGATCACCAACCAGCGGGAGACGACGATCCTCTGGGAACGAGAGACCGGCCGCCCCGTCGCCCCGGCGATCGTTTGGCAGAGCCGCGTTTCGGCGCCGATCTGCCGCCGGCTCGAGGCGGCCGGCGTCGGCCCGGAGGTTCGCCGCCGCACGGGCCTGCTGCTCGACCCGTATTTCTCAGCCACCAAGATCGTCCACCTGCTGGAGACGATTCCCGGCCTCCGCGACCGCTGCCGCCGCGGGGAGATCCTGTTCGGCACGGTGGACTCGTTCCTGATCTGGCGGCTCACCGGCGGCCGCGTGCACGCCACCGACGTCACCAATGCCAGCCGCACGTTGCTCTACGACATCCACGACCTGGCGTGGAGTGACGACCTCTGCCGGATCTTCGACGTGCCCCGCGAGATTCTCCCGGAGGTGCGGCCCTCGAGCGGCGACTACGGCACCGTGCTGCCCGACCTCTTCGGCGCGGCGGTGCCGATCACCGGCTGCGCGGGCGACCAGGAGGCGGCGGCCTTCGGGCAGGGCGTGGTCGCGGCCGGCGACGCCAAGACCACCTACGGCACCGGCGCATTTCTCGTGTTCTCGACGGGCGGGCGGATCGTGGCGAGCCGCCACGGCCTGCTCGCCACGCCGCTGTGCGCCGTCGGCGGGCCGCCGGCCTACTGCCTGGAGGGCTCCGTGTTCGTGGCCGGGGCGCTCGTCGGCTGGCTCCGCGACGGGCTCGGCCTCGTCGCCCAGGCCGCCGAGATCGAGCCGCTCGCCGCGAGCGTGGCCACGAGCGGCGGGGTCACGATCGTGCCGGCCCTCACGGGCTTGGGCGCGCCCCACTGGGATCCGGCCGCCCGCGGCCTCGTGATCGGACTCTCCCGGGCCACGACCAAGGGGCACGTCGCCCGGGCGGCGCTCGAGGCGATCGCGCTTTCGGTGGCCGACGTCGTCGGCTGCATGGGGGCCGACTCCGGGGTGCCGCTCGTGCGGCTGCGGGTGGACGGGGGCGCCACGGCCAACGACCTCCTGATGCAGATCCAGGCCGACGTGCTCGGCATCCCCGTGGAGCGGCCGGTCGTTCGCGAGACGACCGCACTCGGCGCCGCATTGCTCGCCGGCCTCGCGACCGGCTTCTACGCCGGCCCGGA
>JBIKXY010000288.1:0-3567 GCA_044355515.1 Pirellulales bacterium
GACGGGCTCGGACAAGTTGGCTGGTGCATCCGCGGGCTAACCGCCGCCCGGGCACGTCTGCCCTCATCCCCGAGAATCCCCGTCATGTCCACCACCGCGACGCTCTCCACTCGCCCAGCGGCGACAGCCGAACTGTTCGATGCCCATGGAAGGCTGATTCCCGCCGACGGTGAGCTGGTTTATAGCACGGTCGATCGACGGTATTTCAGCCTCGCGCAGCCGGCGTTCACGCTCGCTGGCGTGTTCCCGGCGGTCGGCAAGCACCTTCGCGGTGCGAACGTCGACAAGCTCGTATCGCCCGAAGATTTCGAGCACCGCTGCGAGGCGGCCCGGCAGGCGATCCTCGCCGATCCCGCCACCGCGGGACTTTTTCGGGGGGTCCACGTGCCTTTTGTCCTGCTGCCGACCACGGCCCGGGCCGACATTGGCGAGGAACTGGATGCGGTGCTGCTGCCCGCGGTTGGGGCTGCCTACGTCGAGAAGCTGCCCGGCTTCGAGTTTCGCAACTATCTCCAAGGACAACTGAAGAGCGCGATTTCCGTCGTGCCCGGCGTGCGGTACGACCGCATCGTGGCCGACCACGGCTCGAAGGTGGTCGTGGGCTGGTACTTCCCGGGGGCCCTCGCCGGCTACGCCATTCCCGAGCAGCGGCGGGTGATCCGCCGGCTACCCGAGGCCGTGTCGCTATCCGGGCCGCTCGAGGCGGCGATGGCCTTCATCGGCACGCCCGCCATCCTGATGCGAACCGACAACTACCCGAATCTGCTCGCCCTCTCGGCCGTTCAGCCGCCCGACCCGCGGATGTTTCATTTCTTCGAAGCGTACGGCTGGAACCTCACCTACAACCAGCGATCGATGGTCGGGGCCGTGTCCGAGTATTTTTCGGGCGGCCTGACCGTCTGCGGCTGACGACGCGGCCCCACGCATGCACAGCGGCTCTGCCAAGTTCTACGGGGCCTTCTACGGAGCAGCAGGTGACGCCCAGCGGAAGGCCGCGTTCGTGCAGTCGTTGCTTGCCGACGGGCCGGCGCGAGTCGTCGATACGGCGTCCGGCGTGGGAGACGTCGCCTTCCTCCTGGCCCGTGGGGGGCACACCGTTTTCGGGTTCGAGCCCTGTGACGAGCTGTATTCGGTGCTCTTCGACCGGTTCGCCCGCGAGCCGGAGATCCGCCATTTGGCAGCCCTGTTTCCGCTGCGGTTCGAGGACTACCCGCTCGACCCGGCGGCAGATGCGGTGGTAGCCTCGAACCAGTGGTCGCACCTCGACGCGGGGGACCGTGACGCCCTGCTTCGCAGGGCCTTCCACGGACTCCGCCCCGGAGGCGTGCTCGTGATGAACTGTGTTCAAGACACGCCGTTGCGGTTGGATCAGCCGTGGGGCGAGATCCACAAGCGGGTGTTCGGCAATCTCGTCATCCGGCACCTTGCCTCTTCCACGAGCCTCGCTGGCAGCGACTCGCGCCGAATCCGGTTCGAATACCGCATGGAATACGAGGGAGCGTTCGTGCACGCCGAGACGGCCGAGTTCGTGCTCACGCTCGACTCACCCGACGGCGTGTCCGCCACGTTGGCGGCGCTGGGCTTCGTGGATATCCGGATTCGCGGGGGATTCGCCGACGTGGACTACGACCCCCGACTGCCCGGATTCGTCGCGGTGGCCCGCAAACCGATGGAGGGCTGAAGCCTTGGATGGTGCCGCACGGATCCGCGAGATCGTGGCCGAACTCGACGGCCTCTTCCCCGATGCCCGGCGGGGGCTGCCGAACGAGTTGTTTTATTTTGCGAGCCGGCTGACGCCGCTGGTCAACGTCGATCTTTTGATCCGCAACGACCGCGGCGAGATCCTGCTCACCTGGCGGCACGACCAGTTCTACAAGGGCTGGCACATCCCCGGCGGGATCATCCGCTTCAAGGAGACCGCCGCCGAGCGGATCAAGGCCGTGGCGCTGTCGGAGCTGGGCGCCGCCGTGGAGGCCGACCCGACGCCGCGCGAGGTCCATGAAAAGCTGAACTGCGAGCGGGACATCCGTGGCCATTTCATCTCGCTGCTCTACGAGGCCCGGCTCACGTCCGCGCTCGACGCTTCCAGGCAGTGTCACGACGTCGCCCACCCCGCGAACGGCCAGTGGGCCTGGCACGGCCCGTGCCCGGACAACCTGCTTCCCAACCACGCCAGCTACCGGCACCTCTTCCTGTCATGACGGCCACGGCGACCACGATCGACTCCTGCCGGATCTGCGGGCGGCCGTTTTTCCCGAGGCCACTCTTTCGGTTTCGGGGGATGCCGGCCGTGGCACAGAACTTCCCGGCCGCGGCGGAGGTGGAGGCCGACCGCGGCACCGATTTCGACGTCGTCCAGTGCTCGGCGTGCGGCGTCGTGCAGCTGACCTGCGGGCCGGTGGCATATCACCGCGACGTCATCCGCGCGGCCGCCGTGTCGCCCGAGATGGCCGACCACAGGCGGCGCCAGTTCGCCGAGTGGGTCTCTGCTTATCGGCTTCGAGGCCGGCCGGTCATCGAGATCGGCTGCGGCAACGGCGAGTATCTGTTGCGACTCAAGGAGGCCGGGGCCGTCGCCAGCGGCTTGGAGCACAATCAGGCGGCAGTGGACGCATGCCGGCAGCAGGGGCTCGACGTGCAGCAGGGCTTCGTCGAGTCGGCGGCGGCGAGGATTCCCGGCGGGCCGTTCGACGGGTTCCTGATGCTCAGTTGCTTGGAGCATCTGCCCGACGTCAATGGCACGCTCGCCGGCATCCGCGCGCACCTGGGGCCGCAGGCCGTGGGCCTCGTCGAAGTGCCCAACTTCGACATGATCCTCGCCGAGAAGACGGTCGGCGAGTTCATGACCGATCACCTCTTCTACTTCACCCGCGAAACCCTCGAAACGACGCTCCGCCTCAATGGCTTCGAGGTGCTCGACTGCCGGCCCACTTGGCACGACTACATCCTGACGGCGACTGTTCGCAGCCGCTCGCCGCTGCCCGTGGCCGAGTTCGAGGCGGTCACGTCGGAGGTGCGGGGGGGAATCGATGGTTTCCTCGGCCGGTTTCCGCCACGGTCGGTCGTCGTCTGGGGTGCCGGGCACCAGGCCCTTGCGACCCTCGCGATCCACGAGCTCGGCGACCGGATCGCCTACGTGGTCGATTCCGCGGCCTTCAAGCAAAACCGGTTCACTCCGGCCACCCATGTGCCGATCCGGAGTCCGGAGCAGTTGCGTTCCGACACGGAGATCCGCGGCGTGATCGTGATGGGGGCGAGCTACTCCGACGAGATTGCCCGCATCCTCCGCCGCGACTACCGGCCGGAGCTCGCCGTCGCCATCCTGCGGCCCGGATCGCTCGAGACGGAGGCTCGCGCATGAAGCCGCTCCCGCAGGAGGATCTCGACGCCGCGATCGACCTCGCCGAGGACTGCTTCCGCAGCCTGCGCGGAGCGAGGATGTTTCTGACCGGCTGCACGGGCTTCTTTGGCGTCTGGCTCCTGGAGACATTTCGTCGCGCGGACGAGCGGCTGGGCCTCGGGCTCGACCTGACGCTTCTGAGTCGGTCGCCCGAGAGATTCATCGGC
>JBIKXY010000289.1:0-3540 GCA_044355515.1 Pirellulales bacterium
ACCTGCTCGGCGGCCGCCCGCTCGGCTGGCCTCCGGGCTAGGCTGGCGCCGCGCCCGTTCTGCTACCATCGCGGACCGTTCGAGAGTCGAACTGTCAGCCGTGAGGTGACCATGCCCGCCCTCCCCTTCCCGAGCCGCCGAGAGTTTCTCGCTTCGTCGCTCGTCGCCGTTGGTGGGCTGGTCGCGGGCCGCGGGGCCGCGGCTGATCAGGAGCCGAGGGCGGCCCAGCCGCCGCTGTTTCGTGTTTCGCTCGCTGAATGGTCGCTCCACAAGACGATCTTTGCGGGCACGCTCGACAACCTCGACTTCCCGCGGGCGGCCCGCGAGCAGTTCGGCATCGAGGCGGTCGAATACGTCAATCAGTTCTTCAAGGACAAGGCCAAGGACGCCGACTACCTGGCCGACTTGGCCGGCCGGGCGGCCGACGAGGGCGTGCAAAACCTCTTGATCATGTGTGACGGCCTGGGCAGTCTCGGCGATCCCGACGACAAGGCCCGCACCAAGGCGATCGAGAACCATTATCCCTGGGCCGAGGCGGCCAAGCGGCTCGGCTGCCACTCGATCCGGGTCAATGCGGCGAGCAAGGGCAGCTTCGAGGAGCAGCAAAAGCTCGTGGTCGACGGGCTGGCCCGGCTGGCCGAGTTCGCCGCTCAAATGGACCTGAACGTGCTGGTGGAGAACCACGGCGGTCTGTCGAGCAACGGCAGGTGGCTCGCGGGCGTGCTGGAGCAGTTGGACCGGCCCAACTGCGGGACGCTCCCCGACTTCGGCAACTTTGCCGACTACGACCGCTACCAGGGTGTGGCGGAACTGATGCCCTTCGCCAAGGGCGTGAGCGCCAAGAGCCACGACTTCGACGCCGAGGGCAGTGAAACGAAGACCGACTACCGGCGGATGCTCGCGATCGTCACCGACGCCGGCTATCGCGGCTGGGTGGGCGTCGAGTACGAGGGGGACGGGCTCCCCGAGGACGAGGGCATCAAGGCCACCAAACGGCTGCTCGAGACGGTGCGGGCCGAACTGGCGGGCTGACGGAGCTGGGCCCCATTGGCCGCTGGGTGATCGCCAGGGAGTCGGTCGAACGGTAGCATACGGCCGCCGCGAACGAGCCGATCGCCCGCCCTTCCCGCGCTGAGCCAGGGGCCGAGCCAGCCCGCCGCCACGCGGCCTCCGAAGCCGCCGTATGACCGCCAGCTCAGCCCCGCCCGCCGGACTCTTGATCGTCTCGGTTGATCGGCTGCCGGCCTGGATCCTGCCGGCCTTCGGCTGCACCTGGGCTTCGACGCCCTGCCTCGACGGTCTCGCCGGCCGCGGCCTCGTCCTGGATCGCATCATCGCCGGCGGCGACGACCCGTGCGCGACGCTCGCGGCCCTGGCCGGCCGCGGCCCGGAAGATCCTGCCGCCTGGCCGCTGCTCGAAGCGGCTCTCACGCGGGGCTGGTCGCCGGCGGTCGTGACCGATGACGAAGCCTTCGCAACGCGGCTGCCGGCAGGCGTCATGACCCGGTGCCTGCCGGCGGAGGCCGTGCCGCGGATCGCCGCCACCGTCGCCGAAACGAGCCTCGGCCGGCTGTTCGCGGCGGCGACCGAACTCGCCGCCACCGGCAACCACCGGCTTCTCTGGCTGCATGCGGCGAGCCTGGGCCGTGGCTGGGATGCGCCCGCCGAGTTCCGCTCCGCCTATCTCGACCCGGACGATCCGCCGCCGCCGCCGGGAGCGACGGTGCCGCAGCTACAGGTCACCGCCGAGACCGATCCCGATCTGGTCGCCGTTGTGCGGCAGGTGTTCGCCGGCCAGCTCATGCTGTTCGACCGCTGCCTCAGCGGCCTCGTGTCGGCAGTCGCCACCTCCTCCCAGAGTGCCCTGGCCGCCCCATGGGTCGTGCTCATGGCCGGCGTGCGGGGCCTGCCGCTGGGGCTTCACGGACTGATCGGACCGCTGCCGCTGCCCCCCTATGGCGAGCTCGTCCACCTGCCGGCCGTGCTCGTCGATCACGAAGGACGGATGGCCGCGCAGCGGTACGGCGGCCTGCTCCTGCCGGCGGACCTGGGGGCCACGCTGGTCGAGCTCGTCGCTGGGGGCCGGCCAGCCGCCGCCGATCCGCGGGCAGGCCGCAGCCTCGGGCCCCTGCTCGAGGAGTGGCGATTCGAGCCGCGGGATCGCGCGGTCGCCGTGACGAGCCACGGGATCGCGGTCGCGACGCCGGCCTGGCAGCTCGTGCTCGCCACGGCCGCCGGCCAGCCCGCGGTGTTCGCCAAGCCCGACGATTATTTCGAACTCAACGATGTCGCGGATCGCTGCCCCGACGTGGCCGAGGAGCTCGCCGCGATCGCCCGCCAAGCCGCCGTCGATCCCCACGGCGCCTGGCTGGCACCGCTCTCACCGGCGGCGACGCGCGGTCCGCAGTAGCCGAGGCTCCGGCCGCTGCCGCCGGACAGCCGATTTCTCGCGGCAAAACATGCTTTGCCGCCGCGCCGGCGGGTCGCTAGCATCCGCCTCCTCCCGTTCCTGGCCCGGGACGGGTTCGCCTTTCCCGCCACCGCCATGCAGTCTGTCACGCGCTCCGCCGCGTCCGTCGTCCCGCTCGTCGCGGCCCTGCTTGGGTGGGCGGTGCCGGCGGCCGGGCAGCCGGCCGACGGGCGGCCGGTCAGCATCCAGATCCGCTGGGGCGGCGGCACGCCCCGCGCCTGGAACGGACGGATCGCCGTCGTCGCGGCGATCCCCGACGCCCGCCCTTTCCCTTTCTCCTGGCGCACCCTCTGCACCGAACCCGACGCCGCCGCGGCCGCCCATGACGAGACCGGCCGGATCGCGGTGCACCAGCCCCGACCGCTCGGAGCCGACGGCGTCGAGTTGACGGTGACCGATTGGCAGCACGCCCGGCTCACCGTCCGCCTCGGGCCGGTTCCCGCAGGCGAGCCTCCCGTCGCGATCGATGTGCCGATCACCGACATCCTGACCGCGCCCCTGCAACAACCGCTCGACAACGACGGCAACCGCCTTACGATCGAGACCGCTCCGGGTGATGCCCTGAGGGTGACCCTGTCGCCCGCGGCGCTCGCGGCCGATGCGCCGCCGACAGCGGCAGACTCCGCCGTGCGGCGACCGGGCGATGTGCTCCGGTTTCGCGTCGCCCCGCTGCTGGCGATCAAGCCAGACCAGGGGCAGTTCGAGCTCAGGCTGCGGCTGTCCCGGCCGGGCGACGAAAAGCCGATCGACTCCCGGACGGCGAAGCTCGTGCCGCGGACGCCGATGGAGGCGGGCACCGTGGTCTCGTCGGGCCGCGCTCTGACTTCCTTTGACGGCGTCGACTTCGAGTTCTTGCTCCCCGCAGCGGAAGGCGTCTACGAGGTGGCCATCGAGGCGGTCGAGCGGGGCGGCCTGCGCTGGACGCGGGTGCTGTCCAGCCGCACGTTCCAGGTGGTGGCAGTGTCTGACGCCTCGGCCGAGCGGCGGGCTGCCACGGCCTGGGGCGTGCTCTACGAACTCGACCCCGGCAGCCCCAAGCTGCACGAGCGGCTCCGCCGGATGCCCGTCCG
>JBIKXY010000095.1:0-10823 GCA_044355515.1 Pirellulales bacterium
GGATAGCGGGCCTCGAGTCTCAGCGGCTCGAGCTGGCTCCGATCGACCCGGGGCACCGCCGCGTCGACGAGCCGCTTGGCGACGGTTGCGGCAGCGTCCGCGGTCCCCAGAATCCAGTAGCCGTCGGCGGCCTGACCCGTGACCAGGACGATCCGCGCGGGGGCTTCACCGATCAGCGCCGCCGCATGGGCCAGCGACTCGCCGGGTGGGACGCAGCCCGTCACCCGTTCGACGGCCGCCGCCGCCTCCGGCCCGATCACCACCAGCGGCGCGAACTCCGCCGTGGCGTCGCGAAGTTCGACCGCCTCGCGGATGTGGTAGTGCTCGAGGTGGTCACGGAGTAGCGCGGCCTTTTCTGGCGGCGTGACGATCAGCAGGCCGGTCTCGGTGCGGAGGATCGTCGCGAGCACGAGCACCTGCCCCCGGGCGTCCGTGAAAAACGACTCGCTGCCCCCCCCCGTCGCGATCGTTGCCAGGGCGGCGGTCGTGAACTTGTCCACGAACCGCACGGCGTCGCTGCCTGCCGCCTCCACGAGCCCGAGCGGCAGGGGTGCCCAAGCAGCAGCCGCCGGGAAGCCGCCGCTGCCAGGAGTCAGGGTTGGTCGGGTCTCGGTCATGACGTGCTCTCGGAAAAACCGGGAGTCTACCGGGCCGAGGGGCGTTTCGGGGCGGATTTCAAGAGAACTTTCAGTCGCGCGAACGATTCCCGAGCGGCTCGCGTAACTCCTGCAGCCGCGGTAAACAGCCGCCACCGAAACCATCGGCCCAGCGGTCGTGGTTCGGTCGCCGGCTTGCCACGGCTCGTAAACTTGTGCACGTGGACGACCTGGCAAGGCTTCGCCCACGCGACAGGCCCACACGCGATTCGACCCGCATCTCCGTTCGCGTCTTCCCCGCCCCCCGTCACCGCTCCCGGTGCGCGCGGAGTCGGGGGGGCGGTGCGGGCAGGAGCGGCCTACCAAGGAGAGGATGTGCCATGGCGACCATCGACTGTGAACATGACTGCCGCGACGAGTTCGAAGATCTGGGCGATTCATTCACCAATCCGCTGGCCGTGGCCGACAGCGGGCATTCCGATGCGGTCCGAGCAGCGGGCGACGGCGGGGCGGTTGCCGAGCCGCGAACGAGCTGGTTGCACCGGATCGCCGAGGTGCGGCAGCAGCAGGGAGTGACGCTCCGCAACGTGTCGCGGCGACTGGGCCTGCCCTTGCCGGTGGTTCGCCGCCAGGAGGAGCCCGACAGCGACCTGCGGCTCTCCGAACTGCTGCGGTGGCAGGAGGTGCTGGAGGTGCCCGTGGCCGAACTGCTCGTCGAGGGCGACGGCCAGTTGTCGGGGCCGGTGTTGGCGAGGTCACGGATGGTGAAACTGATGAAGACGGCCGCCGCGATCCGAGACCGGGCCAGCGACCCGGGGGTGGCCCGGATGGTGACGATGCTGGTCGAGCAGATCCTGGAGATCATGCCCGAGCTGGCCGACGTGGCGCCATGGCACTCGGTCGGCCGGCGGCGGTCCCGCGACGAACTCGGCCGCACCGCCCGGATGGTGATCCCGGAAGACGTCTTCCACCGGCCGCGTGGTTCCTGAGCGGGTCGGACTTCCGGGAGGGGGGACTCGCCTTGTTCGGTGGCCGATCGGCGTCTACCATCGACGCTGACGAGGCGGCTGTAGAGCCTCGTCGATTCCCCCCGGGTTCGGTTCGGAGGCCGTGCGTGTTCTCGCTCGTCGGAGTTCTGGCCATCACGCTGACGTTGTTTCTCGTCGTGGCCCTGACCGCTCGACTGATCCTGGGTCGATAGCCGGCCCAGGGCCGCGGGCCACGCCCAAGACGACGAGGGCGAGAAACGCCCCCAAGACGCCGCCGAGCACGACCCAGGCGGTGACGGCGAGCCAGAAGTAATCCCGCAACCAAACGAGTTCGGGCGGCTCCGCGCTCTTGGGCACCTTCCGTTGCACGGGGCCCGAGCGGTCGCTCTGTTTCCTCATCGCCTCGCGGAACTCGGTCCACTCGGCCTGGACCGCGGGATCGGAGAGTTGCCCGAGCCGCTCCGACCGCCACCGCGTGAGCAGCGCCGGCGGCAGGACCAACACCGTGGCCCACGCGACCACCAACGCCAGCGGCAGCCAGCGCATCTGACGGCCCCCGTGCTTCACCATTTTGCCGTGCTTCTCCAGTTGCCTGCCCGTCTCGCCGCTCGCCCTGCTGCCGCCCGCCGCGCCGCTGCGATCAGTCTGGCATTCGGATCGCCGTGCCGCTACGGTCCCCGTCCGGGCGTCCAAGATCCGCACGATACGGGTCGCCGGGCGCCGGTTTCCGCACCGCTGCCGGAGCCCGCCAGGTGACCCTCCCCGCCGTCCGTCGTCTATCCCTGTCGCTCGTCGTGCCGCTGTTCGCCGTGGTCGCTGCACCGCCGGCGTGCGGCCAGGGCTGGCTGCCCGCGGCCTGGTTCTCTGCGGCCGACGCCAATCCTGAGGCGATGCACCCGCTGGCAGAGAAGGACGGCCCTTGGCTGATCCTCGCCACGACCTTCCGCGGCGAGGCCGCCCGCGAGGACGCCCGCCGACTGGCCAACGAACTCCGCACCAGGCACCGCCTCAAGGCCCACACCCACGAGCAGGCCTTCGACTATACCGGCGAGCAGGCGGGCGTCGGCCTCAACCCCGACGGCTCGCCCAAGCGGATGCGGTATGCCAACGCGGAGCGGGTGATCGAGGTGGCGGTGCTGATCGGCGACTTCGCCTCGTTCGAGGATCCTCGCGGCCAGAAGACGCTCCAGGCCGTCAAGGCACTCCGGCCCGCTTCGCTCGGGGGCCCGGCCGCGAAGAACCGGCTGGTGGCCGACTTCCTCCAGGCCAATCGCCAGCCGGCCGGAGCGGAGGGCAAGCCGCCGCTGCATGCGGCCATCATGAGTCCCAACCCGCTGCTGCCCGACGACTACTTCGCCCGCCAGGAGGTGGATGACTTCGTGCTGGCGATGAACGCCGACGTCGATCACAGCCTGCTGGACTGCCCGGGCCGCTACACCGTGCGGGTGGCCACCTTCAGCGGCTCCGGCAGCTTCGCGACCGACACGGCGGAGCCGGCTGCCTCGACCGGCGGCTTCGTGGACATGAACCGGTTTCTCGCCGCTCTCAAGGGGAGCGGCTGGCGGGATCCGCAACTTCGGGGTGTCGAGCGGGAGAGCCGGCTTGTCGAGGCGGCCGACAACGCCCACCGGCTGACCGAGGCCCTGCGGCGGGCAGGCTGGCAGGCCTGGGAGTTTCACGATCGCGATTCGAGCATCGTCTGCGTGGGCGCGGTCGATCAGCTGGCGGTGCCCACGGCGGCCGGCCGGCCGGAGCCGCACCCGGAAATCGCGCGGATCGTGAAGGCCCTGGGCCCCGACCCGGCGGCGCTGGCCCGCGGTCAGATCCTGCCGCGGTCCGTTGCCGGGATCCTGCTCGACGTCGATCCCAAGCCGATCGACGTGCCGAGGCGGCCCGCGGGCAGGCGGTAGGATGCGGGGAGCGGTCCGCCGCCACTCCCGTCATCGCCCGTGCGTCTCGTCCATGATTCAGCCACTCGTTCTCGGCACCACCAACGCCGGCAAGGTCCGCGAACTCGTCGCGCTGCTGGCCCCCTTCGGCATCGGCTGCGAGTCGCTGGCCGGCCTGCCCGCGGCGGTGGAGGTGGAGGAGACCGGGGAGACCTTCGCCGCCAATGCGGCCCTCAAGGCCACCGCTCAGGCCCGGGCGCTGGGCCGCTGGGTGCTGGCCGAAGACAGCGGCCTCGTGGTGCCGGCACTGGGCGGCGCGCCCGGGATCCATTCTGCCCGCTTCTCTGGCGTGGTCGCCGGCGAGCCCCGCGCGGCGACCGATGCCCGCAACAACTCGCTGTTGCTCGAGCGGCTCGCCGACCGCCGGGCCTGGGAGCGGGCGGCCTGGTATGCCTGCCATGCCGCGCTCGCCGACCCGGCCGGCCGGGTCGTGGCGGTGGCGGCGGGCACCTGCGGCGGGCTGATCGGCGAACAGCCGGCCGGGGCCGGCGGCTTCGGCTACGACCCGCTGTTCATCGTGCCTGAGTATCACCGCACCTTCGGCGAGCTGGCGCCGGCCGTGAAGGGCCTGATCAGCCATCGCGGCCGGGCGCTGCGGGCCCTGCTCCCGGCGCTCGTCGCGGCCCTCACCGGCCGGCCGTCGCCACCGCCTGCCGCCGCTGGCTGAGGCGGTGCTCGATCACCCGCAAGACATCGTCGGTGCCGTCCATCCGTGCCGTCACCGCCGCGAGCGCGGGGGCGAGATCGTCGAGCCGCTCCAGGAATCTCCGCACCCGCTCCGGCGTGACCTGCTCGAGCAGTTCGAACTCGCCGCAGCCCATCGCCGCCAGGAAGTGGCTGTTCATCAGCTGCTCGGAATGGGCCTTCTCCGGGAGGACGAGCATCGGCTTGCCCAGGTGGAGCGACTCGCCGATCAGCTGGTTGCCGGCCGCCGAGACCAGGCAGCGGCAGGCGGCGAGATCGGCCACGAACCGCCGCTCGTCGATCGCGTGGAAGGTGCAGTTGCCCAGCGGCTCCCGCGCCCCGAGGCCGTAGATGCGAACGGGCAGGCCGCAGCCCGCGATCGCCTCGACCGCGGAGAACGGCGTGTGCCGCCGGAGATAACTGAGCACGAAGCCCTCGTCCCGCGGCTCGGCGGCGAGGACCTCGCGGCGGAGCAGCGGGCCCACCTGCACCACATGCTCCCAGCCCCGGCGCAGCGGCGGCCGGAAGAAGGCCGAGACAACCGTGTCGGCCGCCTCGCTGACATACATCCAGACGGCCCGGCTCATGAACCAGGCGTTCCACTGGAGCGACCACGGCAGGCTGTCGAGGTCGTAGGCCAGCAGGAAATGCTGATGGTCGACGCTCACCAGCGGGATGCCCAGCCGGCCGGCCGCCCGGGGCAGGGCCGGCTCGAAGTCGGTGATGGCGAGGTCGGCACCGAAGGCGTCGAGATCGCGGATCATCCGGTCGACGAGCGGACCGAGCTGGCGGGCCTGGTAGTCGAGGCCGGTCGCGATCGACCGCATCACGTCCAGTCGGCCGGCGGTGTATTGGAAGACGACCCCCGGGATCTCCTCGAGCCGGACCCGTGGCTGGAGGCCGCCGAGCTGGCGGCGGAGAAACTCCAGGGCATCGGCCGAGGTGTAGACCAGGATCTGGTGGCCGGCGTCGAGCCGGTCGACGAGCGTGGCGATCCGCGTGGCATGACCGCGGCCCTCGCCGCACAGGCTGATCGCGATCCGGGACATCGTCATCAAGGCCGCTGGGAGAGGACCGGGCGGGATGCCGCCATCCCGGCACGCCGGCCGCGACGAACCAACTCGATTGTTGCTCCCCGTCGGCGGGGCCGCCAAGCCCGGCGCGGATCGGCTACGATCGTGCACTCCGGGCAGAGCCCTGCGGAGCGGTGGACCGAGCGAAGCCACGATGGCCAGCCGCGGGCACGATGGCCGGCGGCCCTGACCGGCGAGAGGGCACTGGCGCCGCCCTGGTTCACGCGCCCCGCGGGATTCCTGATGGACCGATCTTCATCCGAGGTGGGCGTTGCGGGGATCGTGGATCGCCTGCGCGGGCTCCGGTGGCTGCTGTGGGGAGTCTGCGGGGCGGTCTGGCTCATGGCCTTGTCGGCCAGGGCGGACGAATCCGATCTGATCGCGCGGTGTGGCGAGGCGGTCGTCCGCCGGGGGGATCTCGAGCGGGCGTTGCGGCGGCTCGGGCTGCCGGAAATGGCCGCTGGTCCCCAGCGGCGGCGGGCCGAAGCGGCGGTTCTCGAACAGCTCATCGACGAGCGGCTGCTCCGCGGAGAGCTCGATCGTCGCGGCATCCGGGCGACTCGCGCGGAGGTGGAGGCCGCCGTGGCGAGTCTGCGGGATCGGGTCGAGGCCCGCGGGGGGGATTTTGCGGCCTTCCTCGCCGCCAGCGGCCGCACGGCCGGCGACGTCGAAGAGCAAGTGGCGTTCGAGATCGCCCTGGAGAAGTTCGTCAGGCCTCAGCTCACGGCGGCGGCCGTCGCCGAAGCCTTCGAGCGGAATCGGCGGGAGCTCGATGGCACGCGGCTCCGGGTCAGTCACGTCGTGCTGCGGCCCGAGGCCGGTGGGCAGGGGGAGATCGCTGCCGGACTTCTGGAGCGTGCCGCTGCAATCCGGACTGCGGTCATCCAGGGCAAGCTGTCCTTTGCCGACGCCGCTCGGCAGTACTCCGCCGGCCCGAGCCGCAGACGGGAAGGCGACGTCGGCTGGATCGGTCGTGACGGACCGATGGTGGATGCCTTCACGAGCCGGGCGTACGGGCTGGCGAAAGGAGAGTTGTCGCAGCCGTTCGTGACACCTCTCGGAGTTCACATCCTGACGGTGACCGGCGTGGACCCTGGGCGGATCGGGGTCGACGCGGTGCGGCCGCGGCTGGAGAAGTTGATCGCAGCGCAGCTCGTCCGCGGCCTGGTCGCCGAGGCGCGGCGGCAGACGACGGTCGAGTTCGCCGAGGGCGTGGCCCATTTCGACCCGGCCACGGTCGGCCGCCCGGTCGATGAGCGGCCGCTGGTCGGCGGGGAAAACTGAGGCGGGAACCGGCGGTTTCCGGATTGCCCGCCCGCCGCCCGCCCGCTAGCCTCCCGCCCGCCTCCCGCCGCCCGGGAAAGGAGTCCGGTTCCCAGATGAAGATTCGAGTCTGCGTCTTGGTCGTGTGCATGACCGTGGTGCCGGCTCTGGCCATGTTCTCGCACCATCTGCCGCCAGACCTGCGGCAGGCGGCTTGCCGTCATCTGTGGCAGCCGGTCGCCGACTGGCTCCGGTCCGCGGAGGCCGGCACGAGAGCCGTGGGCCCGACCGCCGCCCCCCCCGCGGCACCGGCGGCGACGAGCCCAGCTTCCGTTGCGGCCGACCGCCAGACCGCCGCTGATCGGCTGGCGGCGCTCGGGGCGGTGGGGCTCGACGTGCGGCCGCTCGAGGGAGTCCCGGCAATGCACGTGGCCAGTTGCCGGGTGGCGATGGATGCCGTCGGCCAGCTGCATCGCGTCTTTCAGGCGCCGGGAGCCGGCCCCGAGGCGGCAACGGCGGCCCTCGCCGAGCAGATCGAGGCCTGGCGCGATCGGCTCGCCGCCCGTGCCAGAGCCGTGGATCAAGCACCGGGCCCGTGGTGACGACCATGCCTTTCCGCATGCACCGCGGGCTCTGCGGCGGCGGCATCACCTCGTGGGCCTCCGCCCTCGTTGCCGGCCGGCCAGGGGATGGCCTGGGGGCCGGCCGCGGCCACCGCCGCTGGTGGCGGCTTCGGGTTCCGCCGGCCGCGGTCCGGCCTGGCTCCGCCCCGCAGCCCGACTCGCGGCCCGAATCTCACCTTCGCACCGAAGAGCTTGCCCGGCTCGAAGCGGCGCTGTTTCTCGCGCGGGAGCCGCTTTCCGCGGGCCGCCTCGCGAAGCTCGCCCGGCTGCCCGACGGCACCCGCGCGCGGACGCTCCTGCGGGAACTCCGCCGGCTGCAGGACGAGGCCGGGATGGCGATGCGCGTGGAACAGATCGCCGGCGGGTTCCAGCTCTTGTCCCGAGCCGCGTTCGGCCCGTGGGTCCGCCGGCTCAATGACCATCCATTCGCCGCCCGGGCCTCGTCGGCCGCGCTCGAGACCCTCGCGATCGTGGCCTACCGGCAGCCCGTCACCCGGGCCGAAATCGAGGCCATCCGGGGCGTCGGCAGCGAGGAGATGCTCCGCCAACTCCTGGAGCGGGACTTGGTCGCCATCGGTGGCCGGGCCGAGGATCTCGGCCGCCCCAACGTCTATGTGACCACCCGCCGATTTCTGGCGGCGTTCGGGCTCGCCAGCATCGAGGATCTGCCCCCGATCGAGACCCTCGCCGGCCCCGCCGCCGACCCGCCGACGACGGAATCCTGAGTTTGTACCGCCCGCGGCTTGCAACCGGCGAGACCACGGGCCACACTTTTCGCTCGCCCGGTCTGGTCGTCAGGTGACGATGGCACGCATTTTTTCCGCGCGGCCGATTGGACGATGATCCGAGGATCGGGTAGAGATTTGTCGATTCAGCGTGACCGAAAGAGATGTGCCCGTCGATCAGACTCCTGGAGGAACTGCCGTGACGATTGTTGAGCGTGGCCGGGGCGATGAGAGCGTTTCGACCGCCGAGGTGTTCTCCTGGAGCGAGCTGCCCGAACTGCTCGCCGCGGAGGATCTCTTCGACGGCAGCGACGCGGGCTTCGAAATGCCCGGGTCGGCCGGTCATGATCTCGTCGCCGAGGACGAGGACGACGATTTCGAGGATGACGAGGACGACGACGAGGAGTTCGACGACGAGGACGACGACGAGGAGCTTGAAGAGGACGACGACGAGGACGAGGAAGAAGAGGACGAGGAGTGGGAGGAAGTTGACGACGAGGACGACGAGGACGAAGAAGAAGACGAAGAGGAAGAAGAAGAGGAAGACGAGGGCGACGACTTCGACGACGAGGACGAGGACTGGGAGGAGGATGACGACGAAGACGAGGATGAAGACGACGACGAAGACGAGGAAGAGGATTGGGAAGACGACGACGAGGATTGACCTCGGGCCGTCGTCCGCGGCCCCGCCCGGCGGCCGACCGCGTCAGTCAGCAGGTGCCGCAGCCGCTTCGAGCGTGAGCTGCATCAGTCGGCCGCGGCGATCGGCCACCACGCGGCAGGATGCCGCCGCCCCTTGCAGCCGCCGGACCATCGCGGCCTGATCGGCGCAGGGCTCTCCATCCACGGCATGGATCCGATCGCCCGCTCGAAGCCCCGCCATGTCGGCCGGGCTGCCCGGGGCCACGTCCACCACGATCGGCGTGGTCGGCTCTCCCGGATCGCCGCGGGAGACGATCCCCCAGCGGCCCCGCGACGGCCCCTGCGGCGGCCGGCCTTCCTCGAGCCTCCGCCGCGTGGCGTTCGACTCGGCGCGCGACTCCCCGCGAAACGCGGGCCGCTCCGGGGCGTCGGCCTGGGCGGTGACGGCGGCCAGCGCCAGCCGGGAGACCGCCGGGATGCCGGCGAAATTGATCCGCTCCACGTCGTCGCTGGGCCGGTGGTATTGGTCGTGAAGCCCCGTGTGGAGCATGAGCGTGGGAATCTGGGCGGCGATGAAGGGGTAGTGGTCGGAGTCCTCGGTGATGTCCCAGTCAAAGGCCAGCTCGAGGCCGGTGCCGGTGGCCGGATCGCTGTTGGTGGCGGCCAGCCAGGCCCGCAGTCCGGGGGCGGTGCGGGCTCCGTAGACCACGACCCGCTCGTCGCGGAGCCGGCCGATCATGTCGAGGTTCAGCGAGAACACAAGCGGCCGGCCCGCGAGCGGCTCCGGCCGCACCCGGAGAAAGTGGCTCGAGCCGAGCAACCCTTTCTCCTCGCCGTCCCAGAAGGCGATCAGGATCGACCGCCGCGGCCGCTCGGGCAGTTGCCGCAGGGCCTCCATGATCTCGATCAGGCCGGCCACGCCGGAGGCGTTGTCGTCGGCCCCGTTGTGGACGAAGCCGAAGGGCCCGAAGCTGTTCCGCTCGTTGCCGTAGCCGACATGGTCGTAGTGGGCTCCGATCACCACCACCTCCCGGGCGAGTTCCGGATCGCGGCCCGGGAGCAGGGCCAGGATGTTCCGCAGGCCCGCCCCGAAGGGCTGGAAATAGGAGCCCGCGTCGCCGGCCGGCTCGAATCCCAGCGGCGTGATCTGCTCGACGATGTAGGTGGCCGCTGCCTGGCCGCCCCGGGTGCCCCCCTCGCGGCCCTCGAAGGCGTCGTCGGCGAGGGCCTCGACGTGGCGCGCGGCCTCGTCGGCGGTGATGCTCGAGACCGAGGCGGCGAGCATCTCGGCGGCGGGGGCGGCGGCCGCCGCGAGCAGCCAGGCGGTCGCGACGCCGAGGTAGCAGCCGCGGCGGGCCGTGCCGGTGCCGAGGCTGTTCCGCATGGTGTTCACATCCGCCTCCTTGCGGGACGGGATCCGGGCGTCCAGAATACTCGGCTCAGGAGTCGCCGGGCCGCCGGAGATTCCTGACGGCGCCGCAGCGTCGCCCCACGCGATCGACTTTCCCCCGTCCGAGGGAAGGCCGGCCGGGTCCGGCGGCGGGGGTGTCGGCGATCCGGAGAGGTGGCAGAGTGGTCGAATGCGCGTCTTTGCTAAAGACGTGACCGGTCAAAAGCTGGTCCACGGGTTCGAATCCCGTCCTCTCCGCTGGTTTGGCAGGCAGGCTCTCTCCCGAAGTCGGGGCGACGAGCCGGCGGGGGCGGTCAGCGGTTGACGTGCACGACCTTCGCCGGCGGGAAGCCGTTGAAGTGGGTCGAGCTCGCGGCCGAGTAGGCGCCGATGTTCTCGCTGTAGAGGTAGTCGCCGATCTCGAGCTCGGGCAGCTGCTCCGCCAGACTGATCGTGTCGAGGGCGTCGCAGGTCGGGCCGAACACGGCGCAGATCTCGGTCGTGCCCCGCTTGAAACTCTTGAGGTGGTAGGTGCAGTGATCGAAGATCACGCCCGAGAAGGTGTGGTAGACGCCGTCGTCGATGTAATACGACCGCTTCCCGTTGCGGGTGGCCTTGCCGATGATCTTGGAGACGGCCGTGCCGGCCGAAGCCACGAGGAACCGGCCCGGCTCGGCCAGGATCTCGATGTTCTTGGGAAACAGCCGGTCGATCTCGTGGTTGATCTTCTTGGCGAGCGTGGCGAACTTGGGCACGCTCGAATCGTAGGCGGCCGGGAAGCCGCCGCCGATGTCGAGCAGCTTGAGCTCGAAGCCCCGCAGCTTCGCCTCGTTGAAGATGCCGGCGCAGAGGTGGAGCGCCTGCACGTAGTTCTCGGGGTTGGTGCATT
>JBIKXY010000396.1:0-3510 GCA_044355515.1 Pirellulales bacterium
TATATATTATAATTGGATATTAATGTGAAATCACCCCATCCGAATACTCAATACCAATTCTATCAAGGACCCAATCAAAATCTACGTAAAACCAGTAGAATTATATTTAAATTGAAAAATGGCCTTAAAGCTCTAACTGATCATAAATAAAAAAAAAAAATCCATACCTTACCTCCCACTAATTAATTTCTTGCTGCCGATAATTAATTTAAACTTAAAACAGAAGGCTCATATCAATAAATAGAAAAAAGAAATAATGCGAGAACACCAAAATTATAATAAAATCAGAATAATATAAATAAAGATCAGTCGAATATTAATGATGCCAAATATGATAATCCTTAACAAAGTTATGAAAATGAATTGCAATTAAGTTTATAAGAAGTATAATAACGAATATAGACTATTTTATAAAAAAAATTGAGTTTGATTGAGAATCAAAAAAGTGTACATAAATCAAAGGCCCAAAATGATGTTGAATAGAATTTAAATCGATAACTCGAATAATTAATAAGTTTGATAAAAAATAAAAAAAAATAGATTTTGTAAAATGGAGGATAATAAAATTAATTAATATTAAAAAAATGGGAGAAAATAGATACAAAAATAAGTATAATGTAAAAGGTAATGGCTGAAAGTGCAATTGAACTGGAGGTATGTTTTTATTTGATTTAGACAATGAAAAGGTATTATCGAATTTTTAATCTAAAACGAACAGAATATAAACATTTATGTCAGAGGAGAAATACAACATTTTATAAAAGTAAAATCTCTTAAATTCTAAATAATCAGACTCAAAAAAATTTGTCACTCAATTAAATCACACCTTTTAATACAACAACAAAAAATAAAAGTCACTGGGTCAAAATACCTTTGGATTCTTCACAAAAAGTAATTAATATGAATAATATTAAAAAGATTTTTCAGCCCCCTTATAGTAGGATTACTAAAAGTATAAATATTCTCCCCCACCATATGTTGTTTCTAATCAGCACGTTCCTAGAACATCTTATCAAGCAAATTTTCCATACTATAATAATGTTGTTACTTTTACAAATAAAGCGAAATAAGATACATATATTCCAAATAAAGCTAACTATTAAAAAGGTACCTCATATCAAAATAATTTTAAATAACAGAAGACTCAGCTAGATAATATAAAAGATCTTGATTGTTGTAATGATAAAATAAAGTAATATGAATATAATATAGAAATATAAAATTAAGATACCTAAAAGAATGCATACCACCTAGTTAGAAATATTGTAAAGGTATGGCAAAGTTAGAGAAAGAATACAATTTGATGCAGAGATAAGTACCTAGTCTTCAAGTGAATGATATGGTGGAGAAGTAAAAGATTGGGAATATAAGTTTATCACGTATAGATTATGGGCCAATTGAAGGTTAATCAAGACGGATATATTTTAGTGAGCCTAAGAATACAAGATTCTAGAATTATAAATTAAAGTATAAGAATCTTTTTAAAGTTTGATTTTAAAATAAATACTGATACTCTGTTCTTTTTTATTTAAATTAAAGTCATATTAAATTTATATTATATTTATCAACTAGTCAAATTATTATCTCCATTAAATTACTTTCTTTATTTTTGTATCCTAGTTTCTTTATTATTTACACAAATTTATTCATCTAACTCTATTCATCAAACTATTCCTATCCTTCATTCTCTTTCTACTTCAAATTCATTATAAACATATCTAATGGGTCATCTTGGTTTTATACCTCGTTATCATTCTATTCTCTATTGTTCTCAACTCCTTTCTTGTCATACTTATCTTTCTTATCCTTCTTATCTTTCTTATCAATCTATGAAAATACCTATGCAATTATTGCATTCATTAGCAAATGATTCACTACAAGTATATATATAAGAACAATTAATCCAGTCCACCAAGAATGAGTTCTAATGACTTTGGTCCAATCATCAAGGGTTAAAATTTGAAGGGCGACAATAAAGCTTAAGAATATATTTTGCATTTATTAATCTTTTTGATGTTATAGAATATAGATTAAGAGAGAAAATATAATAAAGGCGACAACACTAAGTGAAATGAGGGTAGTAATACTAAAGATAGATTTTATAACTTTTCTAATGAGATTAATAACTTATGGGATTAGAAAGATTCTGAATAGGATAAATAAAAAATTAGTTTAGACTTGCGGAAGTAAAAATGTAACGATAATCAATATTTATAGACTGATGTTACAACTTATTCGAAGCTTTTTAGGATTTTTGTCAATTAATTACAAATACAGTAATATAATGCAGCTTAAAAATGAACTTATTAAATAAATATAATTCATCTTATATTTAAATGGCCACAATAACACATAAGTAGACAATAAAATATTACCAATTCTCAATATTCGAATCTTTGTATGAACATGAGATCCTGTTAATTCTAAATTTGAACTTTGTGATGAAATACCATTCTTTTTTTAAGAAATATATTGCAAAATAAATGCCATATTTAGATTTATCATTGTATGTATTAGTATTAAAGCACTTAGAACTATAAAAAATGAGGCTATAAAACCTTACTATTTATAATTTAAACGTGTTATTTGGCCAATTTGATCTAAAGTTGAAATTTGTAAAATAGTAAGACTTCCTTAGAGTTAAGTTTAAAAATACTAAAGATTTTGATCGAATATCATATGTCCGACACTCCCAAAAGTATAATAAAAAATTGTTAAGCAAATAAACATCCAAATAGATTATAAAAATACTAAGATTTTCTAATAAAACCACAGCATCTTCCCGAATTCAATAACAAAAAATTAAGAATCTTATACAAACAGAGAGTAAAATAAAAAATATAAAAAAAATAATATAGTATCAACGGATAGAGGATTGAATAGTTCTCAGCATATGCTATACAAAATATAGAATAACTCTGTGGAATGTTATAAGAGTACATTTAAAAAGAATAAGTTTTTATAAAAGGTGAAACAATAGAAGGATAGAATTCAGGATTTAAAAAGTAATGAATATGAATTAATGAGTAAATATGCAAATAAATTTAATATTCAAGAGAGTGTTTGCCAGCAGATAATAAAATCCTAAATGAGTCGATTTTGATTTTTATTTAGCCCTTACATTTTTTATCATAGATTATAATAATTTTAAAAACCAAAAAATATATATCCCAAAAATTGTAACTGAAACAAAAAAATGGCCAATATCTTTAAATAAACACACATCCTCTTCCATAAAATCCAATTAAAATATTTCAAAAAAATTAAATTTCTAATATCATATATTAGTTCATCACTATAAAAACCATAACCCTGGTGCTTTTTCATGAGCTGATAATAAATGAGCAGACTTCCAAAATGCCACAAATACATTCTAACTGTCCGCTTTATAATGACTCTTTAAAACTTTCTTTATAGCTTCAGTTGCCTATTGGGCGTGATAATGAGGTATTTCTGAAAAAAGATGATGCAACACATGAGTTGTACCAATGTGAAATTGTAAAATATCGA
>JBIKXY010000290.1:0-3500 GCA_044355515.1 Pirellulales bacterium
GTGCTCGTGGCCTCGTCGTTCGGCCCCTATGCCGGATTCTGGAGCGGGTTCGACGCGGCCGTGGCCCGCGGGGCGCTCGCGATCCCGACCGGCGGCATGACGAGCCTGGCCAGGCTCCAGCTGGCCCGCAGCCTGGCAGCCACGGTGCTCGTGGCCACGCCGAGCTACGCGCTCCATCTGGCCGAGGTGGCCGAGGAGCACAAGATCGACCTGGCGGCCACGCCCGTGCGGCTGGTGATCGTGGCGGGGGAGCCGGGCGGATCGAACCCGGCCACCCGGGCTCGGCTCGCCGAGCGGTGGGGGGCCGAGGTGCTCGACCACGCGGGGGCGACGGAGGTCGGACCGTGGGGCGTGGGGGATCCGCAGGGGGGCGGGCTCGACGTGATCGAGACCTGCTTCCATCCCGAGTTTCTCGCCTTGGAGACCGGCCGGCCGGCGCTGCCGGGCGAACCGGCCGAGCTCGTGCTCACCACGCTCGGCCGCTCGGGAGCGCCCGTGATCCGGTATCGCACGGGCGACGTCGTCCGCCCGACCTGGGCGGCCGCCGGCGACCGCCCGTGGGTGCGGCTCCAGGGGGGCATCCTCGGGCGGGCCGACGACATGCTCGTGGTCCGGGGCGTCAATATCTTCCCCGGCGCGATCGACGACATCGTGCGGAGTTTCCCCGAGGTGATCGAGCACCGGCTGTTCGTCGAGAGCCGCGGCAGCCTCGACGAACTGCGGCTCGAGGTGGAAGACCGGCTGGACGCTCCGGGGCGGATTGCCGACGAACTCACGCTGCGGCTCGGCCTGCGGGTCGAGGTGGCGGCGGTGCCGCTCGGCAGCCTGCCGCGGTTCGAGGGCAAGGGGCGGCGGCTCGTCGATCGCCGGCAGGGCCGCGGCGGCCCGCAGCCGCCGGAATCAGGGAGAGCGACATGACAGGACCGGTTCCCACGGCGATCACCCGCCACGAGACCGAGCCCGGCCGGCCGCCGGCGATCGAGATCGCCTGGAGCGACGGCACGACGGCGACCTACACGCCGCGGCTGCTGCGGGATGCCTGCCCCTGCGCCACCTGCCGCGAGCAGCGGGGGGTGGCCCAGCCCAAACCGCTGCTGCCGGTGCTCGCCCCGCAGGAGACGGTGCCGCTGGCGGTCACGGGCATGACGCCCGTCGGGCAATACGCCTACTCGATCGAGTTTTCCGACGGCCATTCGAGCGGCATCTACACGCTCGACTACCTGCGGGAACTGGCCTGAGCCGACGGGGGGGCGATGCCGAGCGGGCTCAGCCGCCCGCCGCCCCGGCCTCGGCGGCCACGGCCGCCGCGGCCACCACCGCCGCGATCCGCACGCTGTCGTGGCAGGCGTCTTCGCTCGTGCCCTCGGCCACGATCTTCGCCTCGTGGTTCTGCAGGCAAAACTCGCAGCCTGCCAGCGCCGCACAGGCGAGGCTCATGAGCTCGAACTCGACCGCCGAGGTGGCCGGCTTGGCCATCCGCTGCATCCGCAGCCGCGGGGGACGGGCGGCATACGACTCCTTGCCGATCATGTGGCGAAACCGGTAATAGACCGTGTTCATCGCCATCAGGCCCGCGGCCGCGGCCGCGTCGGAGATCACCGCCGCAGCCGGCTCGCCGAGGCCGGAGCGGAGGTCGGCCTCCAGGGCGGCGACCAGTTTCGGAGCCCGGAGGAAGCGGGCCGATGCGAGGGCCACGCCCCAGGCCTGGGAGTCGGAGAGGTTTTCACCGGCGAGCACGCTCGCGAGGTTGAGCTTCGTGTCTTTGAAGTCGTCGGGGAACGTCTCGCGGAGGGCGTCGAGGGCGGGGGCGGCGAGCGGCACGGTCGGAATCCTTGGGTGACGAAACAAGGGACCAAGTCTAGCCGTTCGTGCCGCGGCCCCTTCGCGGCCAGCCGCTCGCGGCCGGCAGGCTAGCCCTCCGCGGCCGGCTCCCGGCCGGCCACGAGGTCGAGGATCGCGGGGCCAAAATCGGCCAGCCGTTTCTCGCCGATGCCCTTGCAGCGGAGCAGGGCGGCCGGGGAGGCGGGCTTCTCGCGGCAAATCGTCCGTAGGGCCTTGTCGTCGAGGATCGTCCAGGCCGGCTTGCCGCGGGCCTCGGCGATCCGCCGCCGCCACCGCCTGAGCCGCTCGAAGAGGTCGCGATCCACGCCCTGCCAATCCTCGGCCTCGGCCTTCGTCACCTTCGCCTTGCTGCCCGTCTGCGGCTCGAGCAAGACCACCTCCCGCGCGCCCCGCATCACCTCCCACGACCGCTCGTTGAGCCGGACCACCGGCCGGTCGCCGGGCGTGCGAGCCAGCAACTCCTGGTCGAGCAGTTGGTGCACGAGGTTTTCGGCGGCCCGTTGGTCGAACTGCGAAAGCAGCCCGTAGGTCGAAAGCCGGTCGTGCCCGTTGCGGACCACGGCGTCGGTCTTCGCGCCCCGCAGCACCTCGCAGACGTGCCGCACGCCGAATCGCTGGTCTACTCGAGCGACGCAGGAAAGAATTTTTTGCGCCGTGACGGTCGAGTCGGCCAGGCTCTCCCCCTCGCCCAGGCAGACGTCGCAGGCCTCGCAGGGCCTGGCCGGATACGCCTGCCCGAAATACTCCGAGAGCGCGGCATGCCGGCAGCGGGCCGCCTGGGCATACCGCCGCATCGCGTGGAGATGCTGCACCTGCGCGGCCACGAGCCGCTCCTGTTCCTCCTCCTCCAGCTCGCTCTCGGCGGCGCTCTTCCGCACGAGCGCCTCCCACTGGAAGACGTCGGCCGACGAATAGAGCAGGACACACTCGGCCGCCAGCCCGTCGCGGCCCGCCCGACCCGTCTCCTGCTGGTAGGCCTCCAGGCTCTTGGGCAGCGCCGTGTGGAGCACGAGCCGCACGTCGGAGCGGTCGATGCCCATCCCGAAGGCGACCGTCGCCACCACGACGTCGATCGTCTCCTTGGCGAAGGCGTCTTGCGTGCGGTGCCGTTCCTTGGCGTCGAGCCCGGCGTGGTAGGGGCGGGCGAGCAGCCCCGCCGCGGCCAGCCGGGCGGCGAGCTGCTCCGTCTCCCGGCGCGAGACGCAGTACACGATCGAGGCCTCGCCCTGATGGCGGCCGAGGATCGCGAGCGTCTGGGCGACACGGTCGGTTCGCGGCACCACGCGATAGACGAGGTTCGGCCGGTCGAAGGTGCCCACGAGCACGGCCGGGGATCGCAGCCCGAGTTGGCCGGTGATGTCGTCGCGGACCCGCGGCGTGGCCGTGGCGGTGAAGGCGTGGAGGCTGGCCTCGGGAAACCGCTCCCGCAGCAGGGCCAGCTGGCGATACTCGGGGCGGAAGTCGTGGCCCCACTGGCTGATGCAGTGGGCCTCGTCGATCGCGAACCGCTTGACGCCGACCGCGGCGAGCGTGTCGAGCAGGCCGGAGTTGACCAGCCGCTCGGGCGCCGTGAAGAGCAGCCGCAGCTCCCCGGCCCGGAGCCGGCCGCGGATCGCCGATCGCTCCTCGGCCGAGAGGCCCGAATGGAGGGCGGCAGC
>JBIKXY010000391.1:0-3495 GCA_044355515.1 Pirellulales bacterium
CCAGCAGTAGATATCCCCCGCAGTGGATAATGCGCACGGGCCGTTGGTTCCAGCAGCGATGTTTGTGAACGTTATATCACCCGCCACGAGCGTGGGCACCTGCCGACTGATGCCAGTCCCATCGCCCAATTGTCCATAGACATTCGACCCCCAACACCATGCTTTGCTTGACTGGTCCAGCGCGCAGGTGAACTCTCCCTCCCAACTGCCATTACCTCCGAGGGCGAGCCCCTGATCCCGTAGGTTGAAGGCACTGACGACGGTGACGGTGACGGTAGCGATCTGGGCCCCGCTCTGCGCGAGGACCGTCGTCGTCCCGGGCTTCACCCCCGTCACCACCCCCTTCGCATCCACCGTCGCGATCGCCGGGTCACTCGACGTCCACGTCACGATCCGGCCCGTCAGCACGTTGCTGAAGTCATCCTTCAGCGTCGCCGTCAGCGTGCTCGACTGCCCCGCCCCCAGCGTCACCGCCGTCGGCTCGATCGTGATCGTCCGCACCTGCGCCGTCCCCGCCGTCACCTCCAGCGTGTCCGCCCAGCTCGCACTCCCCCCGAGCTGCGGCAGGCTCGCGATCACCTTCACCGCCCCCGCCGCCCGCGCCACCACCTTCACACACCCGCCCTGCACCTGCGTCGCCCCCCACCCCACCGTGCAGGGCGCCAGATCCGCGCCCCCGCTGAGCAGCGTGAAGCGCGCATTCGAGGCCACCCCCGCCCCGGCCGCCGTGTAGAGCGTCGCGCGAATCTGCACCGTGTCCCCCACCGCCACCGAGGGCACCCCCGCCACGCTCGCCGGCACGAAGCTTCCCACCAGGGAGTCCGCCACCGTCCCCACCACCACCGCGGTCACACTCCCCTCCGCCCCGCCATTCGTCGGGACCACGCGGAGCGGCACCGCCACCGCCGGCGCCCCGCTCGCGACCCCCTGCGTGCTGAGCCGCTGCGTGCAGAGCCCCGTCGTCGCGCAATTCAGGGTCCCGCTCGTCACCTGCGTCTGCGAGACCGTCACCGGCCCCGTCACGAAGCTCGCCCCGCCGGTCTGCACCACCACCGCCCCGCTCGCATCCGTCGGCCGGAAGGCGACGCTCGCCGTATCCCCGCTCACCACCGCCACCGCCGTGGGGAGCACCGCGATCGCCGCCACCGTCCCGCCCGAGCTCGTCCCGCCGCTCCCGCCGGCCGCCGTGATCACGATCGTCCCCGTCACCCCCTCGCTCGTCGCGAGGATCGTCGCCGTCCCGTTCCCCGTCGGCGTCACGAGCCCTGTGACACTCACCGTCGCCACCAGGCCATTGCTCGAGCTCCAGAGGATCTCACGCGAGAGCGTATTCCCCAGGCTGTCCTTCGCCACCGCCGCGAGCTGGACCGTCTGCCCCGGCAGCAGCGAGGTCACCCCCGCCGGGTTCACGGCGGTCACCGTCACCGTCGCCACCGGGATCACCACGGTGAGCTCCATCGTCCCGCTCTTCCCCTCGCTCGTCGCCGTCACCGTCACCACGCCCGTCGTCCGCGCCGTCACGAGCCCCGCCGTGCTGACCGTCGCCTTCGTCACGTCACTCGACGTCCACGTGATCGTCCGGCCGCCGAGGGCGTTCCCCTCCGCATCCTTGGGCACCGCGCTCAGCTGCAGCGTCTTCCCCATCACCAGCGTCGCCGCCTGCGGCGTCACCGCCACCGACGCCACCGGGGCCGCGATCACCTTCAGGACCGCCGACTTGCTCTTCCCCTCGCTCGTCGCCGTCACCGTCGTCGTCCCGAGCGCCTTCGCCGTCACCAAGGCGTTCGTCGAGACCACGCCATCCGTCGCCACCGTCCCCACCAGCGTATCCAGCACGCTCCAGCTCACCGCGCGCTCCAAGCTCGTCCCGTCCGCCGCCTTCGGCGTCGCGGTCAGCGTCCCCGTCTTCCCCAGGATCAGCGTCAGCGTGTCGGCCGAGAGCGCCACCGTGGCCACCGGCGGCAGCACCGTCAGCGCCGTGCTCGCGCTCTTCCCCTCGCTCGTCGCCGTGATCGTCACCGCCCCGGCCGCCTTCGACGTCACCAGGCCGCCGCTATTGACCACCGCCTTCGCCGTATCGCTCGAGCTCCAGCTGATCACCCGCCCCGACAGCAGCCCCCCGACCGAGTCCTTCGTCGTCGCCAGGAGCTGCACCGTCTGCCCCGCCACCAGCGTCCAGACCGCCGGCGTCACCGTCACGCTCGCCACCGGCACCGGGATCACGCGCACCTTGACGCTGTCGCGCTGATCCTCCGCCGTCGCCACCACATACGTCACGCCGAGCGCGCTCTTGGCCGTCACGCGCCCCGCCGCCGTCACCGTCGCCAGCGTCGTGTCGCGCGACACCCACGTCGGCGTCACCGTCACCCCGGGGTCCGCCGTCACCGTCGCACTCAGCTGCGCCGCCTGCGTGATGATCACCGCCACCGTGTCCGGCGTCGCGTCCACGCGCTGCACCCCGATCACCGGCACCGCCGCCGTCCCCGTCACCCCGCCCGCGCTCGCCGAGATCGTCGCACTCCCGCGCTTGACCGCCGTCACCTGCCCCGACGCGCTCACCGTCGCCACGCTCGCATCACTCGACGTCCACGTCACCCCCGCCGTCGGGAGCGTCACCCCCCCGTCCCCCCGCAGCGTCACCCCCAGCTGCGCCGACTGCGACAGCCGCAACGGCGCCCCGCCCCCGGATACCGCCACCTCCCGCACCACCGCCGGCGCCACCACCGCCTCCCCGCAGGAGAGGACAGCGAGTCCTAGACTGAGCGAGGCAAACAATCGGCCGTAGCTGAAGTGGGGACTGCGGAAGCGATTGGTAACGTTTGGAAACATCGTAGAGTACCCCTGATCTGAGATCAGCGAATCGGAATGAAGTCTGTATGGTAGAGGGGGGAGTTACTTCTTCTCGCGTACGATCTCGTACGCCACATCCCCGAGGGCACGCTCACTCGCCGGGATGTCCAATAACCAATCCAACAGCGCATCCAACGTCGCGCGGATCAGCGGGACCTCCCCCGCATCCTCCGTCACGCGTCGCTCCGCGACCCCCACATAGGGCACATACCGCTTGGTCGCGACCACCACCAACCGCTCAGCGCGGCGCTGCACCCCCTCGGGGAGGACCGTCCGCAGATGGATCCCGCCCTGCTGCCGCTGCGCGACCGTGGGCAACTCCGATTTCTGACCGGCCCGTACCCGGACGCGGGGCATGAACATGTTCGGGAAGAGGACCTCGACCGAATCCGACGTCACGAGGAAGACGGTGAGATAGACCTCCTCGTCGGAATCGACGGTGAGGATCAACTCGTCGGAGCTCTCCGGCGTCCCCCGATCCATGTAGCGCGACTGATTGGCCTTCACCGCGAACCGGAAGCCCGGCGGGGCCGATGCGGGATCACGACGCACCGTCGCCCGCACCACCACGCGGTACAGCGCGCCCGGGGTGAACGGCTCCCCACGCTCCCACGCCTCCTCGAGGATCGTATGGCTCGTCACGAT
>JBIKXY010000096.1:0-10725 GCA_044355515.1 Pirellulales bacterium
GCCACCTCGCGACCGGCACCGACCGCCGGCGCTCCTGCCGGCAAGCCCATGCGGCGGAAGTTTCGCCGGGCGCTCTGATTTCACGGCTGCAGGGGCATCCATGCCCGCAGGGGAACGGTCCCCTGCGCACGGTTCGACTGCTCGGGGTTGCCCGTGCCCCGGAGCCGGCGTTGATGGCCGAGCGCAGCAAGGATTGCGAAGCGAAGGCCAGCATCGAGTGAGCGCAGGGCAGGATGCCCGTAGCGAACGTCCGGGCGACGGGGCCGGGCAACCCCGAGCCCGCGTTACACAGGCCGCGGCGCACTGGCGGCCAAGAGCATCGTGGCGGCGTGGATGTCCACGATGCTCTCGATCTCCTCGCAATAGCCCCCCCCGCAGACGATCGCCAGGGGCACGCCGGCCGCCCGCGCCGCGTCGAGCACAAGCCGGTCGCGGGCCCGCAGGCCTGGCTTCGTGAGCCTCAGCCGGCCGAGCCGATCGCCCTCGTAGGGATCGGCGCCGGCGATGTAGAGCACGAGATCCGGCCGGCCGCGGTCGAACGATTCCGTCACCGCGGGCTCGAGCGCCGCAAGGTAGGCGCCGTCGCCGGTGCCATCCTCGAGCGGGATGTCGAGCGAGCCGGGATGCTTCCGAAGCGGGAAGTTTCGGGCCCCGTGGATCGACATCGTGAACACGGTCTCGTCGCCCGAAAAAATCTCGGCGGTGCCGTTGCCCTGGTGGACGTCGCAGTCGAGGATCACGACCCGCCGGACGAGCCCGCGGGCCTGCATTTCCCGGGCGGCCACGGCCGTGTCGTTGAACACGCAGTAGCCCTCGCCCCAGTCGCGGCCGGCATGGTGCGTGCCGCCGGCCAGGCTGGCGGCCACGCCGTCGGCCAGCGCCGCGGCCGCGGCATCGACCGCGGCGCCGGTGCTCCGCAGCGACCGCTCGACCAAGGCCGGGCTCCAGGGAAACCCGATCCGGCGAATCTCGGCCGCCGAGAGTGTGCCGGAAAGCACCCGCCCCAGGTAGCCGCGGCAATGCACCCGCACCAGCTCGTCGTCGGTGGCGGCGTGGGGCTCGACGAACTCGAGCGGGACCCCGGCTGCCGCATGGGCCTCGAGCCGCCGCCGCAGCGCCGCGTATTTGGCGACCGGAAACCGGTGCCCCTCGGGCAGGGTGAGCGGGTAACGGTCGGAGGGAAAAAGACGCATGCCCAGAGCATACGTGCCGGCGACCAGGAGACTGTCGCCGCAGGGGCCTGCCCGGTCGGATCATCCCCCTACCGACGCCACCGCGCCGCCACGAGCACACCCACCGCAGCGACGGCCACGAGCCCGACCCCCCCCGGCTCCGGCACGACCGTGAACCGGCTCACGTAACCTGTCTCGCTGCCCCCGCTGAAGGCCGCCGTCTCGGCCACCGTGGACCAATCGAAGGTGTACGGACCCGCATAAGCATCGTAGGCGTTGCCTCCGTAGCTCACGGTGCCCCCTTCGGCGGCGAGGAAGTAGTTGAAACTGGCGTTGGCGATGCTCGCCAGGAAATCGGCATCCCGATCGGTGAAAAAGCCGCCTCGGAAGGTATCACCCACGCCGAGCGAGGCGACATCCAAGTAGACGTTGATCGCATTGCCGCTGGTGAGCGAGGCCGTCAAGGGAGTGGTGGCGCTCTGCAGCCGCAGCACGTCGTTGCCGCTGGCGGTCGCGGTGCCCCAGGTAGGCGAGCCGAGCTGGGTGAACTCAAAGTGAAAGTCGAGCCCGCCGGTAGGATTCACGCTCGGGGCCGTGAGAATGCCCGGGCTGTTGCCCGGATCGATCGAGCCGGAGCCGGCGATGGCCGCCACCAGGCCCGACCCGGCCAGGCTGCCGCCGGCATTGACCGTCGCGCCGCTCGAGTTGGCGATCGAGCCATTCACGACGAGCGCTCCGGAATGGACCCAGGTGCCGCCGGTGTAGCTGCTCGTGCCGCTCATCTCCAGTCGCGAGCCGGAGAGGGCCACGCCGCCCGAACCCGACACCGCGCCCGAGATGACTCCCGTGCCGCTGCCGGCCACCTCCAGCAGGAAGCCGGCCGTGTTGATCGCCCCGGCGGCCACGCCCCCGGAGCCCACGTCCCAATACTGGCTCGCACCGAGGGTGATCGGGGCGGAGATCGTCTGGCGGGCGTTGTCGTAGTTCGTGATCCCGCCCCGGCCGATCGTGAGCGTGTTCGCCCCGGAGAAGCTGAACCCGTCGGCGGCGGTGGCGGTGGACAAGAAGGCCAGCCCCCGGAGATTGGTCGCGGCGTTCACGTCGAGGCTGCGAACCGAGGTCGCATCCGCATCAAAGCCCGTATAGAGGTCGGTCGGCACGGAGTTTCCGGACCAGTTGCCGCCCCGATTCAGTTGGTTCTGACCCGATGGGCCACCACTGCCCCCCACCCAGCTGCCGCTCGGGTTGCCCACCACCCGCAAGGCAAAACCATCGGGATTCATCATCGTGTTGAGCTGGTTGATGATCGCCGCCCGGCCGATGAAGTTTTGCAGGTTGTTGCCGTTGGTGGTGTCCACGGCGGCGTTGTTGCCGATGATCGTCAGTTCGTTGCCGCCGTCGGGGTTCGTCCAGGTGATGAAGGCGGGGCTGCCCGAGTCGCCCCCCTCGAGCGTATAGGTGGTGGTCTTGGTGATCATGGAGCCGTTGTTCGGGTTTTGGTACGCCGTGCTCGAGGCGCTGAAGATCGCCGAGTTCGCGACCCGCGGGCTGCTGCTCCCGTTCACTCCCCGGCCGTAGACGATCAGGGGCTGATTCGCGTAGCTGGCCAGCGAGTCGGTGCTCGAGCTGGCATTGAGGTCGAGGACGGCGTAGCGAGCCACGTTCCGGAAGTCGGCCAGCGGCGCCGTCAGCGTTCCGAGCGACAGATCCGGATTCGGCAACACCGTTCCGGACGTGAGCCCGAAGCCGGTCTGGGCCACGCCCTGCTGGGTGCCGGTGAGAAGCGTGCCGCCGCTCGAAAAGGCCCGAATGGAGCCGGCCCCGCCGTAGTGCGTCGCCACCAGGTAGTGCCGCGGGCTGACGAACCCGAAGCCCTTGGTGCCGTCCGTTGTGCTCCACCCCACTCCCGACCAGTCGTAGCCGAGGCCGATGAACGACCCGCTCGCGTTGGGCACGGGTGCGGCGGGAAAGCCGCTGGCGAACCGGTCGTTGGCCGCTGCGGTGTAGCCGACGACGTCCAACGCCCGGGCGGGCACCGCCGCGACCGCCAGGCACATGCCGGCGAGCCAAGACAAGCCGAGCCGCCGCGGAACGATTCCCCGGGTGAACCCCATTCCGCCGTCCCTGAGTCGCGTCGTTTGCCCCGCCGGGACGATTTTACGATCCGGGCGACCCGCGGGCCAGCCTCCGGCCGCTCACGCCCGCCGCACCCGCGCGAACCAGGCCTGGGCTCCCGCGGGCGTGAACTCGGCGCCCGGGACACCGAGGATCACCTCGAACCGAGCCGGCTCGATTGACTCGACCAGCCAACCGGAGGAGAAGGCGGTGCGGAGCTCGGCCTCGGAGACCCGCCGCGGCCCGTGCTCACCCGGCTCGGCCGGCGAGAAGCAGAGAATGAACACCCGGGCTCCGGGCGCGAGCAGCCGGGCGAGCGCCGCCACGTAGGCCGAGCGGCGGGCGTCGTCGAAGGTGTGAAACAGCCCGCAGTCGGTGACCGCGTCGAACGTTTCCGGAATCTCGCCGATCGAGAGCGCGTCCATCTCCAGAAAGTTGGCCGCCACGCCCGCCGCCCGGGCCTTGGCCCGGGCCTGCTCGATCGGCCCGGCGAGGAAATCCACCCCCGTCACGGCATGCCCGCGGCCGGCGAGCCAGATCGCCAGGTCGCCCGTGCCGCAGCCCGCGTCGAGCACCCGCGGGCCGATCAGGTCGGCCGCCGCGACGAACGCCGCCTGCGGCCGGCCGATGTCCCAGGGGGGCTGCGTGGCGTAGTAACCGGAAAACCGCTCGGCCGGGGTTTCTGTGGACATGCGTCGGTGCTCCGAAGACTCTGGTCGGCTGCTCACGCGGCCCGGTCGGCGACGGGCGTCGGCCGCCGCCGCGGGAACCAGTCGGCGTGGAGCACCAGCAACGCCACGCGGTTCTCGAGGTTCGGCCGGAACACGACCAGGAGCAGCACCGGCAGCCACCAGGCCATGAACAGGCCGCCGTTCTGGGCCTTCCAGAACTGCGTGCCCAGGAGCACGGCGGCGGTGCAGCTCATCAGCGTGCCGAGGTTCTTGGGGGCCGGCCAGATCGCGAGCGTGGCCATCATCGCGATGAAGGCGGCGAGCACCGGCAGGCGGAACACGCCGTCGCTCGACGGCAGGGCCCAGAAGCCCTCGAGCGACACATCGCCGGGAAGAATCCAGCCGAACATCTGCCGCAGTTGCCCCACGAACACGGTCATGTCGGGCGAGGTGAGCCCCAGCGCCACCACCAGCGCCGCCAGGGCCGCGGCCACGCCCAGGGCGAACCGCCGCACGCCCCGCTCCCAATAGAAGCTGCACCACAGCGGCAGGAGGAACACGGGATAATAGATCGTGCCGATCGCCAGGCCGATCAGCGCCCCGGCCAGGATCGGGTTGCGATACGCGGCCACCGCCCAGATCACCAGGGCCCCCGGCAGGACGTGATCGACGCTGCCGTTCATCCAGGCCGTGTAGGGCATGAGCAGGTAGAGCACGGCCGCCGCGATCCCCAACCGCGTGTTATCGAAGTGCCGCCAGCCGATGAACACCATCCCCGCCACGATCGCCAGCTGCGAGAGGATCGCCATCACCCGGGCCGTGGTCTCGTGGACCTGCCGGTCAGAGGCGGCGGCATCGGGCTCGGCCGGAGCCTCGCCGGCCAGGAACTGCCGGGTCGGGATCTGCGGCAGGAGAAACAGCAGCGGGTAGCCCGGCCCGTACCGCACGAGCTGGTCGGCGTCCACCGCCGCCTCCCGGGCCCCGAGCCGCTCGGCCGCCGCGGCGCTGGCGACGTCGTTCTTGTGGGGCTTGGAGTTGATGACGTTCGCCAGAAGGAAGACCAGCAGCGAGCAGCCCAGAAACACCAGCCCGCCCGTCGTCAGGTTGGGCTCGAGCATCGGCCGGCGGACCATCATCGAGTCGAACAGCATCCGCAGGAGGAAGGCCCCGGAGACGCCGAAGATCCACCAGAAGCCGAGCGTGGCGGCCGCGATCTTGGCCGACTCCGTCTCCCCGACGTATTCCAGCGCCACCAGGCCCGGCGCCAGGAGCACCAGCCCGAGCAGGTCGAGGTTGCGAACGCTCCAGACCCGGTTGAACTTGAAGAACAGCGCGATCGACAACAGCGACGCCAGGTAGAACCAGGTCGTGAGCCGAACCGGATAATATTGAAACAGGATGTCGCTCATGCCGGCGGGGGGGACCGAAGCCCGAGGCTCGGGGCCCAGGATCCCGTCCAGTAGCGTACGCTCCCCGGCCGGCCCGACGCAAAACCGGGCCTCACAGGGGCCAGATCAGCGGGGCCAGGGCGATCGTGATCACCATCACGATCAGGTTGAGCGGGCCCCCGTAGCGGACGTAGTCGGTGAACTTGTAGCCCCCCGCACCATAGATCATGAGGTTGGTCTGGTAGCCGATCGGCGTGCCAAAGCCGCAGCTGGCCGCCACGGTGATCGCCATCACAAAGGGCAGCGGATGCACCCCGAGCTGCTCGGCCGTCTGCCAGGCGATCGGAAAGCTGAGCACGGCGGCGGCATTGTTGCTCAGCAGCTCGGTCGTGATCATGGTCACGAAGTAGATCGCCGCGAGCACCAGGAGCGGATGGTTGCCCGCGGCGGCCACGGATGCCTCGGCGATCACCGTGGCCAGCCCCGTCTTCTGCATCGCCTGGGCCACGCCGAAGCTGCCGGCGATCAGCAGCAACGCCTCCCACTCGATCGCCCGCCGGGCCTCCGTCGAGGAGAGGCACCGCGTGGCCAGCATCAGCCCGACGGCCGCCAGCGCGGCGACCACCATCGGCAGGAGATCCAGGGCCACCGCCAACACCATCCCGGCCAGGATTGTGCAGGCGATCCAGGCCCGATCGTGGCGGGGCGCCGCGGCGTCCTGCAACTCGCTCACGAGGTAGAAGTGGCGGCTGGTCCGCTGCCGCTCGAGGAAGGCCGGCCCGGCCTCCACGAGGAGCGTGTCGCCCGGCGCGAGCGTGATGTCGCCGATCTTCATCCGCAGCCGCTCGCCGTCGCGGGCCACCGCGATCACCACCGCGCCGTAGGTCGAGCGGAAGTTGCCCTCGCGGATTGTCCGGCCGACCAGCGGGCAGGTGGGGGAGACGACCGCCTCGATCAGCCGTCGCTCGCTCCGCGGGTCGTCGAGCTTGAACACCTGATCGGTGGCCGGCCGCAGGCCGCGGACCTTCTGCAGCTCGACCACCGAGTCGATCACGCCCACGAACACCAGCCGGTCGCCGGCCTGGAGCCGCTCCGAGGGGGAAACGGCCGCGATCACATGGCCCCCCCGGTCGATCTCCATCAGAAACAGCCCGTCGAGATGCCGCAGGCCGGCCGCCTCGATCGTGCGGCCCACCAGGCCGCTGCCCGGCTCGACGACCATTTCCAGCGAATACTGCCGAGGGTCGTCGCTGCGACTCACGGCGGGGCGGCGATCCTTCAAGAGAAAGCGGCTGGCCGTCAGGCCATACACGATGCCCACGAGGAACAGCGGCACGCCCAGCCAGGTGATGTCGAACATCCCGAGCGGTCCGGTGAACTCCCGCTGGCCGCCCCAGGCGGCCGGGATCCCCGCCCAGGTGAGGTCGAGCACGCCCCAGGGCCGCGCGAGGCCCGCCGCGAGCCGGTCTTCCACCAGCCCGGCGACGATCACGTTGGTGCTCGTGCCGATCAGCGTGCACAGGCCGCCGAGCACCACGGCGGAGTTCATCGGCATCAGGAGCTTCGAGACGCTGAGCTGGTTCTTCCGGGCCCACTCCCGGATCGCCGGCACGAGCAGGGCCACGACCGGCGTGTTGTTCATGAAGGCCGAGACGATCCCGGGGCCCACCATCGTGCGGAGCTGGGCCGCGGCGAGCGACCGCGGCCGCCCCAGGACCCGCTCGACGATCACGGCCAAGGCCCCGGTCCGCTCGACGCCGGCGGCCACGATGAACAGCGCGGCCACCGAGATCATTCCCTCGTTGGCCATGCCCTGGAGCGCCTCGGTGGGGCCGAGGATCCCGGCGAGCATCAGCACCACGACGCCGCCGAACATGATCATGTCAGGGGCCCGCTGGACGAACAGCAGCCCCAGCAGCGTGCCCACGACGACGACGGCGGTGACCGCCATCTGCCAGTTCGCCGCCAGTGCTTCCATCATGCCGTCGGTTCCTTTAGCTCCGCCGCGGGTCGAATCCGGCGGGCAACGCCCGTTCGTTGGCCAGCCAGGCCCGCCAGGCGACCGCATCCCACTCGAAGTTCTGCCCCGTCAGCGTGACAAGCGCCTCGAGCACGCGGTCGTTGCGGACGGCCACCAGCCTGGGCTTCGGCCCGCCCCCCATCGAGAGCCCGCCGCCGGCCGGGGTGAAGGTGGCGCTGGTGGAGCCGGCCGGCTGGCCGCCGCCGCTGACGGTCACGTGCTTCGTCTCGAGCGCACCGATCAGCGGCCCGATCGCCTCCGGAAGCGCGAGCCGGCCGAGCGCCTCGGCGGAGCGGTTGACCTGGGCGTTGTCGGCGCTGGCGAGCCCCGCCACCAGCGGCGACACCGCCTGGTGCGGCCCGATCACCACCAGCTTCTCGACCGCGGCGAACCGGGTCTCGCGGTCGGGATGGTCGCGGGCGGTGCCGATCAGCGTGGCGATCGCATCGGGCGTGCGGATGTGGGCGAGCGCCTCGACATAGGCTTGCCGGACCGCGAACGCCGGCTCCGAAGCAAGGGCCGCTGCCACGGCGGCCACCGCCAGCGGATCGGAGATCTCGCGGATCTCCTCCGCGGCCCGATCCGCGCTGGCCGGCTGCTCGAGCCGCTGCCGCAGTCGCGCGAGCTTGGCATTCCACTGCTTGGCGGCGGTCGCGGCCGCCTCGTTCCGTTCGATGAGTTCCACCTCTTGCGGCGTGCGCCACGCGCCGCGGGAGCGGACCAGCCCCAGCGCGGCCATCCGCTCAGCCTGCGTCGGGGCGGCAGCCGGGGCCGGGGCGGCATCGTCGGCCGAGGCCGGCACGCCGCCCGTCAGCAGGAGCGCACCCACGACCACGGCCAGGGCGGCGAGCCTCCGCGGACCGGCCACGGAAGGGCCGCCCGCGTCGCAGTTCGTCCGGCAGCGTGATTGCATGGGCATGTCGGTAGTTTCGGCGCTCTCGCCGGTGCTGCTGCACGAAGCCGGCCTGAGTCAGCCGCACGGCAACCGGCTCAAAGCGGCCGACCCGCCTGATCGATGATACCGGCATAGACCCCCATCACGCGGAACACGAGCATGACCACCAGCCCGGCCACGGCCCCCCAACCCCCCCAAGCCGAGCCCTGGGGCGGCGACCGCGAAGCCCCGGCGCGTCCGGCGAGTTGGCATGGGCATCCCCGGCCCGCTCTTCCCGGCCGCCGCCACGTGGTCCTAACACCCTCGCGATTCATCTGGTAGAACCCGGGCCGTCGTCGCCGCCCCGTCACCTCGCTGCCCATGAATGTCCCCTGGCCGACCGTCGCGATCGTGGGCGTTGGCCTGATCGGTGGTTCGCTCGGCCGGGCGCTCTTGGCGCGAAAGCTCGCGAAGCGAGTCATCGGCGTGGGCCGGTCGCAGACGTCGCTCGACGCCGCCCGCCGCACCGGCGCCATCACGGAGACGGCGAGCGATCCCGCGGCCGTGGCCGAGGCCGATCTGGTGGTGGTGGCCACGGGCGTGAGGTCGATCCCGCGGCTGCTCGAGGCGGTCGATCGGGCCATCCGCCCCGGCACGCTCCTCACCGACGCCGGCAGCACCAAGGGCTCGATCGTGGCCGCCTGGGAGAAGCGGCGCAAGAGCCGCAGCGGCCGGTTCGTCGGCTCGCATCCGCTGGCCGGCAGCCACCGCCGCGGGCCCGAGGCGGCCGACGCCGAACTGTTCACCGGCCGCGTCGCCGTGGTCACGCCCGCGACCGCCACGCCGGCGGACGACGTGGCTGCGATCGGCGAGTTCTGGGCGGCGGTCGGCGCCACCGTGTTCCTGATGAGCCCCCGCGAGCACGACCGGATCGTGGCGGCCACCAGCCACGCGCCGCACGTGATGGCCGCGGCGATCGCGGCCGCCACGCCGCCGGCCTCCCTCCCCTTCACGGCCGGTGGCTGGCGGGACACCACCCGGATCGCCGCCGGCGACGCCGAACTCTGGGCCGACATCCTGCTCGACAACGCCGGGCCGCTCGGGACGGCGCTCGGCCGGATCGCCACCGCCGCCGAGCGGATCCTGGCGGCCGTCGAGGCGGGCGACCGCCGCCGCCTTGTCACCCTTCTCTCCCGCGCCAAGGATGTCCGCGATGCTCTGGGAAGTTGACGTCTCGCTCAGCGACGCCACGGCCGATCACGCGGCGGGCGAACTGGTGGCGGCCGCGGGCCAGCTCGGCCTTACGGGCTGCACGGCCGCCCGCACGGCCGCCGGCTGGCTCGTCGAGGGGAATGTCTCCCGGGCCGAGATCGAACGGATCGCGAGCGTGCTCCTGGCCGACTCCGTCACGGAGACCTTCAGCGCCGCGGAGGTGGGGGCCGCGGGCCTGACGGCGGCCCGCGCCGGCCTGCCGACGGTGGTGCACGTGCTGCCGCGGCCGGGCGTGACCGATCCCGCCGGGCTGACCGCCGCCGCGGCGCTCGCGATGCTCGGCCACGAAGGCCTGGCCGTCCGCAGCCTGAAAAAATACTGGCTGCCCGCCATGGAGCCCGCCGCCGCGGCCGCCCTGGCTCGCCGGCTCCTGGCCAACGACGCGATCCACGAGGTCGTGGTCGGCCCGCTCGCGCTCACGTCGCTCGGCGGCGGCGGCAGCTGGTCGTTCGTGAGCCATCCGGTCTCGCTCGAAGGCCTCGACGACGCCGCGCTCGCCAAACTCTCCCGCGACCGCTGCCTCGCGCTCTCGGTGGCCGAGCTGGTCGCCGTCCGCGACCACTTCCGCAGGCTCGGCCGCGACCCGCTCGAGATCGAGCTCGAGACGATCGCCCAGACCTGGAGCGAGCACTGCTGCCACAAGACGCTCACCAGCCCGGTGGCCCACGCGGGCCCGGCCGGCGAAGTCCGCTACGCCAACCTCCTCAAGGAGACGGTGTTCGCGGCCACGCAGGAGGTCCGCCGCCGGCTGGGCGCCGCCGACTGGTGCGTGAGCGTGTTTCGCGACAACTCGGGCGTGGTGCGATTCGACGGCGACCACGACATCTGCGTCAAGGTCGAGACCCACAACCATCCCTCGGCGATCGAGCCCTACGGGGGCGCGGCCACGGGGCTCGGGGGCGTGATCCGCGACGTGCTGGGCACGGGCCTGGCGGCCAAGCCGGTCGCCAACCTCGACGTGTTCTGCGTGGCCCCGCCCGACACGCCGGCCGCCGCGATCCCCCCCGGCGTGATCCCGCCGCGGCGGCTTTTGTCCGGCGTGGTGGCGGGCGTCCGCGACTACGGCAACCGGATGGGTATCCCCACGATCGCCGGCGCCGTCGCCTTCCATCCGGGCTACCTCGGCAACCCGCTCGTGTTCTGCGGCACCGTCGGGATCATGCCCCGGGGCCATGCCGAGGGCCGGGTCGAGGCGGGCGACCTGATCGTGGTC
>JBIKXY010000291.1:0-3480 GCA_044355515.1 Pirellulales bacterium
CGAGGCCTCGCCGATGGACGCCCTCCGCACCGGCGTGAGCATGCTCGGGCTGGTGGAGGAAGACAACGCTCCCGGCGACCGCCCCGCGCTGCTCGCCCAGGCCGAACGGCTGCTCGGCCAGACCCCGGCGCTGCTGGCGGCCTGGCTCGACCTGGCCGCGGGCAGGCCCGTCGCCCCCTGGCCCGACGCGCCGCTGGCCCCGGCCTTGCTCGAGCGACTCACCGGCTCCGTGCCCTCGGCCGCGGAGACCGCCATCTTCGGCACCACGCTCGTGCTCTACGCGGAGCACGAGTTCAATGCCTCGACCTTCGCCGCCCGCACCGTCGCCTCGACCGGCTCCGACATGCACTCCGCGATCACGGCCGCGATCGGCGCGCTCAAGGGGCCGCTGCACGGTGGGGCCAACGAAAAGGTGCTCGAGGTGCTCGGCGCCATCGGCACCGCCGACCGAGCCCGCGGCTGGGTCGAGGAGCAGTTCGCCGCCAAGCGGGTGGTGATGGGCTTCGGCCACCGCGTCTACAAGGATGGCGACGTGCGGGCCACGCTGCTGGGCGAGATGTGCCGCACGCTCGTGGAGGGCACGGCCGGCGAGCCGCTGGAGAACCTGGCGGCGGAGGTCGAGGCCATCATGCTCGAGCGAAAGCAGCTCAAGCCCAACCTCGACTGGCCGGCGGCCCGCGTCTATCACGCGCTCGGCCTGCCGCTGAAGGTGTTCACGCCGATCTTCGTGGTCGCACGGATGAGCGGCTGGACGGCCCACGTCAGCGAGCAGGTGGGCGACAACCGGCTGATCCGCCCGCTCTCGCTCTACTCGGGCGCGGCACCGCGGGATTATGTCCCGCTCGCGGCGCGGGGCGAGCGGCTCAGCGACCGGGCTGGAGGTCGGCCAACGTGAGGCCGACCCGCTTGAGCTTCTTGTAGAGCGTGGTGCGATTGATGCCGAGCGACCGCGCGGCCACGTCCCGCCGCCACCCCGACCGCTCGAGCGCCTCGAGAATCAGCTCCCGCTCCGGAGCCACGAGCGCCGCCTTGAGCGGGCCTTGAGCGGCCGCTGGCCGGTCGCCGGCCAGCACCGCCTCGGGCAGATCGGCCGCGTCGATCTGCCGGCCGCGGCCCAGGAACACGCCCCGGGCGACGGCATGCTCGAGTTCGCGGATGTTGCCCGGCCAGGCATGCCGCCCCAGCGCCTCCTGGGCCACCGGCGTGAAACCCCGCACGTCGCGGCCTGCGACACCGGCCGCCTGCCGCAGGAAATGCTCGGCCAGCGGCAGGATGTCGGCGGCCCGTTCCCGGAGCGGCGGCAGCTCGAGCGTGACCACGTTGATCCGCCAGAAGAGGTCCGCCCGAAACCGCCCCTGGGCGACGAGCGTTGCCAGGTTCTCGTTCGTGGCCAGGATCACGCGGGCATCGACCCGCTGTGTCTCGCCGCCTCCCACCGGCTCGAACTCCATCTCCTGAAGCACCCGCAGCAACTTGACCTGGAGCGCCGGCGACGCGGTGGCGATCTCGTCGAGGAAGATCGTGCCGCCGTCCGCCAAGCGGAACTTGCCCGGGCGGTTGGCCGTGGCCCCGGTGAAGGCGCCGGCCACGTGGCCGAAGAGTTCGCTCTCCAAGAGCGGCTCGGCCAGGCTGCCGCAGGCCACTTCGACGAACCGGCCACTCCGGCCGCTGGCCGCATGGATCCGCCGCGCCAGTAACGACTTGCCCGTGCCGCTTTCGCCCGTGACGAGCACGGTGGCCGGTGTGGGGGCGACGCGGGCGACGAGTTCGAGCACGGTTTGAAATGCGGGGTGGCTGCCCACCAGACCGCCATCCCGGATCGGCGAGCCGGGCGACAGGGAACCGCGTGCCACGGCCGTGTCCCGCGCCGCGTCGAGGGCGGCGAGGATCTCGTCGTCGCGGCCGGGTTCGCCGACGGCCGCATCGGCCCAGGGGGGCGGGGTCGCACCCGCCGGGGTGATGGCCACGATGGCCGCAGCCGGAGCCTCGGCCCGGATCGACTCCGCCACACGGCGGCCGCCGTCGTCGGGCAACATGGCATCCACGAGGCAGGCCGCGGGCCGGTCGCGGCCGGGAGACCGCAACGCCTCGGCAGCCGAGCCGGCCGCGAAGGCGTGCCAGCCGAGGCCGCAGAGCCACTCGGCCCGTCGCGAAGCCATCCGCCGATCGTCGTCCACCACGAGGATCCGACCCGAGCCGACGCCGACGCCGAGCTCCGAATGACGAGGCATGGCCGTTTCCTGGAGAGGTCGATGGGCCGAGCTGGCCCTCACCATCTTTCTAGGTCGCGGCAGGGCGACACCGCGTCGCCGGCGGGCGACATTTTGCCCAGGCCGCAGGGTCGCGGCTTCACGACCGGCACGACCGGCGCGACCGGCACAGGGAGAGCCCGGTGCCGCGGAAGCGGGGTGGGGCGGAGTGGAGGCCGGCCCCCCTGGCCAACTCCGTCCGACCCACGACATGGCCGGCAAGCCTTTTCCGGACACCGGTTTCTGCTTCGGCGCCGCGCCTCGCTCAACGCCCGCCGCCGGCTTGTTTGCCGGGGCTCTTCTCCGTCGGCTTGCCATCGACCTCGCCCAGCCGCACGGCCTCGGCGATCCGGTCGGCCGCCGGGCCGAACAGAATCTCGCGGTTCTCGAAGAGCGACTCAGGGTCGCGGTCGAGCATCTGGATCCGGCGGCGGCGAAACGAGAAAAATGCCACCACCGTCAGGGCCACCAGCGAGACCGCCACGACGACGAGCGTGAAGCCCCGCTCCAGGGACTGGATCAGGCCCGTGATCCGGTCACCGAACAGGTAGGCGAGGCCGAAGAACCCGCCGATCACCACCGTCGCGCACAGGAAGTCGGCAAACAGGAACCAGCGGTACTTCACCCGCAGGATTCCGGCCGTCAGGTAGAAGGGGCTGCGCAGGCCGACCAGGAACCGGGCCACGAAGAAGGCCTTGATGCCGTGGCGGTTGATGAGATCCTCGATCGTCTTCTCCCGCTCGGGCGTGAGGAAGCCCGACCACCAGGGATGCTCGCGGAGCACCCGGGCCCCGAAGAACCGGCCGATCCCGTACATCAGGCTGTCGCCGAGCAGCGCCCCAACGAGGCAGGCCGGAAGGGCCTTGTACCATTCAAGCGCCCCGGCCCGACTCGCCACGCCGGCGGCCACGATTGGCACCTCTTCCGGGATCGGCAGGCCCAGCCCGGTGAGCGTGAGGAAGACGACGATGCCCAGGTAGGAGGCGTGGAACCAGTCGAGCATGACGTCGTGGGGGAAGGGCGATGACCCCGCGGGACGATTCCGACGAGGCGACAATCCGCGGATTGTACTCCGTTTGCCGGCAGTTGCCCGGCGTTTTTGCAGGAGCCAGCGGGGCTCGCTCGCGGCCTTCATAAAAGCCCCCTGGCACACGCCAAGCGGGATGACGCTCGCCATCGCCTCCGACCTGCCGGCGGCCACTCGCGGGGAAGCCCGCATACCCCCGGTCCG
>JBIKXY010000292.1:0-3458 GCA_044355515.1 Pirellulales bacterium
CAGTTCAACGAGCCCAGGGAGCACCAGCACTTCCGGCGTGCAGGCGTCGCGACACTCCTGGCGAAAGGCGTCCCAGGTGCTCGGTGTGAGCTGCGTCATATCCTCGAGAAAGGCTATGAAGTCGAGGCCTGCCTTCCGGGCCTCTCGCGCATAGTCTGCCGGCTTTCCGGATCCGCCCGTCAGCGACGAGCGTGCGCCCACGATGCCCCTCCGCCAGCGGGCCGGCGTCGCGTCAAACCTCACGGAGCCCCAATCCAGCGGTTTCTCCGACAGCAGGTCGGGGCTCGTCACCATTTCGACGTACCCGCCCAGGCCGGCTTTCACGGCGGGTGCGGCGAGATACGACAGCGTCTGTTCCAGAAAGTGGAGCCCGTCGGAGGGTGCGGCAGCGGTGCCTTTGAAGTAGACGTCTTGGACCATGAAATGCTGGTAGTTGAAGAACGTCTGCGTGGGGCACCAACCGAAGGCGGTCACCGTCCCTCTTCCGAAGTCGCGCACAGCGGCGAGCGGGGGAGCTGAAGCATACGAGCCCGCCGTCTCAGCTTCGATCAGGCGATTGTGCTGATCCTGCCGGGTGGGATGACTGGTGGCGGAACTCATACCTTTGACCAAGGTCTTCCACTGCGGCTCGAGCGAGAGCGGCGAGTGAGCCGGCATGTAGACGTCACGAACCGGATAGAAAAGCCCCCTCACGCCGCTTGTGGTTTCGTGGGGTGTGATGTCGGTCGTGTACAGCCACGTCCAGAGCATGCCCGAATCCTGCGTGTACGCGTGCTTCGCGTCCTGAATCTGCTCGTCCAAAAGCCGGGCCCCAAACGGCTCGAGTGACGCATTCACGTGCTGCACGCTGTTCGTCGGCCACAACGCCTGATACACCAACAGCCCGCCCCCGGATGACACGTAACTCTTCAGGGCCTCAACGAAGGCGGCATGGTACGAGGGCGTCACGTTGAACTGATCGTTTCGTTGCGTATCGCCGCTGATTCTCGGATGCGTCGCCAACACGATCACATGAAACCGCTGCAAGTCCTCGGCCGTGTGGTTCGGGCCCCATTGCAGGCTTGCAACTTCCCATCCGCCCGCCCGCAGGTGCTCGTCGATCGGCAAACCCGTCATCCCGAAGATCGCGACGCTTCGCTTCGAATTGCCAGGATCTGGGCGGGCCTTTTCTGTGGGCTGTGCGCAGGCCTGCAGACCGCACACCGCCGAAATGGCGAGCAACGTGCAACACGCCCCGGCGCGAAGGCCTGACCCAGAGCCGGTGGCTCCTCGTGCAGCCCCGGTCACTCGGCCAGCCCCGTCTCGATCAACATGACAAACTCGTCACGCCAGCGGTCTGGAGCGCAACCCGCTGCCGCTGCTTTCGCCGCGAGGGCCAATCGTTGCCGCACATCCGGGGCGGCCATGAGCATCCGGATCGCAGCGGCCACTTCCGATCCGCCGGCATGCGGGCTCACGACCACTCCGCACGGCCCCTCATCCACGATGCGGGCCAGATCACTCGGGCGACTGGTGACCGCGATGATCGGCAGCCCGTGAGCAAGATACGCAAGCACGCGGGATGGATAGCTTGCGGCCTCGGCCCCTGGCTTGAGGGACACGAAGGCTGCGTGGGCCCCGAGCATGGCCCGGGCGTATTCGGCGTCGTCGAACCGCGGCACGACCCGCACATTCTTGCACTCGGAAAGCAGGTCTATGAGCGCCGCCGGGTCGCCCGTGCTGATGATGATTTCCACGTTTTCCCCGGCCAGACTCCGACTGGCCGAGATGAGCGGCCCGAGGTCATGCGTCAGGCCGACGTTGCCGGTCGTGAGCACGACGAATGGCCCGGACTCCGAACGGGCCACGGCCTCGGTAACTACCCCTTGAATCGCAGGCCATTCGGGAATCACTCGGATTTTCGAACGTGATACGTAGGCCGCCAGGGTTGCCGCCATCGTTTCACCAAGCGTGCAGACTGCTCGGCAGCGGGCGTATGCCCTCCGATTGCACCAGGCCAGGCAACCCGCAAGAACCTTGCGGCGACGAAATCCCGTCGCCTGCAAAACGTCGGGGTAGATGTCGAGCACGCGTGCAACACAGTCTGCTCCTCGAATCCGGGCGACCAAGCCCGCCACGAAGGGCATGAGCGGGGGATTGGTGCATGCCACGATCGTGGCCGGGGCGGGCATCGTCGACAACGTCCAAGCGGCTTGAATCGTGAAGGCGAGCCAGCTTTTCACCCGCTTGAAGGTGGACCGGGAATCGTATTCCGCAAGCGGCACTCGCCTCACCCGCGACGTCGGCCGAGTCCCTGCCGACTTTCCCGCGAGCAGCGTCACCTCGTGGCCTCGGTGCGCCAGCGCCTCCGCGACCTCCAGCAGAGGTCGGCTGGGCACCTGGTTTACGACGACGATCCGCATGGCTGCCTGCCCCACTCCTGCCAATACCGACTGCGGGCGGCGGCCAGGGAGTAGCGTTCCTGATAGGCAGCGAAAGCCCTCGATCCCATCGCTCGCACGTCATCCTGAGAGGAGGCCAGGAAACGGATCGCATTGGCCAGGGCCTGCGGATCGTCGGGCGGCAACACGACGCCGCAATCGTGCTCCCGAACCACATGCGCGACCTCGCAGTCGTGCGGCACGGCGGCCACAATCGCTCGCCCAGAAGCCAAGATCCCGTAGAGCTTGCAGGGCACGGCCATTCCCTCGAGCCCGTTCCGCTGGGAAATGAGGGCCACAGACGCGCAGGCCAGGGAATCAGACAGGCTGATTCTCGGCTGAAAATCGAGCCAGGTCATCGAGCCGACACCCCGCTCGGCGGCGAGTTTCATGGCCCGGGCCTTTCTGCGACCGCCGCCGATCATCAGAAACCGCACGTTCGGGAGATCAGCAAGCAGGGCCGCGGCCTCCACGATCGTGTCGATGTCGTGCCACAACCCCATGTTACCCGAATACTGGACGACGAAGCTGTCGGTCAAAGCCAGGCGGCGTGCCAGGTGCGACTCGGCCAGTGCCGGCGGAGACGACTGGTCGAAAGGACTCCAGTTTGGGAACAGCACGAGTCGCTCGCCAGGCACGCCATACCGCTCTTGGATCACCTGCGCCATGTCGCGGCCCAAGACGACGATCTTCGCGGCCTGACGATACGCGCGCCGGTTCAATGCCCGCCACACGCGGGCCAAGAACGAGCCTTCCCGCAGGTACCCAACGGCCACGAGCCCGTCGGGGTAGACATCGTGCACGACGATGTCAAACGGCCTGCGGCGGAGCCGGGCGATGGGGGCCACCCATAAGGGCGTAAAAGGCGGATTCGTGCTGGCCCAAAACCGGTCGGTCTTCAGCCAGAGCATCCGGATCGCCGCGCCGAGCACGAAGGCCGCATTGCGGACGCCTCGGAGCACCAAAGAGCCGCGGCCCTGAATCGGAATCCCCACCGCGTGAACCCTCACGCCCGCGGGGAGGGCGGAATCAAGGCCG
>JBIKXY010000293.1:0-3453 GCA_044355515.1 Pirellulales bacterium
AGCCCGCCCGGTCGCCGTGCGGGCCGACGGGGCTTACCTGATCACTGGAGGCACCGGCGACCTCGGTCTGCTGACCGCTCGGCTGCTGGCCGAGCAGGGGGCCGGCCTGGTCGTGCTGGTCGCCCGGCGGCCTCCCGAACGGCGGCAGCAGGCGGCGATCGAGGAGCTCCGCGTCGCCGGCCACCGGCTCGAGGTGGCGGTCGCCGACGTGGCCGACCGCCGGCGGCTGGCGGAGGTGCTCGAGGAGATCCGCCGCCGGATGCCGATCGCGGGCGTCGTCCACGCGGCCGGCGTGCTCGCCGACGGCCTGCTCGAGGAGCAGTCGCCGGAGTCGTTCGCGGCGGTGCTCGCGCCCAAGGTGCGAGGGGGCTGGAACCTGCACGAACTCACCCGCGACGACCCACTCGATCTGTTCGTTCTCTATGCCTCGCTGGCGGGTGTCTTGGGCGCGCCGGGACAGGCCAATCATGCCGCAGCCAGCGGCTTTCTCGCGGGGCTGGCGGATCACCGTCTGGCGTCCGGCCGGCCCGTGACCTGTCTCGAGTTCGGACCCTGGGCCGAGATCGGGGCGGCCGCCCGGCGGGACGTGGGCCAGCGGGCCGACCTGCGTGGCATCGGCATGCTCTCGGTCGCGGCCGGGACCCTGGCGTTGCGGCAGGCGTTGGGGATCTCCGACGCGCGATACGCGGTGGCACCGCTCGCCCCGGCCGAGCTGCCCGGCCGGCTGCGGAGCGCGGGACTGTTCGTCGGCGGTTCCGCATCCGGCCCCGAGGCCGCCCGGGAAGCCAACCTTCGCCGGGCTTTCGCGGCGGTGCCGGCCGAGCAGGTGGAGGCATGGGTGCAGGATCAGGTCGCGGAGACGCTCGCCCGGATCCTGGGCATCGGCGACCGCGGCAGCATCCGGCCGCTGGCCCCGCTGGTCGACCTGGGGCTCGACTCGCTGACGAGCATCGAGTTCATCGATTCGCTGAACCGCGACTGGGCCGCCACCTGGCCCGCCTCGACTGTCTACGACCACCCGAGCGTGGCGGCGCTGGCGAGGTTCATCGTCGCCCGGATCCGGCCCGCCGCGAGCGGCCCGCCGCCATCCGCACCGGCCGAGGAGCCCGCCTTGAAGACGGAGCCCGCCCTGAAGACGGAGCCGGATGACGAGGACACGGCGGAACTCGACGGCGAACTGGCCCACCTGCTCGTGGAACTGGACCGATGGCAGAACTGACCACCACCAGCGCCCTCCCGGCAGACACGCCGCTCGAGCCGCGGGTGCGGGCCGCGCTCCGCGCGGCGGCCGGGCGGCTCGAGGCGGCGCGGCTCCAGCGGAGCGAGCCGCTCGCCGTGATCGGGATGGCCTGCCGGTTTCCGCAGGCGGCCTCGCTGGCCGACTTCTGGCAGCTCTTGGCGGAGGGCCGCGACGCCATCACGGCCGCCCCGCCGGAGCGGTGGGACTCGCGGTCGCTCCAGGCGACCGCCGCCAAGGCCCGCGGCAGGCTGGCCTTCACCGGCGGGGGCTTCCTCGCCGACGTCGATCGCTTCGACTGCGGCTTCTTCGAGATCAGCCACCGGGAGGCCCGGTCACTCGACCCGCAGCAGCGGCTGCTCTTGGAGATCGCCTGGGAGACGCTCGAGCACGCCGGGATCGCCCCCGCCACGACCGCCGGTGGCCGCCACGGCGTGTTCGCGGGCATCTGCTCGAACGACTATCTCTTGCGGCTGGCGCAGGCCGATCTGGCCGCCGTCGATCCGTATTTCAGCACCGGCAACGCCCACGGCACCGCGGCGGGCCGGGTCGCCTATTTTCTCCGCTGGCAGGGGCCGGCCCTGGCGATCGACACCGCCTGTTCCTCGTCGCTGGTGGCCGTGCATCTGGCGATGCAGAGCCTGCACGACGACGAGTGCGACACCGCCCTCGCCCTGGGTGTCAACCTGATGCTCGCGCCACAGCTCGGGGTCAGCCTGTCCCAGGCCGGCGTGCTCTCACCCTCCGGCGCCTGCCGGGCCTTCGCCGCCGGGGCCGACGGCTTCGTCCGCGGCGAGGGCTGCGGCGGCATCCTGCTCAAGCGGCTCTCGCGGGCCCGGCAAGACGGCGACCGCATCGTCGCTGTCCTGCGGGGTTCGGCGATCAACCAGGACGGCCGCAGCAACGGCCTGACCGCCCCCAACGGCACGGCCCAGCAAGCGGTGATCCGCGCGGCCCTCGAGGACGCCGGTCTCGCGGCCGACGAGATCGACTACGTCGAGGCGCACGGCACCGGCACGCCGCTCGGCGACCCGATCGAGATGCACGCGCTGTCGTCCGTCTTCTCCCCCCGCGCGCGGCCGCTCCGGGTGGGCTCGGTGAAGACCAATATCGGCCACCTGGAGGGGGCCGCCGGGATCGCCGGCCTGATCAAGACCTGCCTGGCCCTGGATCACGGCCTGATCCCGAGGCACCTGCATTTCGACCGCCCGAGCGAGCAGATCGCCTGGGCCGAGGGCTTCGAGATTCCGCGGGACGTCGCGGCCTGGGAGCGGCAGCAGGGCCGCCCGCGGCGGGCCGGGGTCAGCAGCTTCGGCTTCGGCGGCACCAATGCCCACGTGATCGTCGAGGAGCCGCCGGCGGCTGCTGCCGAGCCGCCCGGTTCGCCCCCCGGCCGGGAATGCGGCTGGCTCAAGCTCGCGGCCCAGAGCCCGGCCGTGCTCAGGGCCCAGGCGCGACGGCTGGCCGAAGCCCTGGCCGACGACGGCACGCTGGCCGCCGCCCGGCTGCCGGAGCTCGTGTTCGCCGCCAACGTCGGCCGCGGCGACATGGCCTGCCGCGCGGCGGTCGCCGCCCCGAGCCGCGACCGGCTCCTTCGCGGGCTCACCAGCTTGGCACGCGGGCTCGAGGCAGCCTCGGGAGAGGTGCTGATCGGGGAGCGGCACACGCCTCCGACGGCGGTCTGGGTGTTTCCCGACTTCGCCTCGCGGCCGCTGGGCGAGACGGCCAAGCGGCTTGCCCACGTGTTTCCGGAGTTTGCCGCGGGGTGGCGGGAGATCGCGGCCGCGCTGCCCGGAGCCTGCCCGCCGGCGGTGTTCGCCTGCGGCCTCCAGATTGCGCTCGGGGACCTGTGGCGAAGCTGGGACGGGCCGCCCCGGGAAGTCTGCGGCGAGGCCACCGGCCGTATCGCCGCTGCGGTGGCTGCGGGGCTGTTTTCAACCACCGAGGGCCTCCGCCTCGCCGAACTGGTCGCTGCCGCCGGCTCGCGATCCGCCGCGGTCCAAGCGTTTCTCGATCGCGTCCCCCCGCGGAACCCGCGGTGCTTGTTCCGGGCCGGCGACGGATCGGACGGGGCCGCCGCCATTCGCGAAGCGGCGTTCTGGCTCGACGCCGCGGCGGCTGAAGTCAGGCTGGCAGAGCCCGGCGCCGGCCGCGTGGAAGTCTGGTTCGGAACCGCTCCCTCTTCCGCCGCCACCGGCGATCCGGGCGGGCAATCG
>JBIKXY010000377.1:0-34809 GCA_044355515.1 Pirellulales bacterium
ATGACCTTCTACATTGACCAAGACACGCAAGTACGCTTGCAAGCAAAGATAGACGAGCTTGAGACGCTCAGGTTCGAGCATAACACGTTAGAGTTGTTCAATCAGGTTATATTTTGGAGGTTCGTGTTACATAACAGCGTGACGCTACCTGTGTACGAGTGTTGGGAGGATGCGCTCAAGGTAGAGCAAACATTAGAAAATTTGAAAGGAGTAATAATAAAATGAAAACACCCTTAACATGGCTTATTGACAATATGCCTAACATCGGGGAACTACCTGATGAAAAGAAGAAAGTAATCCAAGACCTGTTCCTTAAGGCAAAGGAAATGGAAGGCATTTACTATCAAACAATGTACAATCGTGCTTACACGGACGCAAGCAACGGGCTTTACTTCGGGTTTGAACATTACGCAAAAGGGGGTGATAATGCAAAGTAGCGTGGATTGGTTGGTAAGCAAACTTCCTCAAAGGATGCTAAATTACCTTAAAGAAGAAATCGAACAAGCCAAAGCAATGCACAAGGAGGAAATGATACAAAATTGTGCAAAAATGCAAATAATTGACGATGTTGATTTTGATGGTAATGTAACTTTTATTTTTGACCCCGAACAATACTACAACGAAACATACGGAGGTAACACCCAAACAGGACGCTAAAGGTTTTTCTGAGAGATAAGGTTATCTAAATCGGTAACTAATTGGTGGTAGTTGATAGTCGTGTAGCGCAACACTTTAAACCCCATTAGGGTAGCAGCGTTGTATTTCTCGCAATCTTTTGTATAGCCTGTTACGGTAGTGTGGCGAGCCTTGTTAGACATTAGTCCTTCGTATTCTATAATCGTGTTGTAGTCAGGCAAGAACCAATCTGACTTCCACCTGCGCTCAGGGTGGAACTTATATTCGCTCACCACATTTAGTTTGTAGTGCTTTAGTGTGAACTCAATTGATTCTTTCGCTGTCATAGTCAAGTATTTCGTCCCAATCCTCTATCTTTCCTGATACGGTTATTGAACCCCTTTCAACCCATATCGTAACGGCATGAGGAACGGAAGACCTGTTGTAGGCATAAACCGCTTCGGGTAAAACCCTAAAAGCAGACCATTGGGCGACTTCTCCTAAATCGCTTCCGTCAAGCAACGCCCATTCTTCTTCTGATATATTTACGGGCTTGAACATAGCCAAGCAATGCACGTAATCGCCTTTGAGTTTCGGTTTCATAACCCAAAGATAAAAATTATTCTGAAATGTGGTAGCTAATTTTTATGTACCACTTGCCATTATCTTCTGAAATCTTAGCGTCATATTCGCCATCGGTAAACTCATACTGAGTTAGTTGCCAATAATTAGCCCTTTTTAACGCATACGTTATGATGTCGTAAGTGTAGTTGGAGTTTGTTGTTATATACATAAAACAGATATTATTATCGGTGAAAAGATATAGCTTGTAGTCATCAACGTCCTTTGCTTGAACGTAGTAGATATTATTCTCCCACCCCTCTTCAATAATGTACCCCTTTGAATCCATTGTGTTTTTAACGTGTCGCAATGATTGACCAACGTAGTTTTGAGCGTAGCTCGTGAGCGTCATTAATAATAACGCAAGTGTGTAGATTGTTTTCATCGTTTGTGTATTTTATAGTAAAAGTTATTTCCGTCTTCAGCCACCCATTTATCACTTACGTTCTCCACGCTAAGTAGTTGATTATCTACTTTAATAGACGTAGGTATAACAGGGAACGGCTTGGTTATCCAATTAGAATCCCTCCAATATAATCTGTTGTTGGGTTGGCAAAGCAAGTATCCATCATCCGCAACAAGCACATGACCGCACTTGTAATCCGTTGGCTCATTGGAGTATGGGTTGTCGTACCAATCTATCGTGAACATATAAGTAGCCCATACTTGGGTGCTATCCCTCAACACTACTTCGCATTTATGACCTGTTAGGAAGTCGTAAGTTATTACGGACGCCTTCTCATCAAAACAATCCCAAAGCTGTTTGAAGTGGTAGGGTATATCGTTCTCAGGTTTCTTTAAATATATTTCAGATATAGGTACTCTTGAACGCAACATGCCGTAGTCGGTCATAACGTGAAATGTAAGTATCTTGCCACCAACGGATTGCGCCCCGAATACATACACATTATCAAATTCGCACGTATCATCTTTGGTGAAGTACGAGCGTTTAACTAAAGCCTTGAAGTGTGGTATGTTTAGGTTAAGCTCTTTCATATAATTAATGTGCTTGTAAATAATCCCATAACGCTACCTAATGTAGCACCCAAAGCGTAGATAACTCTGTCTGTTTTTGAGCCAAACGCTAACTTCTTTATATTAAACGACCATACCATGCTAATAGCAAATGAAGCAAACGCAACACCTAAGTAAACCTCTTTTGAAAGGAAGTAGGTATTGATAGCCACGAAAAACACTTGCACGAAGCCTGTAAGAAAAAGTTGTAAACTATTTTTCATTCAGTACATATTTAGGCATAAGTTCATCCTGATGTCTTTCTACGCCCTTATAAACAAGCGTTTTGTTTTCTATTAAAGGATATATAACCTCATGCGTTACAGGGAAGTCAGCGTAAAGGAAAGCCCCTATTTTTGGGTAAAACCACACAGCATTAAACATAGAACTTTGATGTTCTTTTTTCAACTCCATCTTAATACATTCAAGAATGTAATCCTGAGCCTTTCTTATATCTGCCCTTAAACAATTCATATATAAGCAATGTGAAATCCTACACTAAACGCCAATACACACAACATAGCAACGCATATAGCCATTATTGATGTTGAAATGCTTAACAAAGCTAACAATAAAGAAACGACAAAACAAGCAATCATAATATATTTAAACAAGTGCCACGCATCAAAAGCAGCCTTGAATATCTTTTCAAACCAATTGTGTTTGTTATTATAGTAATCTTTCCAAGCACTATTTGACCAAAAGTGCCCAAGATGAGCGTAAGCATCGTGAAACTTTATTGCGTCCATAATACCGTTACAGCACCCTGCCGCAAACCATAGTAAGATAATGTTAATTATTGTCATTGTTTTTAAAATTTAGTTCGTGATATTTAGTAACAATTGCGCTATCTACGCTCTCAGGAGTATAACCCATCATTAGCATTGTTCTTAAAAAGACATCAAGCATATCGTGTACGTCCAAATACTCTGACGTGTCAATCATGATTGTTTCATCGTTATGTTCTATTGTTATTTTCATTAGTATATCTTTCCGTTTAAGATTGTTTTATTCTCTACAACATAGCCACCATCTTTGTCAATTTCGATGTATGCAAAGCCATGATTCCATTCGTTTATTGGCATATAGTTGGGGTGCAAATCACATAAACATCCTGTAGAGTAAATAGCATAACTCATACCCTTATCAAACTCCCTTCCGTTCCCTTGCGTTGTTTTATGAAAATGCCCGAATATAGCTTGTTTCCCTAACCTCTTTTTTGATAGGTTAGCAGGATTATCGCCACCCGACTTCATTGGTAATTCATGCCCATGAAGAATAGGAAGTTTACCCGCATAGGCAAATTGTTTACTCTTAACCTCAATAATACCAAGTTCAGTAAATCCTAAAACGCTGCCTAAGCTCATATACTGCTCATCAAATATCTCAGGACTTTTCATCATTATCCATTTCTCGTAGCGTTCGCAATGGTTTCCAATCTTATAAACAATCAAAGCATTAGGAAACATATTGCGAAGTCCTTTTAGAAACACCCTTGCACAATCACGCTCGTATTTAAAATCCCTATGATACGGATTTTTCTCATGCCTTGATAATTGATATATGTCCATTGTATCTCCGTTTAAATAAATACAATCTACATTCTTTTCGAGCCCAAACTCTAATGCAGTAAATAAGGCTTCATCATTGTGATATGGAATGTGAATATCAGATAAAAGCAATACCCTACGTATAGATTTTGGCAAATGATATGGCTCAATTTTTTCAGTTTCTCCCTTTGGAAGTTCTTTCTTTAGCTTATCAAGTTCTGCTCGGAAATCAACATAAGTGTGTTTCCTGTGCGTATCACCTGATTTCCCTTTTAGCGTAAGGATAGCTTTTCTCGCTTGCTCAACCGTTAAATAAAAATTAGGATGTTTTTTTACAAACGCTTTTGCAAGTGTTAGATTTGGGGTGTTAGGAAACTTTAATACCATTTCCTTTAGTGCGGTAATGTGAGGCTTTTCGTAAGCCCCATTTTTTCCTTTTTTCATTGTATTTTTCGATAGTTGTGCCGCCATAAAAACGCACTCATTTCGTTCCCTATCATTTCAACAACGTCTTCATCAAGATATGGCTGTAAGTGATGCGTAAACTCATGTATCAACGTGTCAAGAAGTTCTAAGTCAGTCAATGTTTTATCTATCTCTATCAATTGTGGGTCATTAGTATAATATCCCCTTGCTTCTCTTAGCTTCTTAAAAACAACTTTTATATTATGAGGTTTGCGCTTCACATAGGCAAAGTTATTATTTTTTGGCGACTTTTTTTACGGGTTTTTTCTTAACAACTTTGTTCACTTTTTTAGACACAGGTTTTTTAGGCTTGTCTAAATTATAGTTTAGATTAGCCAAAACATCTAAGCAATTACTAAGTGTTTCTTGGATAACAGCATAATCTTGCATTAGATAAGTTTGATTTTCGTACAACTCGGTAACACCGAGCCATTTGTTAATTAGCTTTTTCATTGTATCGTATTGTTATTTTTTTGTTGAGTTTCTTGCAAAACGTGGTTTTTTGTTTACCACTACAAAGACCTTTGATTACACTCATGCCTGTTTTAGTTCCGCCATATAAATATTGAGCGCACTTTTTAATAGAAGGATATTCAGAGATAACCTCTTTTGTTTCTAAATCAATCACCCTAACAGGTCTTTCGTTATCGGGTGGTAATAGTGTGTTTTTTGGGTACATATTATTTTACAACTTTATTTCCGTTCTTTCTGTATTGCTTGATGATATTATCCGCTATAATCCTAAACTCTTCGGGGTAATAGCGCAAATTGATTTTGCCTTTATGTAATAAGAAGGGTGCTTTCTCTCCAACAACATCGCTATATGCTTTGCCCATAATGCGCCCAAGCTCACACCTGTCGTGCGAGTTGCCAATATTTTCTTTGTTTAAAATCTTATGGAATAAGAAGTGTCCTTTAGGCGCGTGTAATGTTGACTTCTGTTTCATATTTAGTATTTGTTAATGCAAATATATACTAAAAAATATTATACTAAAAAATTTTTTTATAAAAATATTATCATACATTTGACATAGTAATTGTTTTCATGAGTACGTGCAATGCGTACAAGTGTTTTCATATTTAGTGTGTGTGCCCCTTAATTGGGGCTTTTTTTTGCGATAATATTTTTTTTTTAAAAAAAACTTGACAAGTTTAAATAAAGCATTACCTTTGAAGTGTTGTTATGGTAGAACGTAAAAACAGGGCATAACTAAGATATTTCTCGAAAGAGAACAAAAAAAAGCCTTGCAGCCCGTTCTACCTGCGGGCTTTTATCATTTTATGACACCCAAAAGTTGATTAATTTATAAAGCCTAAAACAACTCGATTATGTATGTTCGGTGAAAAACGTGTAGCATAATAATTTAAAGCGTTACTATGGGATTCGTAGCGAAGCGCAACGGTGGCACAAAAGAATGAGCCGTAAGACTACGATATGGGGTGCAACCCGTAACAGTTGATTCTAACCAAACACACTTGCACGTATGATGTTTGGCAGTTCGGTTGAGGGCTCATTTGACGAGTAATAGCAATTGAAGTAAGTGAGAACCTAAGAATTAGTTTTCTTCGGGATATTCTCACTATGCAGTTAGTTTCGGGTCTATTTTCTGAGTAATAGTATGTATATCAGTATTATATGGATAATATATCAAATAGAAAATTAGTTAAAGCATATTCAAAACTTAATGAATATTTAAGAGAAAAAGGTGTTGAAGTTCCACACGCAATTAGAAGGCATCAAAGAGTAATATTGTTTTGTGAGTTTGAAAACAAACCAATACCTAAGAAAAAGGATTTTAAATTGTTTTTATATAATGAATGTACAAATCCTGAAAGCAAAATATTTGTTAAGATAAAAATATCTTCTGTAAAAAAACAAAAAAATGTTCATAGCGCAAGAAAAGAAAGATATACTAATTACATTAATTCTAATGAGTGGAAATCATTTAGATTATCAATCATAAAAGAACGTGGTTATAAATGCGAAAAATGCGGTGCTAACAATAGAATAATTCATGCTCATCATTTGACTTATGAAAGGTTTATGAAAGAACTTCCTGAGGATATACAATTGCTTTGTGTTCCTTGTCATAAAGAAATTCATGAAAAGCCAAAGCATAAGAAGGAAAATACTATTAAAATAAGAAAAAAACAAAACATACCTCCAACTGAAAGAATTAAAAATATTGTAAATAAAAACTATAAAAAAATACAAGAGCGTCTTCAGTCAGGAGAATACACTTTAAAACAAGCAAAATCAGCTTGGAAAGGTATAGTTACTTGGGCTAACAATAGAAATTATCAAGTTGACATTAACCCAATTCCAACTAACTAATGCAAAAACACGTCAAGAACTATTTAGCGCATCACGGACTAAGCGGTTACGAGTTCATCGCTTGCGAGACTTGTGGTGGTAGGTCTGTAGAAATTCATCACATTATACCACGCTCAAAGTTTGGCAGTAAAAGAAAGGATGAGCAGGACGCACCTGATAACTTAATAGCATTGTGTAGAGCTTGCCACGATAGGGCTCATAATGGAGAGTATAGTATAGAATATTTAAAATCAAAAAAAAATGTTTGAATTAAGAGAAACAAAAGATTATCAACGAGTTATACAAAAGTGCTATGAAAAGGACTTTGTATTAACGGACAGGTATCATGTAATTGCTCCTGACACAACGGATAGGTGTGTGGCGCATACGGTTAAGGTGTTTGAGAAAAGTCCAAACTTCACCATGTATTTCTTGTTATGGGAGGGTAAGTTTGCGGGATATATAGGTTTGGAAAAGAGCGACATAACAACGCTTAAAGGTTTTTTCTTAATGCCAAGTCATAGGAGGAAGGTTAAGGAGTTTTTTGAGGCGATAAGGAGTGTGTGTGGTAAAGATGTTTATACGGCAGTTTATGAAAAAAATATCAGGGCAAATAAATATTTATTGAGAAATAATTGTAGATTTGTAGTACAAATGTTTGACGAACAAGAACGTCAGACGGTTAATATTTATAAATTATGCCATTTGGAGGATTATTAACAGCAGGTATCTTAACAGGCGCAGGCGTTTTAGCAAAAGGCGTTGGTATGTATCAGGCTTCTGAAAGAGAAGAAGAGGCACAGCGTAGGTTAAACGAATTGTCTAAAAAACCTTACGAGCAATATAGTGCTTCACCTGCACTACAATCATTTTATAGTCGTGTACTGCAAAGGAGCATGGCTCCCCAAGGATTGAGCGCAGCCGAAATGGCGGGTGCTAAAAAAGGAATAGCAGATACGCAAGCTACTACTATGTACAACGTAAAAGGTACGAGTGGTGGTAATTTAAGTAGATATATTTCAGGGGCGTTAAGCCCACAAACGGGTTCAGCAATGGCTAACTTGTACGGACAATCAGCGCAAATGAAAAGAGCTGATGAAGCGAGAAGTATGGGTATGTTACAATCCGCAACAGGTCAAATGCAGTCTATACAAGACAGGAATACGCAAGCAGCGTTGCAGAGGAGGATGATGACAGAGCAAGCTTTAGGGCAAGCTGTGGCGCAGAATAGAGCGTTTTTTGACCAATCATTACAAGGCATTGGAAGTGATTTAATGGGTGGTGGTTTGATGTTAGGGTATGGCTCAATGTTTGGTGGAACTCCAACGTCTACAACAACTCCACGCAACCCTATAAATTATTTGCCATTAAAAGCAACTAGCCCTAACGAAAGATTAAGTTAATAACTATGGCAGACACAACAGTAGGGCAAGCAATAGCTTTAGGAAACTTAGCAAGACCTGACACCACAAAGGTGTTTACTAATGCGGTTATGCGTGGTCAGGAAATGAACTTGCGTAGGCGTAAAATGGAGCAAGATGAAGCTGCTAAACAAAAACAACTTCAATCTGAGTTTGCTAAAATGTTAGATTTTGGTAAGGGTGGATTTTTACCAATATATCAGGAACAAGCAACAAATTTAACTTCATCTGCTTTAGCTGAAATGTATAAAAAACAACAAGAGGGTGATGTAATAGGCGCGAGTGCTATTAGACAAGATGCTAAAAGGAGGTTAGAGGATTTGTATGCAGAGAACGAGCAATTTAAAGCTTGGCAAGGAACTGCTCGTCAGGGAGGTTTGATAACCCCTGATGTTTTAGAAATAACCAATATGCCCTTTTCTCAGGCTAAACAGAAATACGATAAACTTGTTGCTGAAAAACCTGAGACAAAAGAGATATTAATGTTTGATGAGCAAAATAGAAGATTTGTGCCAAGACCTATAAAGGAGATTGACTATAACTCTATATTAAATTCAACAACATCAAACTTACTTGCTAATTCTTCAACACCTGTTTATAGCAAAAGGGGTGATTTAATTAGATACGATTATAATGTTAGCGATGAAGCCATTGCCTCAAGAGGTAATGAGTTGGCAGCTAATGAAGATTTAAGAGTTAATATTATATTGCGCAGACCAAAAGACGTAAAATCCGAATTTGATAATATCGTTGCACAACAAAAAGTTGATGTTAATGTTCCTGAACAAAGAGAATTTGCAAAAATTCAAGCAGTAAGCAACGTAATACAAAAAGATATAAAAGCTAACGCTGATAAAACAAGGTTTGCAAATGCGCCTTCGGGTGGTAAAGGAGCTATTGTTGTTCCTTCAACATCGCAAGGTGAGGGTTATAAAATAAAAGTATTACATCCTAATAAAGAGGGTGTAGAGCAAGAATATACTTCTACTGCAAAATATTCATCACAATTAGAGTTGACTAAAGGTGCTATAAATAGTAATTTGTTAAAAGATGCTAAAACAGGAAATCCGTATCAAACTGATGATTTAATAACAAACATAAAGACTGCGGTTGTTTCTGTGTTGCCTATATATAAAAAAGGCGCAAGCGGTAAAGATTCTTTAGGGAAACAGTATTCTTTAAGCGGAAGAGTAGTTGATGATTCAAATTTAACACCTGAAAAGGCTAATGTTTATGAATGGAAACCTGTCGTTGTTGGAATAACTGATTCTGATGAACAAGTATTAGTTGAATTTGATAATCAAAACAACATTATGAATACCCTTAAAAAAGGTAACATAGGTAGGCAGGCGCAAACACAATATGATATAGACCAAGCGTTTAAGGTAGCTGATGAAGCTAATATACAAAAGAATAAAGCTAGGTCTAAGGCAAAAAGCGTTAGTGTAAAAAGTGCTCCCAAAACAACTAGAACCGTAAAGGGTAACGTAAATAAAAATTTATAATAATGCCTGATTTTAAAGAATTAATAAAGGACTTATATACTACCAAGGGTAGAGACCTTACTGAAGAAAAGTTAAGTTACATTGAAACTAACTATGGAAAGGGTAAGGAAGAAGAATTTATAAAAGACTTCTATGCTACCATCGGTGAGGAGTTACCTCAAGAGAAGTTTGATTATATAAGAGATACATATTTAAAAAAAAAAGAGGATGGTGGGATTCCTTATCGCACACCTTCCGCACCCGTTGCGCCAAGTTTTGGCACTCCTTCCGTAGTAGAAGCATCGGAACAATTAGAATCACAATCGAAATTAACCCCGCCCCAAAAAGGAGGCGTAGGAAAGCTTGACCTATCAAAGGGTGTTCCTGTTAAGCCTTTATCGGGCGATATGCCAATAGGGCAACTAAAAGTAGAAAAAGACCTTCAAAGAATACAGCAATCCGTGCCTAAAGTTGGCAGGGAAACAATGTATAGAAATGCTATAAAGTCAAACGAAAATAAAGCAAGGTTAGCTGAAGAAAAAATGCTTCAAATTCAGCCATTGCTGCAAGAGGTTGATAATATACAACAAGCAGGTGGTGAAGTTCCGCAAGAACTTGCTAACCAATATAATAACGCTTTGCCAACTTACAATGCCTTATTAGAGCAACGTAATAAGTCTATTGATAATATTGAATATTTTAACAACGCCTTAGAAGGAAATAGGCAGTTAGAGATTGGTCTTACCGATTCAGGATTTAGGTCAAGGTTTGTAAATCAAGGTCTTGATAACTTAGGCTCTTTGTTATATAATTCTATTGCGGGAACTGCAAGAATGTTAAAAGGTGCTACGCCACCTCACTTAGCTGTTCAGGCTGAACTTGCCGAAAAAATAGCGCAAAGGGCGGGCAATAAAGCAGCCGCAAGAGCTGAATATTCAACTGCTTTAATGGATGAAAAAGATAATTACTTAGGCAAAGAAATAGGTCAAATATTTGATGAAAAGGGGTTGAGTGGCGCAACTGAATATGCTTTAAAGAAATTTACAGAAAGCCTGCCTATCACTTTAGGCATTATGGGCGCATCAGCAACAGGAACGGGCGGTGCTATTATAGCTAATACTGCTTTGTTTGGCGGTAGCGCAAATCAGAAATACGAGGAACTAAAAGACCGCACGGACATGACCGAAGAACAAAAGACGTTCAACGCAATAGGTTATGGTGGTGCGGAATTGTTATTTGAGGGTGTATTATCATCAGGAATGGGTGTAGTGTATAAGCAGATGATAAAGTCAATGGGTAAGGAAGCGGCAGAAAAGGCTATTAAGAAAAACTTAGTTGATTTAATAACAAATGGCGTAAAGAAATATATGCCATTATCAGGTGCGGTTGTTGAAGGTGTTGGCGAGGGTGCTACGCAACTTACGCAAAATATTATAGATAAATATACAGACCCTACTAAAAAGGATATGGATGTTATGAGTGGCGTTGCTGACGCTACTGCAATAGGTTTTGCAGGTGGTGGCGCAATGGCTTCTCCTACTTTACTAACTTATGTTAATCGTTCTAAGAACGTAGAAAAGAATAAAGAGATAGAAAAGAAACGTGAAGCTATACAGACAGAACTTTCAAAGCCCGTATCTGAAGCCACTAAAGAAATATTACAAGATACTGATAATAAGTTAATGCAAGAACAAAACGAACTCGTTATAGAGGACGTTAAGGACTTAACAGAAAAGTTGCCTGAAGAACAGAAAGAAGAAGTTAAGGGGCTGGCTGAAGACAGAAGGCAAATAGAACAAGCGATAAGCGAAACGGAATCAGAAGAAGTAAAATCGGAACTTGAAAACAAATCAAAACAAATTGGAGAGCAAATAGATAATATATATGAACGAGCTAAAGAACCTATCAGTAGAGGAACTGATGTTAATAAAGAAGGACTTGGAGTGGCAGTTGAAACAGGTGCGCAAGGCGTTGAGGGAGAAGGTGTATCAGGTGCGGAAGTAGAAGCAACTACTAAGGCGTTGGAGAGGGTTGATGAATCTAAACTAATAAGTGGCAATGATGTTTGGGGTAATGCAACAAATGCAGGAAGCGAGAATAATGATTTCATAGAAAATATGGAAGAATATGAAAGCCAAATTAAAGGCAGGCAGTATTTAAAAGTTCCAATTTCTATTGATTTATTAAGAGCAAACGATAAAGACTTAAACGAATATTTAAACGATATAGACACTTCTGCTAAAAAAAGAAAAATCGAAACACCGATAATAGTAGGAGATGCGGAAAGGGGTGCGTTTGAAACAACAAAAGACGGAGTTATAGATGGTTTCCATAGGACAGAACAAGCAATAATAAATGGCGAAAAAAACATAATAGCGTTTGTCCCTATTAATTCAAAAATATTATCCGAAGCCTACCACAAAGCCAAAGTAGAGGGTAGCAATCCTGAATTAGTTAAAGCAGTAGAAACCTTAATAAATAAAGAATATGCCACTCAAAAAATCAAGCAGCCAAAAGGCGTTCGTACAGAACCTAAAGGCGGAATTAAAGGCGGGGAAACCAAAACCCCAAGCGTTAGCGATAGCGTACAGCGTACAAAAGAAAGCGAAAAAGAAAGGGAAGTAAGGGGTGAAAAACCCCCTACTCCTGAAGAGCGTGCAAGGCAAGTAGAGATACTTGACACAGAAAAGAAAATAGCGCAACTTGAAAAAGATATGCGTACTGCACCCGTTAAACCAAGAAGAGGCGTTGCAAGTCAAAAGCAAATACGCATACAAATAAGAAATTATAAAGACCAATTGCGTGAGCTAAAGGGTTTGCCACCAAGAAGAAAGCCAACAGATAGCGTATTGAGAAGGAATTTGCGTGCATTTAGTACGCAAGTTGATGAAAATAATCTACCTCACGAAGAGCGAGTTGTGCTTGATGCTATTGGTAGGTTGTCTGCAACAGATAGAGATATTGTAAATTTAGATGGAAATGCTAAATTGCGAAACCAAAACGCACTAAAGAAAACAGGTGGAGATAGTATAGACCTAATTGTTTCGGACTATATTAATGAAAACGACTTGGATTCTGAAATGGCAGGTGATTTAAGAGATGCTATAATAAGCTTTGTTAGTAAAGGCGATGTATATGCTTTTTTAAATAGAATTAAGGAAAGAGAAGCACAGACCGACCCTGATGCAATTCGTGAAGACGAGTATTATAACTATGGGTATGGGGTTGCAGAAGAACTTTTCTTAACAGATGAAGAAGTGTCACAATTAGAATATGAAATAGGAGAATTACAAGATTTAACTCAAGAAGAATATGAACAACTCAAGAAACAATTTACAGAAGAAAGCCTCGGAGAAGCAGGTGAAAGAACTGATATTGCTGAAGGCAAAACAACTATTGGCGAAAAGAAACCAATCGCAGGAAACAGAATATTCAATGAGCCCCTCAAGGGAGTTAAAGAAATTGCGGATAGATATTTCCAACGAGTTTTTGGGAAGCAAAGACCAAGCTTCAAAGGTATAACCAAATTAGATAAAAAAAGAGCTAAAAGAATTAGTGATGCTTTTATAGCTATGAAAAATGAGCCCAATAATCCTCTTGTAAAGGAGGCTTATGAAGCTATGGCTAAAGAAACATTAGAGCAATACAAAGACTTTTTAGAGGCAGGTTATGTTGTTGAAATAAATAATAAAGAGCCATACAATAGTTCTCAAGAAATGATTGAGGACTTAAGGGAAAATAAAAGAATTAAAATATATTCTACCGAATCAGGTTTTGGGAATATAAAAATTACAGACAAGCAAAGGGAGGAAAACCCTTTACTTAGGGATTCGGGTTATAAAGATGTTAACGGAAAACCATTATTGGTAAATGATGTTTTCCGTGCAATACATGACTTTTTTGGTCATTCAGAATTAGGCAATGGCTTTGGTGCGATAGGTGAAGAAAACGCTTGGAATATTCACGCAAGGATGTACTCGCCAATTGCAAGAAGGGCTATGACAACTGAAACTAGAGGTCAGAACTCTTTTGTTAATTTTTCAGGTATCAATGATGAAATAAAATCTTTACGTGATAAAGCACGTGAATTAAGAAAGCAGGGGAAGAATAAAGAGGCTCAAGAAATAGTAGATAAGATATTTGAAGAAGGCGCATTTGCTGAACAGAAAATGGGATTATTGCCTGAAGAATTTTCTCAAATTGAGGGCGTGGAAGAAGAAGTAACTCCCGAAGCGCAAGTAGCGGAGGTGGCTCAAAAGACGGGCATAACGCCCAAGAACTTGCGTGACCTTTACAAGATAAACAGGGAACTATTTGGGCTTGACCGCATAAAATCCCTTGCAAGCGCAGTAGCAATGGATAGAATGGTGGGCGCAATGGCTAAACGTGCGGGCGTTACTAAAGAACAAATGTATGGCAGGTTGAAGTTTGAGAAAGATACTGAATCTAACGTATTAAAAGCAGATAACGCATTGTTTCAAGGAATGGTAGACGGAAAGCCTGTAACCTTGCGTAATATGGACGTAGATGTTGTAAACGGGTTCTACTCTCCTATCGAGAAGAATGTAAAAGAGTACGGCAAGGACAAGATAAAGGCGAAAGATTGGCTAAATGTAGTAGGCAAAGGTGACGAGGCGGTGTTTACAGGCGTAAGGGCTTTTCTTGAAAGCAAAGACCCAAACTCTATGGTAAGCAAGCAGGAGATACTTGACTACATGAAGGAGAATAGGATTAGTGTTGTTGAAGTGGTGAAGGAAGAAACTCCAAGTGTAAAAGATTCTGATTTAAGAGTACGTTTTGACGGGAATGGCTTTACTATTGATGTAAATAAAAAGGGCATTTCGGGCGTGTATATTGGTCTTGACGAGCTTGATGTGGATTATAATGGAGAAAATTATGAAGAAGTTGAGACAGCAGCCATACAAGAGGGATTGTCCCAAATAAGAGGAGGGAAACAGGGTGACGAAACCAAATTCTCCCAATACCAGCTTGAAGGCGACAAGGAGAACTACAAAGAGGTGTTGGTTACGTTGCCGAGTAATAATGAAACTCAAAAGTCGCTTGATATAGCCTTTAAAGAAAAAGGGTATGTAATGACAAGTAATGGCAATATTTACCCTAAAACTATTGCTGGATATGCAGATGTAAATAATTACCCTGATGGGGTATCATTAAATAGTTTGCCAACTGATGTACAAAAAATAGCGAATAAATTAAAAGGAACGATAGGGGGTAAAGATTTCAAATCCTCTCACTTTGACGAACCCAACATCCTTGTTCACCTCCGAATGAACACAAGGTATTCTTCAAAAGAAAATAAAGATTATTTAGACCCTAAAACGCATAAGCCAAATTTTGATGAAGGTTTTGAACTTATAGACAATGGAGATAACTATCAAGTAAAAAAAATAGGTTCTTCAAGCCCATATTTTAATACTTACAGTAAAAAAACCATGTCGGATAATAATATGTCTATAAATGACTTAAAAGAGTATTTAATGGCTTATGATAGACTTGGTAAACTACATCCTGATTTTGCAGATAATAAAAAATCTGTTCCAGTTAAGGTGTTGTTCTTGGAGGAGATACAATCCGACTGGGGGCAGAAAGGAAAGAAGGAGGGGTTTGATGATAAGGTTTTAGAAAAGAGAAGAAATGAACTGCTTGAAGAAAGTTATCAAATAGAGCGAAAAGAGAACGATAACATAATAACCAAAAAAGTTGGCAATACAGGCAATATTTCGGATTTTGAAGTTTCATATAAAGATGAAAATTTAAAAAAACAATTAGCTAAAAGGAAGGCTGAAATTGAAAATGAAATCAATGAAATAAATAAAAAAACAGGCATAACCCCCACCGCCCCCTTCGTAACCGATACAAACGCTTGGACTAAGTTAGGTCTTAAAATGGCTATGCGTGAAGCGGTGGCACAAGGAGTAGATAAGATTGCTTGGACTACGGGCGAGCAGCAGAACGCAAGATATGATTTGAGTAAGCAAGTTGATGAAATAACTTACAAAAAACTCGACAATGGAGATTACAGAGTAGTTGTATATAAAGATGGGAATGCCCTGCAAAGGCAAGATTTGAAAGAAGATGAATTAGAGTCAAATTTTGGTAAAGATGTTGCGGAAAGAATTATAAATGACAAAGGAGATAAAAATGAATTGACTGGAGTAAACTCATTAAGTGGCATCAATCTTTCGGTAGGTGGCAAAGGCATGAAAGGCTTTTACGGTTCAATGGAAGAAGGCACAAAAGGTATTGTTGGCGGTGTTGCAGAAAAGTTGTTTGGGCAGAAGGTGGGGAAGACGAGAATATTATCAACTTCGGCAAAAATTGATAAAACATTTTCAATTGAAAATAGACAAAATGAACCATTTGGTAGAACTTGGTTGGTTGTTGATGAAAACGGTAGTGTTTATGGAAGGCATAAGACAGAGTCAGAAGCGGAGGATGACGCACAAAGGCTTTATGATGGATTGTTTGAAATTGAAAAAAGAGGGTATTCCACCCAACCCTCAATAGACATAACTCCTGCTTTACGTGCAGAAGTAGAACGTGGATTGGCGTTGTTTCAAAGACAACAAGGTCAACAGGCAAAAGGCGCAATGGTAGCAGCCGATGGCGCATTTGTTATCTACGCCCTAACCGACCCTAACGTAAGTACGCCATTGCATGAAATGGCTCACGTATTTGAGCATTATTTAACGGATGCTGAAAGGGTAGCAGTACAGAATTGGGCAGGAACAAAAGCGTGGACTACACAAACAAGCGAAGCGTTTGCAAGGGGATTTGAGAAGTATCTTTCTGAAGGCAAAGCTCCAACACCTGCGCTACAAAAGATATTTGAAAAGTTCAAGGAGTGGCTTACTGATATTTACAATGGTATAAAGGGTAGCGAAATTGATATTGAACTAAACGAGCAAATGCGTGAAATATACGCTAAGATGTTGGGCGCAGAAGCAGTAACGCCAACTAAAGTGGAACGCAAGGCAATAGCAAGCGCAAAGATTGATGAGATAGCCAACGCTTTAAAGGATATTTTACCAAAGATAGAAGGTGAGAAGTTGGGCGTAGGTCAGGATGAAATAATAGACGTAATAGCCAAAGCAGTTAAGACACTTGTGAACGCAGGTATAGAAATAAACGAGGCTATTAAGCAAGTTAAGGCACGTTTGAGCGAGGCGTTTGATGGCGTTGAGGGAATAAGCGATACTGACATTAAAGATAGAATGAAGGTAACAGAACGCTTAACGCCAAAGTCAAGAGAAGAACAAAACCAAAAAGCGCAAAGCTATGGATTTAAGAACGCCTCTCACGCACTCAATAGCGTAAATAAAGAAACGGGTGAAACCTACGAAACATTTGAATCAATACCTGATAGCGTTTTGGAAGAGGTTGGTAAGGAAAAAGCAAAACCTGAAACGCCAAAAGGTAAGAGAAGATTTACACAGCAGTTTATAAAACAATATCCTGAGTTAGCAGAAATGCTTTCAGAGGATATAGTTAATTACGCTAAAATGCCAAACAATATTAGTGTTGATATGGCTAATGCGTTTATTGAAGAAGTTGGTTTAGAAGAAGCAAGAGCGGCTTTTGCCGATATGAGTTCAGGTCTTCCTTCAGGCGCAAGAATGACTTTAGGTCAACTTGTTATAAAGAAGTTGGAAGAAGCAGGAAGGGTTGATGAAGCTATTGATGTGTTAGAGCAAGTTACAACTCGTGCAACTGAAATGGGTCAAGAGATACAGGCGTTGTCTATGTGGGCGTTCTTAACACCTCAAGGTCAATTAAGATATGCTCAAAAGACTGTAAATAAAGCTGTTGAAAGAAGGAAGAAGCAAGATAAGTCTAAGACAGACAAGTTAAAAGAAAAGTTAAAGAAAGCAAATCAAGAGGCTGTTGATGAAACATTGCAAGACCCTAAAGTTAGAGGTCTTATAGAAAAAACTGATTCAATAATACCTAAAGGTTTGCCAACACCTGAAACTAAGAAACCTAAAAAATACATAGTTTCTGATGATAGGGTTGCGTTACTTAAAAAGCAAATAAAAGGTAAGTTGTTTAGTGGTATACCAACAGAGCTCATAGAGCTTGGTGTTGCTTACGTTGAAAGGGGCGCATATAAGTTTTCTGATTTCTCTCGTGCAATGATAAAAGAGTTTGGCAATAAGATAAAGCCATACTTAAAAGAGGTATATACAAAAGCAACAGAAACTCTTATAAAAGAAGATTACGATAAATCTAATTTTGATAGCGCAGATAATATTGATAAGCAAGTAGCGCAACAAAAAGCGGATGAGGCTGTTGAAAAAGTTGAAAAGGCAATTAAGGCGGGGAATAAAAAGGCGTTAGCGCAAGCAATAGCTAACTTACAAAAGGTTGCTAAACAGAATGGATTGTGGGGACAGTATAAAAAATATGCTGTTTCGAGATTAAAACAATTAACCATTCAAAACATATCTGATGATGTGAAGAAAAATCCTCCATTAGATGAGTTCACAAAAGGCTTGGTTCAGAATATAAAGTCTATGATGATGGAAAAGGCTGAACCAAAAGAGCGTGAAAAAATAGCTAAAAGACCTGCAATTGAAGTTATAGCAGATGCTTTTAAAAATCCTGAAGCATATAAAGAGGTTTTAGAAGAAACGCAAAAAGAAATGCGTAAGAAGTATAAGGATGATGTTGAATCCCTTGAAATGCTTGATGAGTATTTTGGTGAATTTTTTGACAAACCTTTTAGTAGTAAATTAGTTGGTACGGCTATTAAAGAAGCTATGAAAGAAATGAACATAACCATTTCAGACATAGTTACAAGCCACTATACTGTTTATGATGCAACAAAAAAATCTTTAGTTGATAAGCTTGTTGAACAAGCAGGATTAAGTGAATCTGAAGCAAGTGTTTTAGCTAAAGCTATTGAGAAAGAGTTTGATAAGATAGCCACAGAAAAGAAACAGAAGCTTCTTGAAAAGATACTAAGTAATAAAAAACGTAAAACACCTGAAGCAAAAAGTTTAGAACAAGAACTTATCAGGCTTACGAATTTAGGTGCTTTCTCTGATTCAGATGTTATGTCTAAGTGGGCAGAGAAAATGGGTTATCCAAAACTTACCCAAGAGCAGGTTAAAGAAATACAAAAGCTTGCGGATGCTGTTCAAAGAGCAGGCAAAGGGTTTGAAAGATTTAGGGCTATTGAGGATTTGTTAAGCTATCAAGCGAACCTAAAAGGTGTTAGTCAGTTAGACGTAGCTATATCTATATGGTATGCAAACATACTTTCAGGATTTACAACTCAAACTATAAACACGGTTGCTAACTTACTTAATGCGGCTACTTTGTATGCAAACGCTGTTGCTCAAAATCCTAAGAACGCAAAGTTTATTGCATCGGGATTTATAGAAGGGTTTAAGCGTGGATTAATAGAGGCTAAAGAAACATTTAGAACAGGTTATAGTCCTATACGTGGTAAAGTTGAAGTTCCGCCTGTATTAGAGCGTGTTAAATTTGAAGGATTTTCTAAGCCATTAGAATACGCAAAGCTTATAGGTCGTTTAATGAAGGCTGCTGACGTTCTTGTATTTGAGGCTCTAAAAGAAATGAGGGCTTATCAGCTTGCTGCAAAACAATCTGCAAAAACAAGTGCATTAGAACCAAGTCAATCTATTAAAGACAAGGCTGCTGAAATGCTTGGAAAGTCAGATTATATGATAGAAGAGGCTACTGAAACAACAGAACTTTGGTATGAGAATAAAGTTGAAGAAATTAATGAATCTAATCTATCTAAAGAAGAAAAAGAAAAAGCTTTAAAACAAGCTAAGATAGATAAACAAAGAAAGCTGTATGAGTATTTAGAAGAACAAAGAAGCCCTGAGTTCCAATCAGAAGTTGCAGATTACGCAGCAAGAGGTACGTATAATTATAAACCTGAAGGTATATTAGGTTGGATGGCATCTGCAATTAATCAAGCTAAAGATAAATTGAACATTGCTGCTGAAGATGCAACAAATCCTTTTCAGCAAGCAGCAATCAATACGGCTAAGGTTTTTACTAACGCTATCGTTCCATTTACAAACATTATTGCTAACGTAGCAAATGAAAGTTTAAATTATACACCTGTTGGTATAGCAAGAAGAATTAGTGGTACTACCGCTTTGTCTTACAACAAAAAGGAATTGACAGACCAACAGAAAGCTGATTTAATGACTAAAGCTGTTATAGGTAACTCTTTGATGGTTGCTATATATCTTCTTGCTACATTGCCTGCTGGTGATGATGATGAGCCTGTGATTGAAATAACAGCAAACGGAACGGGAGATTATCGTAAGAATTATGAGCTTCAAGCTGATGGATGGCAACCATATAGTGTTAAAGTTGGTAAAAAATGGATAAGCTATCAGTATACCCCTTTTATGATACCATTGTCTTTTATTGGTAATATAAAAGATTATGAAAAATACAGAGGCGAGAAGTTAACAGATATGGCTTTTGGTAATCAAGCAGCAGTAGCTTTTGGTCATACATTTAGGACTTTATTGGATATGACCGCATTGTCAAGTTTGAATAAGTTTTTAAGTGCTTCTTTAGACCCAAGAAACGAAAACAAAGTAGAAGATTTGCTAAAAGCATCTGAAAAAACTGCTACATCTGTTGTTGTTCCTAACTTGTTTACTCAATCAGCAAAATATATTGAATCTGCATTTCAGATACCTTTAAAGGAAACATCAGACCAAAGATTTGGTAATGTACTGCAACACATACCTTACGTTAGAAATAAGTATTATGATAAGCTAAACGCATTGGGTGAACCTGTTATGCCTGATACAGATAAGTTTTTAAGCACAAGCAAAGACGAACCTATTTGGGGGCTGATAGCTAATAAGAAAGCTTTTATTGGCAAGCCGTCAATAAAGCAAATGAAACGTATAGATGCGGAAACAGGTCAGGAAAGATTTTATACGCAAGAGGAATATTATAACTATGGTGCTATTAGGGGCGCACTTATTAAAGAAGCTATTATAAAAGACTTTGACAAGATAAATGCAATGTCTGATAAAGACGCTCAAGAGTATATTGGTAGTATTAAGAATGAGGCTAATATGATTGCAAGATTAGCGGCAGAAAGCGGTAAAGACGAACAATCACGCAGCAAAATCATAGAAACAACAAAAAAATCTTTAGAGAAGGATAAGGCTGAAAAAGCTAAATCTGAAGAAAGGAAGAAAAAAGAAGAAGCTAAAATGAGCCCTCAACAAATAAAGTATATGAATGAACTTGACGCTATTTCTTCTAAAGCAGGTAAAATTCAGTATATTATTAATCTAAAAGAAAAATCGGGAACTACTTGGTATAATGTTAAGAAAGACATAAGAAAGGTTATAAGTAACGATTTGATTAAAGATTTAAAAGATTTGGAAAAAGAAGGGGCTATACCTAAACTTGGTATAGCAATAAAAGAAAAATTTGATTAACTTTGAAGTAGATGAAACCTAATACATTAAGCAAAGAAACCATAGAATACCTACAAGAAAGGGTATTAGATGAATACACGGCAGAACACCACTATCGTGCAGGCTCTCACATTATGAAGAACTTGGGCTACATGAAAGCCGCTAAATTCTTCTTAGATGAATCTAATAGCGAAATCACTCACGCTCAGAAGGTGTTGGACTACGCAGCGCAATGGAACGTATTTTTACAAATACCTGCATTGGAAGCCGCAAGGGTTTCTCCTCAGTTAGACGTATTCATAGGCGAAAGCTATGAACTTGAATATGCGCTATTGGAGAAGTATATGGAAGACGCTAAAGAGTGTTTTGCAATGGGCGACCTTACAACTTTTGCTTTGATGCAAGAGATGATTGCTATTCAGAACGAGGCTGTTGCGGAGTATAGCGATATGCTTAATATGATGGAATTGTTTGACAAGAGCAATCCTAATTGGTTATTTTTATTTGAAAAGAAATTATTTGGATAATGAGCTTCGTTATAACCCAAAACTTAACAAATGGCGCAACGGCTAACTTCGTTGACACTACCGCTTACGGGACAGGTAGCAACCCTAACTACGCTGACATTAAATGTGTTAGGTTTTTATGGGGTAACTATATTGTTCAGCAAGGACAACAGGTGTATGCCAATAACGAGGTTTTGGAACAATGGCGTGAGTATCAAAGTTTAACCTTAGCGGGTTACGTTTACGACAATAAGACTATCCCTCATTATGGTACGTTTATCCCGTTTATATCGGGCATAACCGTTTTGTCGGGTAGCGAGATGCAGGAAACAGGACAATATTCATTATTCGTTCCTCCTTCAACTTATTTGCCTACGGCTAACTACACTCCTTATCTTATGACACCTACTAACGTGGGCGTTGAAGAAATAGAAAATCGTTTCCCTGACGGAGTGTATTGGGTTACTTATGAAACCTATGTAGATAATAGCCCGCTAACACCTACTAACGTAGTTGATGGTAAGCAGTATATGGTGTTTGGTAATGGCGCAACAGCTACTTACAATGGTAACACCTATAGGCAAGGTGAGGTGTTTATAGCCTCTAATAGTGGCGTAATATCATTTACGGGTGGTGGAACTGTTAAGGTTTTGTCAAGTATAGAGTTTCAGTATTTCTCTTTTGTGTATTCTTGTTTAAAAAGATTAGCAGATTTACAGGTTTACCTGCAAGCTAATTGTATATGCAACGAGAGCTTACAATATCAGATTAACTCAATGTACAACAAGTTAAGAGGCGTTGAGTTTGCAAGCATACAAAACTTGGTGGCAGCAGGTATTGTTCAGGGCGTAATAGATGATGTTAGTATACAATTGAACGTAGTATATAGCGGATTGGGCTTATGAGAACACCGAGCAACATAGAAACCATATATAGTGTAGCTAAATTAAATTACAGCTACATGGTAACAAAAAACGAAATCAATCGTAATAGGGGGATAGGAAACAATAACGTGCCGTTGGAAGTGGCAAACATTATAGCGTCTTTGTCTAATAACATATTGAATAATAACGACAAGTCAATATTGTGCGATGCTTTGGTAAGAAGAGGTTATGCAAAAGAATCAACCCAATTATATTTTACAGAAGATATTTATAATCAAGACTTTGACATAATATGAGTACATTAGGCATACAAAATTTAATTAGGCAATATCAGCAAAAGTCTCAATTGTCTAACTTTTCAGACTATTGGGATATTATTGCGCTTGCAAGGGCGATAGAAATACTATCCCCAACAGGAACAACTAACACAGCTTCGGGCGGAAGCAGCGTAACAATCAATGCTGTGAGTGGTGTAGCTACTTATACGGACGTAATAATTCACAATGAAAAAGTAGATTTTACTTTAAATAATTCGTTTGCTACGACTTCTTCTATTATGTTAGTGTCATTGAAATATGGTGGCGCAGGCTATCCTTCTTTGTTGCACTATGAAATTCCGAGTAATGGGGTGGTTAAGTTTCATCTTGCTAACTTAAAAGTTGATGGTGGTACACCTAACACGGACGCTAATTTGAATATCTTTTTTACGATAATTTAATTATCTTTGAGCCATGCCAATACCTTACATAGACCAAATACCTAAAAGGAATACACAAGGAACTAAGTTAAGTTCGTTGCAGCATGATGATATACATGAGCAACTTAGGTCAACTATTAACGCCCTTATAGACGAAATCAATGGATTGACCGTTGGTGGCGGTGGTGGTAGCGTGCCTACGGGAACGGTGCTTGAGTATGCAAGTTCTTTACTTCCAACAGGTTATTTGTGGGCTAATGGTCAAGCGGTTAGTAGGACATTTTACGCAGACCTTTTTAATGCGATAGGAACTACTTATGGTGCAGGAGATACCGTAACTACGTTTAACGTGCCTAACCATATTGGAAGGGTAGCAAGCGGAGTAAACCCTATGGGTGGCGTAACTGAAATTGCTTTATCTTTAAGAAATTTAGGTGATACGTTTGGTGATGAAAGTATTCTTTATACTCCTTCGGGTAGTGTAAGTCAAGCAAGTATAGGTAGTTTAACCGCTTCTTGTAGTTCAATAGATACAAGCGGATTGCTTATAAATTCTGTAGATTTAGATTCTTTGTTGAATGGAGTAACTGCGACTTGTGATGCATTAGACCCTTCTAAGTTTGATGTAAATATAGATAGCGCAAGTATAAGCGGGACAGGAACGCCAATAAACGTAACAAACAGCACACCTTGTGTAAATGTAAATGATGCTCTTGAAACTCCTGTAAGTGTTATTCCGTGTGGTGCTTCTTTTACAGTAAGTGCAATTGATATTGCAGCGCAACTTTCGCCAAACATAACCGCAAGTTTATCAACCCCTTCACCTTACTCCCCTGCAATAACTGTAAATCATGTGCCTGCTGTTAATATATCAGTTGCGGGTGCTATACCAACTCCTATCATAACTATAGGCGGAAGTATACCATCTCAAATATTCACAGGAACACCTTCTTACATAAACGTACTGCAACCAAGTATTGCAATGAACTTTATAATTAAATACTAATGTTAAGGATAAAACCACAAATATTATTTGATTTTAACACAGGAGAAACTTTTAAGATAGGCGACTATACAGGTGTTTATAATGCCAACTTCAACACAACGGGTTGGGGTACGCCAAACTTGAGTGCTTCTGCTGTTAATTATGTTAGAGTAATATTTGGTAGTTACCTTAAAGAAGAGACTGCTAATAGTAATGCAACGGAAATTATAGCGGGTACTGAGTATAGAGTTGTTGGTACGGGCAGTTTTACTTTTGACACCAAGACTTACAACGCAGGCGATGTGTTTATATCTATGGCTACAGGAACTCCAACATTGCCCGCAACGATTATACTTGAAGAAACAGGAAGATTTCAGCCTATAACTGACTTCGTCCCATTAGATGTAACAAGCGGTGATTTTACGCCAAGCTTGTTAGGTATAGACGATACTGTGTTTCCTGATACAATAGGGAACTTACAAATGGACATATACACTACTGAATACGCAAGCCCTAACGGCTCTGTGCCTGCGGGAAATTATATTGTAAAAGGTAGCGTAGGTCAAACAATAACAACAGGTGGCGTAACGTATAGAGTAGGTGAAGTGTTCACAAAGAATAGCCCGTTTGCTATAACAGGCACGGGTAAAGTTGTAGAATATGCAGACACTACTGTTGACGCTAATGGAAATCCTGATTACGTTTATTTCTTATGTGGCTACCATGCTTTTCAAGCTTTAATAATGATGAGTATGAAGTTGGCTGATACTTGCTGTAATTGCAAGGATAAGATAAGAGAAAATTATGTAGAGGCTATGAACTTGTGGGCATCAATAATTAATCAGTTGTCTAACATAGATGGACAGATTGATATAAGTGGTGCACAGATAAAACTTGATAGGATTGTGCAATTGAACGAATTAAGCAGGTGTTAAAAATAGGAGAATATAACTAATATGACAAAGGCGAAATCAAAAGTAAATGCTGCGGGTAACTACACCAAACCAACCATGCGTAAAAATCTTTTTAATAAGATTAAAGCAGGTACTAAAGGTGGAGACGCAGGTGAGTGGAGCGCAAGAAAAGCTCAACTATTGGCAAAAGAGTATAAAGCTAAAGGCGGAGGGTACATATAATGGGATTAGCTAAATCACAACAGTCCTTAAAAAAATGGACTAATGAGAAATGGAGAACGTCAGATGGTAAGCCGTCAAATGGTAAAAAAAGATATTTGCCATCTGCTGCATGGGACGCATTAACTCCTTCCGAGAAAGCAGCAACTAATAGAGCTAAAGCAGAAGGTAATGCTAAGGGAAAACAATTTGTAAAGCAGCCTAAAGCAATAGCTAAGAAAACTGCAAAATATAGATAATATAACATTAATAACTAAATAAAAATGTTAGAGTTGTTAAGACAAAAACAATACAAGCAACAGAACGCTTTAGCTGTTGAAAGGTCAAGGGGAATAACAAATAACCAAATGATGCCCGATACCTTTCCGTTTGTTATGTATATATTGGATTGCAACGAACAAAAAGAATGTTTGACATTAATACAGCAACAAAAACTAATTAATTACCTATCCGAATGAACAGCCCTGCAATATTTGATAATCAGCAAATAACTATACTTAATACATTATATCAAGCGTATATAGATGGAGCTATTGCGCTTACTGCAAATGTGCCTCAAGTGGCAAAGGTTGAGATATTAAATACAGACGTAGCTACACTTAATGGCTTACCTGTTGAGATTGTACCTGCTCAAGGCGCAAACAAAGCTATACAAGTTTTATCATGTGTTGTTAATTTCGTGAATAACACAGGCGATGATTATAATACCAATATGCAGTTGCAGTTAATTGAAGGTTCTTCAACTAAAGTTATTGCATTAAGTAGGACTGATTTTTTGGGAGGCATTTCTGCAACATATTCTCAGTATTTAACTATACAGCAAGGAGATTCACAATTGAGCGACCAAGTTGTGTCTAACTCAAATGTTATGCTTTCTGTTGTTGGTGGGAATCCTATACCCAATGGAAGCCCTGACGTAACATTAAAAGTATATGTTGTGTATCAGGTTGTAGATTTCAGCTAATTATGAAACAAGTATATTTAATAATTTATTACAAGGTCGTAATTGACGGGGAGAGAGCCGTTAGAACGCACCACAAAGAGGAGTACAAGTTTAATGACATTGACGAGATAACAAATGTTCATCACGTCAACGCTATTGAGCAACACCTCAAAGACAAGCACAGCGCAAACCTAATTGAAATAACGGGCATAGTGCCACTTAGAAAGGAGTAAAAAAGAGAGATGCTAACTGAATCAGAGAAAAAAGAACTAAACTATTACAAACTATCGGCAGATTTAAAATTAAAAATCGACACGGCTTTTGAAAGCCCTGATTTAATTATCGCCATAGCTTACTCCAAACAAATCCAAGCCCTAACGAGCGAAATGATTAACAAGCCCTTTACAATAAGGGGCGAAGATGATATTGAAGTTAGCGCAGACGGAGTAAAGGAGGCTTTAAAAGAGGCTATCACCTCACGCCAAAATACTGAAACAGCGTTAAAGGTTTTGAATAGCCTATTAGAGCTTGCTGAGAATCTAAAGAAGATACAAGCAAGACTATCGCCCGAACAACAAGATTTAAGCAAGAAAGAAATTATTACGCATACTGATATAAAAAAGGTAGCTTTTGCAAAGTAATATTTTAAGAGAGATTATTTTAACAGGCACTTCCGACATGGACATCTATGGTCACGAAGGTTTTGAAGGTCTTAAATACACCATATACAAACCAACAAAAGACCATGATATTTTTAACGAGGACTTACCTGTAAAGGAACAAAAGTGGAAACGCCCTGAGTTCCCTGACTTTTCTACGCTCTCACGTCAACAATGTCAAGACTTATACATACGAGAACTAAGGCGCATAAAGAATGGCATATACGTTTGGATAGGCGGAACACTTGAGTACATAACAGGAAAGCACTACTTTGGATTAACACATTGGCGTTTGAGGGAATCAAGCACAGAATACATGATATACACCCAAACGCAAAGGGATTTGTTCTATATGTTTGATTTGTGCGAGAAAGACCCTAAGTGTGGCGGTGCTATTATATTCTCGCTAAAACGCCTTGGGAAATCAGAAACCGCACAAATAGAGATGTTTGCAGACGCTATGATAACCGATTCGGGGCGTTACATTGTGCAGGCTTTGAACGATGATGAAGCGGTAGATATATTTGGTAAAACGCAATACGCAAATGAGTTATTGCACAATAGCCTTCCTGTATGGTCAAACAAGATGGCTATATCAAAAACAGAAAAGCCGCCTGAAAATCTTATAGGTTTAAGACGTGAATCAAAGAAAGATGAAATAGCTTGGAAAAGTGCGGACGGTATAGAGGGTAGTAATCAGGTTAGTTTCTCTGTTAAACCAACTAAGTTAGCGGGTATTCAGGGGAAGAAGATTAAGCGTGCGTTCTTGGACGAGTTTGCATCTTTAAAGCCCGTAAAGGATATGACCTTAAAGAACTACCACGCAAAGGCGATAGCGCAGGTAACAGAAGATTTTGGCTCATTGGTATTAGGAAAGGTTTGGTTAATTGCAACAGCAGAGAACTTGGAATCAGAATCTCTTGTTGACGCACAAACTATATGGGATAATTCAGACCCTAATAAAAGGAACGCAAATGGGTTTACCAATAGCAAATTATACAGAATGTTTATTCCTTACTACTTAGGTGGTAGGAGTGCAGATTATATAGATGAGTTTGGCAGACCTAAAATAGATGAGGCTAAAAGGTTTTATCAAAACACATTAGAAACTCTTTCTGACAGCGAGAAGCTAATATTCAGAAGACAAAACCCCGAAACAATTAAAGACGTATTTGAGATAGAAGTAGAGGGTGGATTAGAAATAGACGTAATGGAGATACTGAAGGAAAGGCGAAAGGAGTTGTTGATGAAACGTGCGCCACAACCTTTGTATAACATTAAAATGTATAACAAAGATATAATCTTAGAGCCTACCAAAACAGATGGTCAGTTCACAATAGAAATGTTTGAGCCACCCGAAGAGCATCATCAGTATAGGATAGGACTTGACGCTACAAGTACAGCAGAGAATAGTACAAATAAAGATAAGAAGGGCGCAGAACTTGGTAAAGAAAAATCAAGATTTGCCGTTGTTGTGCATAAAATAACAGGTGATAATCAATACGTTGATGTTGCTAACTTGTGGATAAGACCCGAAAAGCGTTACTTGGTAGAGAAGGCTGCGTTGTGGTTATGTATGTACTATAACAAGTATGGAGGGTGTAGAGCTTACCCCGAAAGGAACGCAAGCGCAGGCAGTACGTTGACTGATTTGTTTGAAGCAGAGGGTCAACAGAGGATATTGATAAGGCAATTAAAGAAGCATAACACCGATAAGTTAATGGAGAAAAGCTCAGACGCTTATGGTATCTATATTGATGGCAATAACAAGGACTATCGAACAAGCGTTATGAATAAGTATTTAAGGCTTCATGGGCACAAGATAAATTCAGTAAGAATTATAGATAACTTGCTTATTTATGGGTTACGAAATGCGGATTTGGCTGACGCTTATGGTGTTGGCACTATGGCTTGTGGTAACTTTGACCCTGAGAAGGAAGTTAAGAAGGTTGAAGCAAAGAGAGTTGTCTACGAAAATGTACTAAATGGAGATGGAACTTTTATAAGACGTAAAAAAATTGTAAATGCGTAAACTAATTTATACATTTGAGGTATGAGTGTTATAGATACAGGAAGTTACATTGGTAATAAATCACTTACCGCTTTGCCTAATCAGCTTGTTGATGATTATGATGATAATACATACATATCAACTGCGAGGTTTATTGCATCACGTTGGAATCAACCTGTATATGTTCCTACACGTTGGAGTTTAGACGCTAAAGAGATTGGTATGCCATTGGGTTTTGCCACTCGTTGTATGATATGGCGTGACTACTACTTCGGTATACAAAGAAATTGGAACTACAACTATACTAATATAAACTCAGACGGAAGCAGGTTATTAGTAAAGACGTTCAGAGGTAAAGACATATTCAAATATGTGAACTACACCATTGAGCCAATCATTGAGATAACCAAGCGCATCCCTAAAATCATTCAATGTAATATTGTTTCAGAAGAAATAGTAAGCAGAAAGCGTTTGTTTAATGACGTAGCCAACTTCATGTTTAATCAACAAGATATGGCTGATTACATGAACGAGAAGTACGTTGCTTATCTAAGAACACCTAACGGAGAAAAGTTTTTAAAGAACGCATCTACTGAACTTGGTAGTGTTGATTTTAGAGAGAATTACGCTGATGCTGCTGTTAATGTAGCAAGAGATACTTATTACAGAAACTACTTAGGAGAACAATTTATTGAAGGCGCAAAAGACGCTTTGATAACAGGTCTTATAGGTATGCACATCAAGATAGAAAACGGTTATCCGTTGGTAGAAAGAGTACCAAGCCACGAGGCTATATTCAGTCCTGCAAGTTTGGGCGACCAACACAGGAACGATGCCTATGGTGGACGTTTGCGTTTTATGACCGTGCAAGAAGTTGCTGCTAAATTCGGAACTAAGTTAGGAAAAGAAAGATTAGAGGAAGTACAGAAGATAGCGTTTAGCGGAATGAATTTACCAATGGGTTATTATGGTTGGGATTATTACAATAACACCGTAGGAAGCCCTACATTCAATTGGTATAGCAATGTTGACGGAGTGCCACGTATTGCGGTATTGGAATGTCAATGGGCGAGCTATCAAAAAGACGATACAGAAGAATACAGACAATGCTTGAGAGAAACAACTATGATAGGTAATAAATACCTAATAGATGCTCAGGTATCAACAAACATAACTAAAGATTGGAAGAACCCTGCTAACACGGATTTGGACTTTATGTTCTGCCAACCAATGAGCGTTTACGGCAAGAACATGGGTATCCCTGAAATCTTATGTAACTATCAGGATAGGGTTGACTTCCTTCAAACAAAACTTGACCATTGGGTAAATCAAACCAAAGGTACATTCTATTTAATTAACGGCTCTTACTTGGATGAAGGTGTAGATGCAGCGCAAGTTGTATCAGACATAGCCGATATGCGTGTACACGTAGTAAAGGGTATGGACACGGACGCAGGTGAGCAAGTTCAGAAATTCATGCAGCAAGGTGCGATAGAAATGCCAAGAGATATTGTATCTGTAATCAATCAGATTGGTATGTACAGACAAATGATGTCGGACATATTAAACATACCTGACGCTGCAAGGGGTATCATTGAGGGTTATGTTCCTCAGAAGACATTGAACGCCCAAATATCGCAATCAGGCAAAGGAACTAAATACTTCTACGACCCGTTATTCACTTTCTATAACAGGGTAATGCAAAAGGTTGTAGATAAATTCAAGTACGCTTCTTTAGATAACGAAGGATATGAGTATGCGCTTGTAGTGAGCGATACGCAATCGGAGTTATTTAAGTCTACTAAGGAGTTTGGAACAACTAAATTCTCTATCTACTTAGGGTTTGAGGACGTAGCTGATGAAGGATATAAGCAATCAATGATGAACATGGTATTTGCTTACGCACAGAACCCACAAAGCGGTTACACGTTATCTGATGCGGACGCTATACAAACCATGTATACAAGAAGCGAAATAAGAAACTACTTGCAGGCAAGAGAATTTGCTATTAAGCAAGAAAGATTAGCTGCCGAGCAACGTGCTGCTGAAATGGCTATGGCGCAACAACAGCAGAACAATCAAACAATGCTTGAATCAGCCGCTATAAATAACATGGGCGCATCCGAAAGGGAGCAAATGGCGTTGGAGAGCAAGGAGAATATTGAAGCTGCTAAGTTGGCTATGAAAGAGCAAGAGATGGCTCAAGAATAAATTATTAGTTAGTCTGTAACAGGATTTACATTTTCTTCGTTCACCTTTTTATGTACCATTATATAGGCAGTCTTGTAGGCGAACTCGTCAGTCTTGCTACGCTTGACGTTCTTAATCTCGTCAAGTTGCGCTAATGACATATTACCAAACTCCTCGTATTTAGCCCTATACCTTGCAACAACTTTTTCTTGCTTGATAACATCTGCGTTAGTGATGCCGCTTTTGCGGAAGTATTTGCGTGAGTTACTCATTGTCCGTGTATTTTATTAAATTCCTTAATAGCCATTGCTACGAACACAGACCTGTTTCTACATCCTATAAATTTCATTGTAGCAATTGTTTCCTTAGTATCTATGATAGATAGTCTTGCTTTAAAGTCCATATTACCCTCATTGAAAGGGTCTCTCTCTTTTCTTTTTAGAGTTTTCATAACTCAAATATACAAATTAAAGTCTTATTAGTATAAGTTGTCCATAACTATACCCAATAAACTTTATAACTTACTGATACTCTTGTAATAATTTTTTTTCATTATGAAATTTGGTGTAGCTAATTATTAAACAAATATGAGTTTAGACCCAAAATCATTTGCGGAAGCTAATGAAACCCAAACAGAGATGCCGTTGCAGGAAGTAACGGCAGAAAAAGTGGAAGCGACAACTGAACAAGTTGTTGAAACAAAGGCAGAAGAAGTAGCGACAGAAACCGCTAAAGAAACTACCTCCACGGAAGAAAAGAAAGAATCGCTCTTTGACAAGTTTACAAAACCCGAAACGAAGGTTGAAGAAACTAAAGTCCCCGAAGATGTAGCTAAAGAAATTGAAAGCTACAAGACTGAACTTGAGAAATACAAGAGCAGTCCATTAGCCAAGCTATTAGGGGGCGATTATGATTTGACCCAAGTTGATTTAAAAGACTTCTTGAAGCAAGCTGTTGGTGAAGATTACAATAGTCTATCCGATAACGAGCTGATTGAAAAATCTCTGAAAGCCAATCCAATGTTTGAAAAGCTTACAGAAGAAGAACAAGAAGAAGAAATTTCAATGCTTACGTCAAGATTTGATAGTATGACTAAGCTTGAAAAACTTGAAGCAAGGCAAGAACTAATTGAAAGGTTGGGCGCAAATGGCGACAACGAAATCTTTAAGAGCTTGCAAGAGATTCAAAATAATCAAAAGTCGTTGGTTGACCCTGACAAGTTTTTTGAGCAAAAAACAAAAGAAACTTTTGAGCAGACGTACAACAACGTGAAATCATCATTAACCGATTTGAGCAATTCTCTCGTAGGTCAAGAGTACAATGGGTTCAAGGTTACAGACCAAGCAGCTAAATCTATTTTAGATGCGTTTGATAATCAAACTCAGAAGTTCAATGTAGAAGAAGTGGCTTTTAATTTATTTAAGGCTACAAACTTTGACGACTACGGAAAGTTCATGTACGAAAAAGGCAAGAGGGAGGCAGAAGTAAAAGCAGCTAACCCAAGCAGAAACGAAACAAGAACAGGAATTGAAGGTGCTAAAGACACCAAAGGATTAGGTTCAATGACCTTTGAAGATTTCAAAAACATTAGATAACCCCAAAAACAAAAAATAAATAAAACAAAATGAGTGAATTTATCTTGGGAGCAGGCGCAACGTTTGAAAACTCGTTACTGTTCCAATTAATCGAAACCAATAACGTAAGACCTTGGGTAGTGTCTCGTTATTCTGAGTTCCAAGAACTAACCAACATTATTGAGGCTGTTACAGGTGGTACACCCGTAAAAACTCAATCAGGTGCAAGGAACATGAAACTCCCTTATCTTCCACAGTTAGCCGCTTATGGCGTAATCAAAACAGGTGGTCGTACATCAATTTCATCTACTATTTTAAAACTTGAGTGGACTGATTCTGCTTATGACGGATTCATCAATGACCGTTTAGTTGAATCAAGCAACGGAACTTTTGCGTTAGTAAAAGACCACGCAAAAGGATTTGTAGTAGTTGAATTAGTTTACAGCGCATCAGGCAGCACTACTTTCCAAGCAGGTGACTTTGCCGCAGGAACTCAAGCTTCTGACGTACAAGACGTATCAGCAGGCGTAACAGGTTCTAAGCAGACTGTATTGTATGTACCACTTGAAGAGTACAACACTATCGGTCAACAACGCTATTCATTACAATTAACTCGTGAGGACGTAAGCCGCAGAACTGTTGTTGAAATCAACGGACAGCCTTATTGGCAACACGCTTCACAATCTTTGTGGATGAAAGAATCTAAAAATGCTATGAACAAAGGTATTTGGAAGAGCCCACGTATCAACGAATCCAACAAATGGGTATCAGGTGGTATTAAATGGCAAATCGAAAACCAAGGCGGAACTCGTGAAACTTACAATGGTGAGTTTACTGAGCAAGTGCTAATTGACGTAGCTAAAAACGCTCGTGAAAAAGGTTTGAACACCGAAGAATATCTAGTACCATGCGGTTACAACGTACTTGCAGGTATGAACAAATTCGTAGGTTCTAAATACATCCAATATGCGGGTACAGAAAACACCATAGGTGGCAAAACCATCGAAGGTATCAACGTAGACACTTTCAAATGTTTAGGTATCAAATTTAAACTTATGCCTTGGTCTATGTTAAACAACCGTGCCGTGAATCCTGAAGGTAACTCTTCTTTAACAGGTGAATTGAAATCAAGCTATACTGCTGTATTCCTTGATACTGCTCCTGTTGACACAGTAGCTTACGGAACACAACCATTTGTTAGCACTTACTACTACGGACAAGATGCTCAGTACATGGCAATCGTAGAAGGTATGACCGACATTTTGGGACGTAAAGCTAAAAACCCAACCAACACCGTGAACGCTTGTTCAATCGAACTTGAAGTAAACGAGTTGCAGCAGTTAAACGACCCTTCACGTCACTTGTTGTTAGAAATTTCTCAGTAATTAACAATTAAAATAATAATAAGAAATGAATACAACAATTAAAACCTTATCAACAGTTGCAGCATTGGGCGCAGATTGCTCAGTAAGCAACGGATTTGTGTACGTGACAGGTTTAGAGCCTATGCTTGCTAAAGGAATTAACCCTACAAGCGTAGTAGCTCCTGTAACTGAAGTTCTGCAGCAAACTACAGGTACTCCAAGTGTTGCTAACAGCACTTTCTACGGTATCTCTATTACTTACACCAACAAGAGGACAGGTATCCTTGAAAGCATCACAATGGAGTACACTTCTGATTCTGTGGCTTCTGCTGCTGAAATTTGCAATTTTTTTGCAAATGCAATCAATGGTATGAGTGAAATTCTGCCTATCACAGCAACAGGTGGTGCTACACTTGTTTTAGATGCAGTAACAGGTAGTTATTCTTCACAAGCTACATTTAGCGTAGTAAGTTATGGTGTAGGTACTATTAGTTTCGTAACAGGAACTCCTGCTGTAATTGGCGTAGGTAAAGGTATCTTCTTAAAAGGAGGTAACTACTATAGCGCAGACTTAGTAGATAGCTCTTACTACTACCAAGCAGTTATGAGTTACTCTAATTTTGAATCAACAGGTTCAGCTATGAATTTTTCTAACCTTGTAGACCGCAACGTACTTTATGTACTTTCAACAGCTACTAACGTAGAAAGCCTCGTAGGAACTTATGGTACATTAACACTTGCCCTTGCAGGTAAATCAGCTACTTATGTAGCAGGTACAGGTACACTTGCTGCAACTGCCGCAACTGACTTGTTGACCCTTGCAGGTGGTGGTGAGTTTGCTGCACAAGCTATCATAGCAGGTGACGTTCTGTTCCAAAACGGAGAAACCACCTACTACTTAGTAAACAACGTAATCAACCTTACTA
>JBIKXY010000387.1:0-3449 GCA_044355515.1 Pirellulales bacterium
AATGTGAATAAACAGAAGAAATATCATAATGTTTTCATGAAAAAAAGAAAGAAAAATATTGTTAAATGCCCAATTTGATAAATTTATGTTTTATTACTATATAAAACAATAACTTGATTAAATCATCAATCTAAGTTTAATACATTATAAAAGATATAATTTAATCACTAATTTGTTTATCTTATAGTTAGAAAGTAATAGAACATTTGATGATAAATTTAGTAACCAAAAAACATTGATAAAAAAAAATAAATCTAATGAAAAATTAATAAATCTGAAAAATAGCATTTTATAAATGAATTAAATATAAAGAAAAATGATCCAGGGTTGTTATAATATTAAAATCAAAAAAACAAAAACTATGTAAAAATGTACTTTATTTATAATATAGAAAAAAATAAACTCTTTAGAAAAAAATAGGAAATTACTTATCCTATATGTTTAGTTTATATTGATATGATTAATCAATGGTGGCCACCTTCTGCTATAGCTGCTGGTATGGGTGTACCTGGATATGCAAAATAAACTATTTATAATTATATTGTATTCGCTTTTTGGCTTTCATCAGGTCCATCAGATATTTGTTTGATTTGGAGTGATCCTACTAAATTTTTCGGTTTAGATTCTTAATTTGGATCTACCAAATAATAAATCCAAAAAAATCTTAAATATAAGTATAATTCAGCTGGCATAAAAATCTTAATAAGTGCTTTCGGTGGTACTTAATTTCCAACTACATCAGGAAAGGATCCAATAATACTTGCAAATTAATTAGGAAATTTTGTTTTGTAAAATAATTTAGATGGAGTAGATATAGATTGGGAAGACAATGCAGCAATGTAAGCAGGAAAAGGTTAGGATTGGATTATTAAATTTACAAAAAAATTAAGAGCAATTTTACCTAATCATATAATAACTCATGCCCCTCAAGCACCATATTTTAAGAAATAAGCTTATAAAAATGGAGCATATATTACAATAGATGAACAAGTCGGTGATTTAATTGATTTTTACAATGTCCAATTCTATAATCAAGGTAACACATAATACAGTAGTTATTAAACTTTATTTATAAAATCAACAGGATACTTCAATGGAACAGCCGTAAAGTAAATAGTCAATAGAGGAATCGCTGCTAATAAGTTAGTTGTTGGAAAACCAGTATCCAATTCAGATGCTTCAAATACTGGTTATGTATCATCTTTAGACTTAGGAAAATGGGTTGAAAGAGCTTTTAATGAGTTAAAATGGTATACTGGAATTATGTATTGGCAATACAAATCAGATCTGAATGGAAGTCATATATTTAATGCTACAGGAAAACTAAAATAATTATGTTCTCAATAAAGTGTGCAATCTTTCAATCATAATATTGATAAAAGATAAAAAACATAAATTTGCAAAAATTATTCATAAATTTAAACTAAAATAAAATAAAAAAAAAACTAGAAAATAATTTAAAAAAAAAAAATAAATTATCCTATATGTTTAGTTTATATTGATATGATTAATCAATGGTGGCCACCTTCTGCTATAGCTGCTGGTATGGGTGTACCTGGATATGCAAAATAAACTATTTATAATTATATTGTATTCGCTTTTTGGCTTTCATCAGGTCCATCAGATATTTGTTTGATTTGGAGTGATCCTACTAAATTTTTCGGTTTAGATTCTTAATTTGGATCTACCAAATAATAAATCCAAAAAAATCTTAAATATAAGTATAATTCAGCTGGCATAAAAATCTTAATAAGTGCTTTCGGTGGTACTTAATTTCCAACTACATCAGGAAAGGATCCAATAATACTTGCAAATTAATTAGGAAATTTTGTTTTATAAAATAATTTAGATGGAGTAGATATAGATTGGGAAGATAATGCAGCAATGTAAGCAGGAAAAGGTTAGGATTGGATTATTAAATTTAAATAAAATATTGAGCAATTTTACCGAATCGCATAATAAATCATCAACCTTAAGGTCAATTTTTTAAAAACTAATTTTATAAAAATTTATTATTAAATAAATGATATATCTACTTTTTAGACTTAGAAAAGTCGATTTAAAGAGTTTTTATGATTTAAAATTAGAAATAAGATTTTTATATATGTAATAAGATTGAAGAGATAGTTAAGAATATAAAATTTAATAATGGTTTGATAATGAATATAATAAATGATGAGATATTATGTGAAAGTTTTAATGTATTTTTTTTAAATTTATGGTATGATATAGTTGAAGGAATCAAAGATAAATGATAAAGATTCACATGGATAAGCAATAAAGAGATATTTGTGTTGTGTAACAATAAGAAAACATAAGGTTTATGTATTTAAAAAAAATATAATAATATGATTTTATTTAATATTATTTATTTATTTATATCTTCTTATTTAATGCATGATCATAAATTTATTATTATATTTATAATAACATTTTAAGATTGTTTCTTTCTCTCTTTTTTATTTTATCTAAACTTCATTCTAAACAAAAATTTCTTTATTCTATTTTCTCTATTTTTAATTCATTATTATTATATAAAATATATATATTATTAATAATCAAATATTCAATTATGTTGTAGATAACGATGGTGTCGATGATGATGATGGTATTCATTATTATCTTGTTATTCCTATTATTCATCAAGATATTTCATTCTAGGATTTACAGCAGCTGATACATTTATTCCATAATATGGATTACATACACCATTTTGCGAAATATAACCCTATTGGCAAGAAGTACAAGTGGCACCGTTGTAAGTTTTACATAATTTATATGTAGGAACACAGATATTGTTGATTAATACAGTATCATATCCACATTGAGCACAACTCATCCCAATCCTAAGAGCACAATACATATCAATAGGTCGTATAGCTGTATTAACAAAAGTGAATAATATTAAGACGATAATTATTTTAGTAATCATATTTATTTATTTATTTTATTATAAACTTATACTAAAATAAATCAAATTTAAAATAAAAACACAGTTTTTGTTCTTAATTTATGACATTAAACATATAAATTGAAATTAGAAACTTGTCTTTTTAAAAAATGATTGAATTTTGTGATATTTTTGTATTTTTTTAATTTCATAAAAGATAGACGTTAATGTATAAGTTGAATATATATTGTAAACATTAATTAAAAAAGAAATAAAACAGAAGAAATATCATAATGTTTTCATGAAAAAAAGAAAGAAAAATATTGTTAAATGCCCAATTTGATAAATTTATGTTTTATTACTATATAAAACAATAACTTGATTTATAAATAACTATAAGTCTAATACATTATACAAGTTAATAATGTGAATAAACAGAAGAAATATCATAATGTTTTCATGAAAAAAAGAAAGAAAAATATTGTTAAATGCCCAATTTGATAAATTTATGTTTTATTACTATATAAAACAATAACTTGATTTATAAATAACTATAAGT
>JBIKXY010000294.1:0-3447 GCA_044355515.1 Pirellulales bacterium
CCGGCCAGGCGGCCGCAACCGATCTTGGCACGCTCGCCGACCGCTACGCCGAGACCGCCTGGGCCGATCTGGCGGAGCATCCCGCCGCGGCGGTCGAGGCGGCCAAGCGGGCGAGGCTGCTGCTCGACGAGGGGCGGGCCGATGCCGATGGCTCGCGGCAGTATTACTTCCGCGCCGTCGCGGCTCTCGAGGAAGCCCAACGACAGGCCGATTGGGCCGCCGACTGCCTGGCGGCCGTCGCGGCCCGGCGGCGGGAACTCGATGAGCTCGTGACCACCGTTCCCGGCTTGCGGCGGCAGGTGGCCGGTCGGATCGACGCCTTGACGACGCTGCTGGACTCCCGCCGCACCGACCGGGCCCGGGCCAATGAACGGTGTCGCGAGGCCCGGCGGCTCGTGGAGACCGGCGACCGCCTGGCAGCTGCCAGCCGGCCCGATCCGCGGCAGGTGGAGCAGGCAATCCGGGCGGCCGATTCTGCCGCGGCCCGCGGCGAGGAGTTTGCGGCCGACGACGAGCGGCTGGCCCGGCAAGCCGCCGCCGACCTCACCGAGGCCGAAGGGCTCTTCCGGCGGGCGGCGTCCTGGTATGCCGAAGGCATCAAGGCCGACGTGCAGGGCGTGGAGCGGTCGCTCGACGACGCCCGCAGCCTGCTTGCGCAGCAGCGGTACGAGGATTCGATTCGCGTCTCCGGCGAGGCGGCTGAACGAGCCAGGATCGCCTACGCCCAGGCCACGGCCGAAGCCGAGCGGCGGCGGGCCCGGCGGCTGGCCGAGCAGCAGCGGCGGCAACTCGAGGAATCGTTCGCCCGGATGAGCCGCGGGGCGGGGCCGTGGGTGATCACGCTTCCCAGCGGCGGGTTCACCGGCCCGAATCCGTGGCGGTCGAGCGGCCCGATCCCGCCCGGCTTCGGCGGGGGCGGCCGCACCGCGGGCAGCAGCTGGTCACGGGACGTGGCCGAAGTCCGCTGGTAGGCCGACCGTCGGCGTTCAGCGGAGTTCGACGGGCTGGACGTCGAGCCGGCCGATCTCGGCGATCGGGCGACCCGGCGGAGTCGCCGGCCGGCCGATGCCCGCCGGGCGAGGCTCGAGCAGCCGTTCCATCTCCGCCACCCGGCCGCGGACGGCCTCCGGCACCTGGCGGCGGATCTCAGGATCGTCGACCAGCCCATCGAAAACGACGCCGCCGGCAGGATCGCTCACCACCAGCCGCGTCTTGTCGCCCCGGCTGAGACGGATCACGTAGTCGGCATCCTGCCGCATGAGCGTCTCATCGGAGAACTGGCCGGTGCCGGTTGCCGGGGCCGGATGGGCTGGCGGGACGAGCGCCAGGGCCGACTCGGCTGGACGGAGCGGTCGGCGGGTGGGCCGCTGCAAGGCTTGCGCCGGCAGCGCGGGCTTGCGACCCAACAGGATCGTCACTTCGCGACCGTTCCTGAGCACGGTGCACTCGAGCGGATCGTCTGGCTCGGCCGCCTCCAAGAGCGCATCGAACTGCTGGGGCAGGAGGAGCAACTGGTCGTCGAGCCGCACGAGCACGTCGTGCTGGAGGAAACCGGCCGTCTCGGCCCGGGAGCCGGCGGCCACCTGATCGACCACCAGGCCCGCGCCTCGCTCGAGCGCGAGCTGCTGCCGCAGCACCACCGTGGCGCGAGACAGGCTGACACCGAGGCCGGCTCCGGTGGCGGGCAACCGGGCCATCTCCGAGACCGGCTGGAGGTGCGAGCGGGCAGGGTGCAACTGGTCGCCGGCACGGAGCGACACCGCCGGGACGACGCCGAGCACGCTGGCGATCCCGAGCCGAACCAGGCGGCGCAAAGCGGGGAGCAGGGTGGTCATGATGGCCATGAACGGGAGTGGATGAAGGCCAAGTCTGCGGCAGGTATGTGACAAGTTTTTCACCGGCCCGCCAGACGACTCGTGCTGGATTTTTTGGGGGCCTTCGGCTTCTGGAAAACTGGGCAATCCGGGCGTCTCCAGCGGGCCTGGCCGACGAGGGGTCGGGCGATGGCAGGCCAGCCCGCGCAAAGCCTGACCGCCGGCGGCCGGGTGGTGCGCCTGGGAAGGCCGTTCGGCCGATAGGTTTCCCGGGCGGGGGCGGCACTGGCCGCGGCCTCTGATGCACGGCACCCACCGGGGGATGGTGATGAAGACGCGAAACCGGATCGGAACGGCCCTGACCCTGGCCACCCTCGCCGCGGCGGTGGTGGCGCCGGCGGTCGCCGCCCCCCCTTGGAAGCTCGGCCGGATGCTCCGCGGACCGCAGCCCTCGGGCAAGGTCGGCGGCCCCGTGCCCGACCGGCCGCCGCTCGTGCCCGGCACCGGCACGCTCGTCAAGAACGTGGTCGATGATTTCGAGGACGAGAAGTGGAAGTGGTTCTACAACCACCCCAAGAGCTCGGAAGAGCAGGACAAGCGAATGCGGGGCCCGCTCGCCAAGAGCGGCAACGGCCGCTGGTTCGAGGGCCCGAAGCGGGGCACGCCCGATGTGGTCAAGCGGGTCGAGCTGCCGGCGCCCGGGCTCGAAGGCAGCGAGCACGGCCTCTTGATCGCCACCCTCAACGCCGGCATCCCGGGGCGGGTGACTTACGAGATGCAGCAGGACGACCTGATCTACAACCTCGGCAAGGTGACCGGGCGGGGGATGTCGGTGGGAGACAGCCCGAGCCTCGTGGTTCGTGTCTACATGCCCCCGTTCGAGCAGTGGGAGAATCGCAGCGGCCCCAGCTTCGGCTTCCGCGCCGGCTGCTTCACCCACGCGATCATCACCGGCGACGACCACCCCGACAAGGGACTGTACGGCCTGCAGGAATACTGGCCGGGCATGTTCGTCTGCTTCGAGAGCAGCCACGACGGCAAGTTCCCGGAGGACGGGGCCTATATCCGCGTTCGCAGCGGCCGAAATGGCGGTGAGATCCGGGGGCCGAAGATCGAGCAGCTCGGCTGGTGGACGCTCGGGATCTCGTTCACGCCCGATGGCGTGATCCACTATTTCGCGAGCCCCGGCGTCGACAATCTCACGCCCGAGGATCACATCACCTCGCAATACGCCTACTCGTATCGCACGGAATGGGTGAAGACGTTCTTCTTCAACGTCTGCACTCACGATGACGGCAAGACCTGGAGCACGCCCTGGGTGATCGACGACCCGCAGGTGTTCTTCGTCAAGCCGCAGCAGCTCGCCGGGAAGCCGAACACGACCCGCTGACGAGGGCGGAGGCAGAGGGGGAGGGGCCGAAGGGGGACAGCCGAAGGGGGACAGTCCCCGCGGCGGGGACAGTCCCCTTACCGGGCCGTGCGGGCGTAGCCACATGCGGGCGGGAGCAGCCCGTCGAGGCCTTCCCCGTCGCACCGCAGGACGAGGCTGTCGATGCCATCCGGTACGAGCATGCAGGTGGCGGTGCGGCCGGCATCGCGGCCGTGCCCCTCGATCCGCACCTGCCAGCCATCG
>JBIKXY010000097.1:0-10632 GCA_044355515.1 Pirellulales bacterium
TCGTAGAGCCCGAGCCGGGGAATTTTCCCCCGCCGGCCGGCAGACCGCCCGGGCCGAACCGGCCCGACCCAAAATCGCCGCAGCCGCGTAGATTTGCAGGAGGCAGCGCCGTGGGAGAGTGGGCCGCTGCCTGGCCGCTGACTAAAATGTCGCACGTTCGGGCCGCGGCACCGCGGCCCGCGTGTGGAGGAGCCGGTGCCATGCCTGACGATGTCGACACCTCGACACCGCCTTCGACCTCGGTCGGGGAGGCGACCCCGCGGCAGATCCTGCTGCGGCGGGCCGCGGGCTATCTCGAGCTCGGGGAGTTGCTCGTCGATCCGGACCAGGAGACTCCGGCCACGGCCCGCCGGCTGCTCGACCGGGCACTCGCGGAGTTGCGGCAACTGCCCGAAGACATGCGGTCGGGGCCGCTTGCCAGCCTGATCGAAGGCGAGGCGCTGCGGGCGCTGGGCTCCTGGGAGGCGGCGCTCGGTCCCTTGGGCCGGGCTGCGGACTCCGATCCCGCCCGACTCGAGGCTTGGCTCGGCCTGGGCTGGTGCTACAAGCGGCTCGACCGGCTCGACGAAGCGGTCCGGGCTCTCGAGTCGGGGCTCACAGCCTCGCCCCGTCAGCCGATCCTGCTCTACAACCTGGCCTGCTACCATTCGTTGGCCGGCAATGTGACCGTCGCGATCGATCACCTCACCCGGGCGATCTCGATCGACGGGCGGTTCCGCGACCTGACTGGCGCCGAGCGGGATTTCGATCCGATTCGTTCCGATCCGCGATTCGTCGCGGCGACCCACGTCGTCGTGTAGCGATCCGGGGGGCCGGCGGCGGAGCCCGCCGGGCAGAGGCGACCAGAAGGATCGATCCGCATGACCAGCCCGGCCCTGCAGGAGGTGGTCGCGGTGCTGGCTTCGCCGGCGGCCGGCAATCCGTCGCAGTATCTCTTCGAGCGGGCGTTCGCCGCGGCCGGTCTCGACTGGAGCATGATCACCTGCGACGTCGCTCCAGGCCGGCTGGCCGAGGCGATCGCCGGAGCGGCGGCACTGGGCTTTCGCGGCTGCCTCGTGTCGGGCCCGCTCCGCGAGCCCGCCCTGGGGCTGGTCGCCACCGGCAGCCCTGCCGCCACGTTTGCGCGAGCGGTGACCCTGCTCGAGCGGTCTGCCGAAGGCTTCAGCGGCCACATGACCGCCGGTCGTGGCCTGATCGAGGCCGTGCGAGCGCATGCCGATCCGGCGGGCCGCACGGTGCTCGTGCTCGGCGCCGGGCCCACGGGCCGGGCCGTGGCGCTCGAACTGGCGCTGGCGGGCGCCGCGGGCGTGCTGGTGGCGGCCCCCGACGCGGAGCAGGCCGCGGCGCTCGCGGGCGACCTGGCCGCGATGAACACCGCCCCGACCGAAGTACTCCCGTGGGCCGCCACGCTCGAGCTGCCCGAGCGGGTGGGCATCGTGGTGCGGGCCGCGGCCGCGCCTGTGGTCCTGGCGGGCCTGCGGGCCGACATCGTGCATGCCGACGTGGCCGCCGATGCCGATCCGCCCGCCGAAGCCGTCGCGGCCGGCTGCTGCCTGGTGACGGGCCTCGAGGTTCGAGCCGTGCAGGCGGCGATCGAGTTTCAGGCGCTCACCGGGATCGAGCCCGACGTCGAGATGCTGCGGGAGGCGCTCGACGAATACCTGTCGTGAGCGGTGGGCTACGGCGTGGCCGACTCGGCGGCACGTGAGCCGTCGGCCTCCTGGCCAAGTCGCTGGATCCGCTTGAGCAGGGCGGCCGCCCCCTGCCGCACGTCGGGGATCGCATCTTCGCGGAGCCCTTCGAGCGTGGCCGAGATCCGCTCCGGCGGCGGCTCGCCCGAGTCGTCTACGAGCAGGCCCACGCCCTTGATCGCGTTGACCACCACCATCGCCCGCTTGTAGCGGGCGGCCTGCGACTCGTCGTCGCCGGGCCGGGTAGCCACGTCGGGCAGGACGAGCATCTCGGCGAGCGTCTCGTAGGCGGCGGGGTCGCCGAGCCGGGCCAGACCGAGGGCGGCGTTGGCCCGCACATCCTCGTCGAGGTCGCCAGAGAGAACCTCCAGCCGTTCGCGGGCCTCCGCGCCGCCGACCACGCCCAGCGCGAAGGCGGCGCTCGACCGTAGGCCGGGGTCGGCCGCTCGCGTCGCCCCGATCACCGTGGCGGTGACGGCCGCGGAGTCGCTGAACTTCTCGCCCGCGGCGGCGAGATTGGTGGCGAGCACGGCCAGCGCCTCGACGGCGGCCCGGGCGATCTCAGGCTGGTCGGTCGCCTCGGCCCGGGTGATCAGCGGCACGGCGGCCGAGGGCAGGGCGAACTCGCCAAGCGCCCGACAGAGATAGATACACAGGGTCCGCGACTGCTCGGCCGAGCGGCCGCCGCCGACGGGGCGGCCGCTCTTCACCTCGTCGGCGAGCACGGAGGCCAGTTCCCCGGCCAGCGCCTCATCGGCCTTGAGCTTGCCGCCGCCGGGCCCGCGGAGATCGTTGGCGAGGTTGAGCGCGGCCTGCCAGCGGCCCTCGGTATTCCGGCGCAACGCCCGCACGGCCGCCTGCGGGTCGTTGCCGAGCTGGGCCAACCAGTGGAAGGCGAGCCAGACGCAGACGATGATGCCGACGATGAGCGCCGGCACCAGAAACAGTTGCACGAGAAAGCCCGCGCTGGGAGGCTCGACGGGAGGCAGGTCGTCGGGCGAGATCGCGCGGCGGGGTGAGTCGGCCATCGAGGGCACCGGGTTGGGGAATGCCGGCGGACCGCCGTCACTGCCGAAAGTCTAGGAGTCGGGCCCGGTGCGTCAATTCGTCGCCTCTCTTTCTCCCACGCCCCCCCTGCCCTGGCCCGCGGGAGACGCGGCTCCGGTCGCGTCCCGCTGGATCGCGGCGGATCTCCCGCGAGTGGAGGAGCAGCTCGCCCTCGACGAGGCCCTGCTCGAGGAGGCCCATGCCGGTCGGCTGACCGCGCCGGTGGTGCGGACCTGGATGGCGGCGGAGCCGACGGTGGTGGTCGGGTCGTCGAGCCGGATCGACGAGGAGGTGGATCGGGCCGCGTGTCGGCAGGCGGGGGCGCGGATCGTGCGCCGGCCCAGCGGCGGCCTGACGGTGGTGCTCGGGCCGGGCTGCGTGATGTGGTCGGTAGTGGCTCCACTGCCGCCGGAGAGCCCGCCGCCGATCGCCCGGCTCCATGCGGCGCTGCTCGATCCATTGGCCGCGGCGCTCGTGGCGACGGGTCGGCCGGTGGTCCGCCGCGGGTCGAGCGATCTGGCGATGCGTGACGCCGGCGGCGAGCGGAAGGTTTCGGGCAACGCGTTGCGGGTGCGGCGGGGTGCCGTCCTCTATCACGGCACGCTGCTCGACGAGTTCGATCTCGATCTCGTTTCCCGACTGCTGCGGCATCCGCCGCGCGAGCCCGACTACCGGGCCGGCCGCGACCACGCCTCGTTTCTGGCCAACCTCGCGCTCGGCCGGACGGCCCTCGACGAGGCGGTGCGGCAGGCGTTCACGGTCCGTGAGTCGCTCGCGGCCTGGCCGGCCGACCGGGTGGCGGGCCTGGTGCGCGACCGCTACGAGACCGTCGCCTGGACCGAGCGGACGGGGTGACGGGCCGCCAACCCGTGCGGAATCGCCTTCACCGTGGGAATCCGGGCCCGTCGCCAGAGTCTGCGGCGGGCTGGCAGTCTGGGAAAGCCCTGCGGGCGCTGCGGGTTGGGCAGCGGCCCGATTGCGATGTCATCGCGGGGCCGACGGCGTGACGATGCAATCTGCGGAGCGGCGGGTTCGGCAACCGACGGAAGAAACGGCACGGGACCTCAAACCAGCCTTTCTTCCAGGGGCCTTCCCCAGTAGGTTTCCGGCCCGATCGACACGAGGTCGATTCACAGAGCCCGCAACAGGAGGTTGCAATCCATGCGCCTGCACATGAACGCCGCGGACGTCCGCGAGCTGGTCTCGAGCCACTTTCTCAAGCTGGGTGCCGACGTCGACGATGTCGCCGACGTGCAGGAGAACATCCGGATCGATCGTGGCCGGTGCGTGGCGCGGTGCTATCGCGTGGCCGAGATGTTCGCGATGTGGCTGATCGACGTGGGCGTGTTGCAGTTCTACGACGCCGACGGCGAGATGCTCCACACGGTGAACCTGTTCACCGAGCTCATGCCGTCGCGGGCCGCGGCCTGAGCAAGGGTCGGCTTGATCATAAGCCAGCCTGGCCGTGCGGTGACCGCAAGATTCGAAGATCGAACCAAGGGGATCGTCTGCGCCGATGGGCCGGCGCGGGCGGGATGGGGAGAAGAGCCATCATGGCGTCGAGAGGCGGCCGCGGGCCGCAGTTGTCGATCGTGATTCCGGCCTTCGACGCGGCCACGCTCGAAGACACGCTCGTGAGCGTGCTCGAAAACCGCCCGGCCGACTGCGAGATCATCGCGGTCTTGGCCGTTCCCTATGCCGACCCGTGGTGCATCGGCGACGAGGTGCAGTTCGTGCAGGCGCCGGCGAGTGCCACGGTGGTCGACTGCGTGAACGTGGGAATGGCTTCGAGCACGGGGCGAATCGTGCACGTGCTGCGGGCCGGCTGGCGGGCGACCGACGGCTGGGCCGAGGCGGCGCTCGAGCGGTTCGAGGATTCAGACGTGATGGCGGTGGTGCCGCTGACCGTGTCCGCGAGCGACCGCGGCCGCGTGGTGGCGGCGGGCGTGCGGCGCACGAGCGGCGGCCGGGGCATGGTGAACGTGCCGGCCCGACGCGACCAGCGGATCGAGACCTTCACGGCGACCTCGGTGGCCACACCGGGGGCGCCCGTGCTCGAGGCCGGCTTCTGGCGGGCCGAGGCCATGCCGGCAAGCGGCTTTTCCAAGGCCTGCGGCGATCGGCTGGCGGCGGCCGACATGGCCGCGGCGGTGGCTTGCATGGGCGACACGGTCGTGGTCGAACCGGCCTGCCAGGTGGTGGAAGGGCCTTCGACCAAGCGGCGCTCGTGGTTTACCGAAGGGCTGCACTCTGAGCGGCTGTTCTGGCGGAGCCTCGCGGCCGAGCAGCCGATCGCGGCGCTCATGGCTCACGTGGGCGAGGTGATTCGGCATTCTCTGGCGGCGGCTCCGCTGGGCACGCTCGCGATGCTGGCCGGTCGCCTGGCCTGCCTGCTGCAGTTTGGGTCGTGCCTGGGGCGGGCGCGGGAGTTGAACGTGCTTCAGGCCGAGGCCGGAGCGCGGCGGCGGGCGGCGGCCGACGACGTCGGCGGGCAGATCGTGCGGATCGACGCCGGCCACGCAGTTGCGCGGCCGAAGCGGCGGCCGGCGGCGGTGGCCGGCAGCGTGTCGCCTGCGGGCGAGGGCCGGGATTCGTCGCTGCGGCGTTCGGCCTGACGCCGGGGCGAAGCGAGCCAGCGAGCGGCGGGCTGGCCGGCCTCCTGTTCCCGCGGTCGGCGGCCTGTTAGACTTGGCTCCGCGGTGGCTGTCACAGCCCCGTAAACTCGCCGCTTGAGGCGTGCCCTCGTAGCTCAATTGGATAGAGCGTCAGCCTCCGGAGCTGAAGGTTACAGGTTCGATCCCTGTCGAGGGTATTTCGGGGGAAGTTGCGGGCGACCCGACGACCGTGGTCGTGCCAGTGGCCCGATTCACCGCAGGCACGTGTCATGGATTTTCTCTGGTTTCTGCTGATCGGGCTGGCGGCCGGCTGGCTGGCGAGCCAGATCATGAAGGGGGGCGGCTCGGGGCTCGTCGGCGATCTGCTGATGGGCGTGATCGGCTCGATCCTCGGCGGCTTCCTGTTTGGCCTGCTCGGCCTGTCGGCGACAGGCCTGCTCGGCAGCCTGATCACGGCGACGGTGGGCGCGATCGTCTTGATCGCGGGCCTGCGGGCGATCAACCGCCCGCGGATCTGAAGATCTCGAAAAGGTCACGCAGCTCTTTACGGGTTCGGCATGAACCGCCCGATCGCAAGGCTCGTGAGGGCCACGGCCGGCATCACCCAGATCGTGGCCAGCCGCCGCTGCCGTGAGATGTTCGCGATCGACGCCAGCCACACGAGCCCGATCGCGACGGTGATGTCGAGCACCCATTGAAACGGCACCATGCCCGACACGCCGTTGATCCAGTCGACGAGGGGCGCGACGGCCATCCGCACGGGGTCGTCGGCCGGCACACCGATGAAGCAGCTGCCGAACACCCGCAGGCCGAAAGCGGCAAACGGGATCAGCCCGGCGACGAGTTCCACGCGGCGGGAGAGCTTCGGCAGCGGAGCCGCCCAGATGGCGGTCCAGAGCGTGGTGAAGCAGACGAGGCGGAGGGTTTCCATGCGAGCAGAGTGTAGCCCTCGACGCAGTCCGCCCGCGGCGACGGCGATCGCTCGTGGCGGGCGCGCGAATGAACACCCCCGGGTGTGGTAGCCTGACCGTCATGATGGCTGCGGCAGGGCTGTCGATCGAGCAGGCGGCGGAGATGCTGGGCGTGCAGCCGGGCCTGCTGCAGCCGTTCGCCGTGGTCGATCCGTTTCACGATTGCCTGCCGCTCGAGGGGTTTCTCTGCCACAAGACCGACCACCGCTACGGCGCGATCGTGATCACGCGGGTGGCGGACGAGCCCTGCCCGCAGTTGATCCATGCCACGCCCAAGCTCAAATACCCGTTCGACCGCGACGGGCGGTTTCGGTTTCCGCCGATCGCGCGGGCGCATGTCTACGAAAAGCTCGACGGCACGAACGTGCTGGCGTATCGGTATCGGGATGCCGCGGGCGTCGAGCGGACGACGTTCAAGCTGCGGCTGCATCCGGTGCTCCGCAACGGCACCTTCGGCGGGTTTCTCGACCTGTGGCGGGAACTGCTCGAGCGGCATCCGGAAGCCGCGGCGCTTCCCGCCCGGAACGGCTGCAGCATCTCCTTCGAGCTGTATGGCGGTCGCAACCCGCACCTGATCGCCTACGACGAGCCGCTGACCCTCGCCGTGCTGTTCGGCGTCGAGCCGGCGACCGCGCGGCTGATCGCCCCCTTCCAGCTCGCGCTGGGCGACGTGCCGGCGGCGCCGCTCGTGGCGGAACTCGTGGCCGGAGAGGATCCCGTGGCCCGCTTCCAGAAGCTGCGCGGTGAACTCGAGGCCCGCAACGTGCGGATTTCCGAAGAGCAGCTCTCCGGCACGGAGGGAGCGGTGTGGTGCGTGACCGAGCCCTCGGGCCTCGTGTCGCTCTGGAAGTGCAAGCCCGAGAGCATCGAGGAGATCCACTGGGCGACCGGCATCAACAAGCAGGCCGTGCTCGCCACCTGCTGGAACGCCCTCGAGACGGCCGACGAACTCTGCTTCGACACGGTGCGGCCGCTGTTGCTCGAGGAGTATGAGCCGGACGACGTGGATGCCTTCCGGCCGCACGTCGAGGAATGCATCGCGGCGGTCCGTGCAGAACTCGCCTTCCGCGAGCGCGTGCTCGACGCCTACCGGGCGATCCGCGCCCAGGGCCTCTCATTCCCCGCCGACAAGGCCGCCGTCATGCGGCTCCTGGCACCGCGGTTCACGAAGGGCGAAATGCGCCGCGTGTATGCGGCCCTCGCCGCGGCGACCGGCTGATCGCCGAACGCCTCGACGCCGGAGCTCCGCGAAGCAGGCCCTCGACACTCACGTCTTCGTCGATTTCCGGCCAGTGGATTCCGTATCCCGCGCCGGCGATCCGGAAGCGACTCAGTTGTTCGGGCGTGGCGTGCAAGAGCCGGGGAAACCATGCAAGTGGAGCGCAGATCGTGCGGCCGTCGGCCAGTGCGGCACAAACGGAGTCTTGCGTGCACGACACCTTCACGATTCTTTCACCCGCCGTTGCCATGTTCACGTGCCTTCATCCGTATCGACGAGTTGATAGACCTTGCCCTTGGCTGTGAGCCAGGCGATGTCGGCGTCGCTGGTGGGCTTCTGCGGGGGCATTCTGGAACCTATTCGAACGGTTCTTGATGGGTTCACTTCGCCGCGACAGGCCGGAGGCCGAACTGCTTCAGCCGCACTCGGCCTTGTGGGAACCGCACTGTGATTTCCAGTTCGCCGCCCATGGCGTTCATCACCTTGTGCAGCGTCGAAATCATCATGTCGGATTGGCCTTCGAGCTTGGCCCAGCTCGGCTGCTTCATGCCGGCGGCCTTCGCCATCTGGCTCTGGGTCTTGCCGAGAGCCTCGCGGATCTCGCTGAGCACCATCTCCGCAAGTAGTTCCCGGGTGCGCCGCGCCGCGATCCGCCGCGTCTTGGCGGTGCCCGTTCGTGCCACGAGTTCCCGAAACGATTTCGCCACGTCACTTGCCTCCGCGCTTCTTTCCCGTCGTCTTCAGCTTGTCGAGATGTTCGGCGTAGAGCATGTCTGCCTTAGCAATCAACTGCCGGTAGAACGGCCGCTGCGATCGGCCGCGTTTGTCTCCGCCAACCAGAAGGATCGCCGCTCTCGAGGGGTCGAAGGCAAACGCAATCCGCAGCGTGTGATCGGCGGTGTCAGCCCTCAACTCCTTCATGTTTCGGTACCTCGACTCGTTCAGCGTATCGGCATGCGGCCTGCCAAGTGCCGGGCCGAAGAGCTCGAGCAAGTTGACCTTGGCCTCGATCTCCGCCCGTTCCTCGTCGCCTAGAGCCCGAAACCACTCATCGAAGACATCGGTTGTCGCAACCGACCACATGAGTATTTATAGCCTACAGGCTATTCCGGGTCGAGGCAAGGAGGGAGGGCATCGGATTTGGGAACGACGCCAAAAAGTGTACGCAAGTACACTCATCTGTCAACCCACGCGGGACCAAGGTTGTGCCCCCGGTTTGGTAGTCTGCCCGTGCTCCGCTCGGCCTCGTCTCGTTCGCGCTCGAGCGGATGGTGTTCCCACCACGTCCGGAGCCGTCAGGCTGTTGGAAGCAGTGTCACCGAGTACGCGGCAATGTCGGGATCAACAGTCGCGATCGTAAGTCCGTGTTGGATCGCCTGAGCAACCACAACCGGTCGAATGGGGCCGCCTGGTGGATTGGCGCCAGGAAAGGGATCGTCGGCAAGTTCTCGAAGGCTGATGGCGCTCATAACTGCATTCTATCGATGGTCGAGGGAGTTGGAAAAAGGCAGAACGAAGGATCGCCGCAGGTGTGATCAGCCCTCACGCGCTCCGCCGCAACACGTTTTCGAGTTCTTGCAGCGACAGCGGTTGCGGCAACGGCTTGCCTGCTTCCTCCAGCGTCTCAATCGCCTCTTCAACGAGTTCGCACAACTCCGCGAAGACCTGCTGGGCGTCGTCACCATAGGATCCGCCGTACATCAACTGCGGACAGGTGCCGATGAAGCACTTGTCTTCGTCCGACCACACGACAACTTTCAGGTATTGGTCGCCTTTCGCCATTGGTTCACCTCGTCGATGGCCTTCTGCGTGTTTGAAAAGAGCCGCGACCCCTTTTACTCGCCAAGATGACGCTGGAGCGCTGCTTTTATCTCGCTGAGATCGAATGGCACGGTTTCGCCACGACTGATCTGCTCGATGCCGTGGTTCACGTCCTCGATGAGCTTTTCGCGACGCCGCAGCAGGCTGACCGCATCGTCGAGGGCTTCGGTTCGATCGTGATACAGGCCGCTGGAGATGGCCCGGACGAGAAACTGTTCGTTTTCAGGCGACAAGTGGCTCATGTTTCGATCTGAAAGGAATTTCTAGTCCCCATTCACGCGGGCGCGGCGGCTGGCGTGGAGGATGGTCAGCCCGATCACCTCGTCGCCCCGGTAGCGCACGATGATGTCATCCGGTCCGAGCTCGCTATCGGTTGCCTCGGCGCCCGGCTCGAAGTTGACGTACATCACGTCCGCGGGTTCGTCATACGTGCAGTGCATGGAACGATGCGGGGCCTGGAGCATCGCGGGGATCAGGTCGAGAAAATCGCTCAGTTGGACGAGGGCCATCGTTGCCGCCTCCGCTTGAAGAGCGCTGTGACTCGCGAGGTCATGAACGCCGTGATCACAAACCCGTCGCGAGCCTCCACTTCCCGATAGGCTACCACCAGCACCTTCGATGAATCCAACCTGTGGACCGCCAGCAACTCGCCCGCGTTGCCCTCGAGCACGTGGTCTGCGTCGGCGATTGCCTGGAGAACCGCCATCCGAAGTGCTGCCAGTTCTGGGTGCTCCGTCGCGATGTGCTGCCACCGTTCGGCGGACAGTCGCACCCAGACGCCGTTTCGAGAGAGTGCCCCATCTGGCTCGTCATCCGCCTGTTTCGCGTTCGTGATCATGGCGGCCTCGCGTCATGGTGCATCAAAGAGTGTACGCCTGTACCGTACCTAGTCAACCCCGCCGGGACCAAGGTTGTCCCCCCGGTTTGGTAGGCTGCCCGCCATGACCTCCGCGACCGCCGCCCCGGGCCAGCCCGGCCCTCGTCTCAACGCCGCCTTCTACGCCGACTCGGTCGCCGCGTTTCTCCGCGCCTCCGACGACGAGGTCTACGCGCCGCTCGCGAGCCCGCATGGCTACACGCTGGCCCCTGAGCAGCTCTCCGCGTGGCGGCTGCAGCTGCCCGTGCTCCGCGCGGCCTTGGCGACTCTGGAAAGCGCCGTCCCCGCCCCTTGGATCCACCTCGAGTTCGACATCCCGCGGCTCGGCCGGCGGGTGGATGCCGTGCTCGTCACGTCCACGGCCGTGATCCCGATCGAGTTCAAGGTGGGG
>JBIKXY010000098.1:0-10619 GCA_044355515.1 Pirellulales bacterium
GCTGCAAGAGCCGGTCCCAGGGGCACTCCTTCAAGAATCGCATCGCGGTGTCGAAGGTGGCGCCCCCCCACATCTCGAGTGAAAAGAGCCCGTCGCCCAGCCGCGCGTAGGCGTCGGCCACGGCGAGCATGTCGTAGCTCCGCATCCGGGTGGCGAGCAGCGACTGGTGGGCGTCCCGCATCGTGGTGTCGGTGATGAGCAGCCCCTTGTGGTCGCGGACCCAGGCGGCGAACTTCTCGGGGCCCAGTTCCTTGAGCCGGTCGCGGGTGCCCGGCCGGGGCGGCGCCAGCCGGTCGTGCTCGGGGATCGGGGCCGGCTCGCGACGGACGGCCGCCGGCCGGCCCTTCACCAGCGGGTTGCCGTTGACGATCACGTCGCCGAGGTACTCGAGCAGCTTCGTGGCCCGGTCGCGGCGCACCGGGAAGTCGAACAGGGCCGGCGTCTCGTCGATGAACCGGGTCGTGCACTTGCCGGCCAGGAACTCCGGGTGAGTGACCAGGTTCACGAGGAACGGGATGTTGGTCTTCACCCCGCGGACGCGAAACTCCTGGAGGCACCGCTCCACGTGGCCGGCCGCCTCCTCGAGCGTGAGCCCGCGGGCGGTCACCTTCACCAGCAGCGAGTCGAAGTAGGGGGTGACGACGGCCCCGGAGAAGGCGCTGCCGGCGTCGAGCCGGATCCCCATCCCGCTGGCCGAGCGGTAGGCCGTGATCCGGCCGTAGTCGGGGAGGAAGCGGTTTTCCGGGTCCTCGGTGGTCACGCGGCACTGCACGGCCGTGCCCATCGACTTGATCGCGGCCTGGTCGCCCAGGCCGATCTGCGGGTCGGAGAGCTTCCAGCCCTCGGCCACCCGCAGCTGGCGGCGGACGATGTCGACCCCGGTGATCTCCTCGGTGACGGTGTGCTCGACCTGGATCCGGGGGTTGACCTCGATGAAGAAGAACTTGCCCGTGTCGGCGTCCACCAGGAACTCGACGGTGCCCGCATTCTCATAGCGGGCGGTGCGGCCGATCGCCAGCGCCGCCTCGCAGATCGCGTCGCGGAGCGCCGGGGCGAGGTTCGGGGCGGGGGCCACCTCGACCACCTTCTGGTGCCGCCGCTGCACGGAGCAGTCCCGCTCGAAGAGGTGCACGAGGTTGCCGTGCAGGTCGCCGAGCAGCTGCACCTCGATGTGGCGGGCCCGCTGGATGAACTTCTCCACGAACACGCTGGCCGATCCGAAGGCGGTCTTGCTCTCCCGCTGGGCGCTCTCGAGGGCGACGGCCAGCTCCTCCTCGCCACGGACCACCCGCATCCCGCGGCCGCCGCCGCCGTGGGCCGCCTTCAGGATCACCGGGTAGCCGAGGTCGCGGGCGATTTTCTTGGCGTCGGCGAGGCTCGAGAGCGGCTGGGCGCTGCCGGCCAGGATCGGCACGCCGGCCCGGGCGGCCAGCTCACGGGCCGCGGTCTTGTCGCCGAGGGTCTGGAGCAGCTCGACCCGCGGGCCGACGAACGTGATCCCGGCCGCGGCGCAGGCCGCGGCGAACTCGGGGTTTTCGGAGAGAAAGCCGTAGCCCGGATGGATGGCGTCCACGCCCCGGTCCTTGGCGAGGGCCACGATCCCCGGGATGTCGAGGTAGGAGCGGATCGGCTCGCCCGGCTTGCCCACCAGGTAGGCCTCGTCAGCCTTGAAGCGGTGGAGAGCGAAACGGTCTTCGTGGGCGTAGATCGCCACGGTCCGGATGCCCAGTTCATGGGCCGAGCGGAACACGCGGATCGCGATCTCGCTGCGATTGGCGACCAGGAGCTTGGTGATCGGGCGCATGACATACCTGCCGAACGGGGGATGAGACCGGGCCGCCCAATGTACCCGGAGTCCGGCCGGGTTGGGGCCCGAGTGTTGGCTACCCGGCCCGCTCGTCGGCGTAGCTCGGCCGCAGATACTCGGGCACAAGCGCGGCGGGCGAGTCGGCGGCGCCGGCGGCCGCCCGCGGGATCGCAAGCAGAGCCGTGGCGAGAGCTGACGGATGCCAGGCTGCCTCCGGGGCGAGCCGCTGGCCGGCGGCAGCGACCCGCTCGGCGAGCGTGGCGAGCGCCGGGCCCGTGACGAGGCAGCCGCGCGGGAGCGACTCGATCCAGCGATCGGCGGCCGCGAGTTCCCCCGGGCCGACCAGCCAGCCGCCCTCGGCCAGCGGTTCACCGACCGCGGCGAACACCTCACCCCGGCCGGCTTCGTAGGCGATCGCCAAGGGCGGCCGGTTGCCGGCGCCGTCCTCGGGCATGGCCCGCTTGGTCTCGGCCGCCACGACCTCGAACCCCGACACGCCCAAAAGCCTGGCCCCGCCCGCCCAGGCGATCGCCTTCGCGGTGGCCACGCCCACCCGCAGGCCGGTGAACGAGCCCGGCCCCCGGACTACCGCCACGAGTTCCGCATCGGCGGGCGTCCAGCCGAGCTCGGCCGCGACCTCGGCGATCGCGGCCGCAAGGAGCCGGGCGTGGTCCCCCGCCGGCCCCAGCCCGCGGCTCGCCCGGGCGGGGCCGTCGCAGGCCGCGACGCTGCCGGCCGCGAGGCTCGTGTCGATGGCGATCGTTCTCATGACGGCGGATCCGCGGTGATTCTTGACCGGCCTGACCCCGGGTCGTAGCCTCCGCGGCTATCATTGGCAAGGAGTCGGCTCGCCCGCCGCGATCCGGCGGCTGGCCCGACGCGGCTGGAAGCGGACGTGAAGCGGGCGATCATCAGCGACATCCACGGCAACCTCGAGGCCCTCCAGGCCGTGCTCGAGGACATCGACCGGCAGCGGGTCGATGCGATTTTCTGCCTGGGCGACATCGTGGGTTACGGCCCCGATCCCTGCGAGTGTGCCAGGCTCGTCCGCGACCGGTGCAGCGTGGTGATCCTGGGCAACCACGACCAGGGGGCCCTGTTCGATCCCGACGGCTTCAACTCGGGGGCCGAGCGGGCGATCCGCTGGACCCGCAGCCAGATCGAGATGCACGACCGTCTGCCCCGCAATGCGGCCAACCAGGTGAGCGACTTCTTGGGCGAGCTCTCCCGCAACCACCTCGAGGGGGAGCTGATGTTCGTCCACGGGTCGGCCCGACGGCCGCTGGACGAATACGTCTTCCCCGAAGACATCTACAACCCGCTCAAGATGGAGCACATCTTCGAGCTCGTGCCCCGCTACTGCTTCCAGGGCCACACCCACATTCCCGGCGTATTCACCACGTCGCCCGAGTTCATCTCGCCCGGCGTGCCGCCCGGCGAGACGGAGGTGGCGATCGACCTGCCCGCAGGCAAGGCGATGGTCAACGTGGGCTCGGTCGGCCAGCCCCGCGACGAGGATCCGCGGAGTTGCTACGTCGTTCTGGAAGACGATCGGCGGGTGCGGTTTCGACGGATCGCCTATCCGCTCGAGACCACGCGGAAGAAGATCCACTCGATTCCCGACCTCGACAACTTCCTCGGCGACCGGCTGACCCAGGGGAGGTAGGGCGGGCCGAGGCCCGGCCGCTATACTTCTGGTTTCGAGCCGCCCGCAGAGCTCCCCGAGGCATTCGCCTGCCGGGGCCTGTCCATCACCCCGGATGCCCGTCGTGGAACGCCGTTACATCTCGTTCTTCGCCATCGCGCTGGCGATCGTGCTCACCAGCCAGCTGATCCAGGCGTGGCTCTACCCGCCGCCGGAGCCGCCGGCCCCCGAGGCGGTGCTGGCCGAGATCGCCGGCCAGGATCGCCCCGCGGCCGACGCCGGCCAGGCGGCCGTGGCGAGCGAGGAATCGGCCGCCCCGGCCGACGAGGCCGATGCCGACGAGGCCGCCCCGCGGCGGCGGTTCACGCTCGGCTCGCTCGATCCCGCCGAGCCGGCCCAACTCCTCGTCACGCTCACCAGCCGCGGCGCCGCGGTCGAGCGGATCGAGCTGGCCGACGAGCGGTTTCACGATCAGGACGACCGCGGCGGCTACCTCGGCCACCTGGCCTGCGAGGCGGTTGCCGAGGGCTGCCGGGTCGGCATCGTGGGCCCGGGCACTCCCGCGGCCGGTGCCGGCCTCCGGCCCGGCGACGTGATCACGGCCGTCGCCGGCGCGGCCACGGCCGATCCCGCCGCCCTGGCCGATGTGCTCGCCGGGCTGCGGCCCGGGAAGCCGGCCACGATCAACTATCTGCGGGACGGCGGCGCGAGCGACTGCGAGCTCACGCTCGGGCGGCGGCCGCTGGAGGTGGTGCGGCCGGAGTTCCGGGGCGAGCCGGTGGTCGATCCCGAGGCCCAGCCCCACGATCCGCTTTCGTTTCGCGTCTCGCTCGAGGGCCGCGACGGCCGCACCCGCCGCGACGTGCTGGCGGAACTCGCGGGCCAGAATCTCGCCGAGATCGACTGGCAGACCGAGCCCACGGCCGATGGCCGGGGGGTGAGGTTCACGCGGACGCTGCCGGGCGGCCTGCGGGTCGCCAAAGAGTATCGGATCGGCCAGGCTGCCGGCGACACCGGCTATCGCGTCGATCTGACGGTCGAACTCGAGGCCACCGGCGGGCCGACCGTCGTCACCTACGCCCTCGACGGGCCCACGGGCCTGCCGACGGAGGGCTGGTGGTACACCCAGCGGGTCTGGCACGACTTCTGGGGCAGCCTCGCCGTCCGCGACGTGGCCATGCGGTTCGTGGGCAGCGACAGCGCGCTGGTGAGCGGGCTCAAGACGCTCGACGGCACGCTGGAGCGGCCGGTCACGACCGTCACTGCGGACAAGCCGCTCTCATTCGCCGGCGTCGACGCTTTGTATTTCGCCTCGGCCGTGATCCCCGCCACCGAGGCCGACCAGCCCGACCTCGCGGAGGTGCGGCCGATCGTGGTCGGCGAGCCGCCGGGGCAGGCCCGCAAGAAGCTGGTCAACGTGACGCCGCGGCTGGTCTCCCAGGAGCTCGCGCTCGAGCCGGGCCGGCCGCTGCGGCACGCCTATACGATCTTCGCCGGCCCCAAGCAGCCCGACCTGCTCGGCCGGTTCGGCGCGGCCGGCGCGAGCATGAGCGACCTCGTTTACTACGGCTGGTTCGGCTGGGTGGCCCGGCCGATGATCGCGCTCTTGCACGGCCTGCATGCGGTGATCGGCAACTACGGGATCGCGATCATCCTCCTGACCGTGCTCGTCCGCGGGGCGATGTTCCCCGTCAGCCGGCGGCAGGCGCTCTCCTCGCAGAAGATGCAGGCGCTCCAGCCCGAGATGAAGGTGATCAACGAGCGGTACAAGAACGACGCCCAGAAGCGGACGGTCGCCACCCAGGAGCTGTGGCGGAAGCACGGCGTGAATCCCGCCGCCGGCTGCCTGCCGGTGTTCATCCAGATCCCGATTTTTATGGGGCTCTACCGGGCTCTGGCCACGGATGTCGCGCTCCGCGAGGCCCCGCTCTTCTCGTCGGCGATCCGCTGGTGCTCGAACCTCGCCGCTCCCGACATGTTCTGGAACTGGTCGAAGCTGCTGCCCCAGATGTTCGTGGCCCCCGAGGGCTGGCTCGGACCCTTCCTCAACCTCCTGCCGCTGGTGACGATCGGGCTGTTCCTCTGGCAGCAGAAGCTGTTCATGCCGCCGGCCGTGGACGAGCAGCAGAAGATGCAGCAGCAGGTGATGAACTACATGATGTGGTTCATGGCGCTGATGTTCTTCAAGGTGCCCTCGGGCCTCTGTCTCTACTTCATCGCCTCGAGCTTGTGGGGCATCGCCGAGCGGCTCTTGTGGCTGCCGAAGCCCGCGGCCGCCGCGGCCGGGGGCGGGGCAGCCGGGGGCAGGGCGACGGTGGTGGATGCGGTTTCGCGGCCGGCTGGCCCCTCGGCCGCCGACGCCACCCGCGAGAAACGGCTGGCCCGCAAGCGGCGGTAAGCACCGCCGCGGGCTCGGGGCTGCCCGTGCCCCGTCGCCGGACGCCGTGGGTGCCGCAAGCTCGGGGCTGCCCGTGCCCCATCGCCGGACGCTCGCTCCGGGCATCCTGCCCTGCGCTCGCTCCATGCTGGCTTCGCTTCGGCATCCTGCCTGCGCTCGCCAGCAAGGCCGGCTCCAGGGCACGGGCAACCCCGAGCAGTCCAAGGTTGGACGTCGTGAGACGTGTCGTTCGGTACGATCCATGATTCCACGCCGGACGCCTCGCGGTCGATCTTCCCCCATGCTCTCCACCTCCGACCTGATCGTGGCGGCGGCGACGCCCGTGGGGCCGGGGGCGCGGGCGATCGTTCGGTTGGCGGGCGACGGGCTCGACACGGCGCTCGCCGCGCTCGTCGCGGCCGAGCCGCCGGGGTTCGCGAAGCCCGGGGAGCCTGGGCGGCTCGTGACGGCGCGGCTGGCCGGCGGCCTGGCCCGCGACTGGGGGCCGATTCCCGTCGAGGTCCTCCATTGGCCCGGGCCATCGGGGCCGGTCGGCGGGCCGCTCGCCGAGGTGCAGCTGCCGGCGTCGGCGGTGCTCGTCGCTGACTTCGTTGCCGCGGCCTGCCGGCATGGGGCCCGGCTGGCCCGCGGGGGGGAGTTCACGCTCCGGGCGTTCCTGGCCGGCCGGCTCGATCTCGTGCAGGCCGAGACGGTGCTCGCCGTCGTCGATGCCTCCTCGCCCGCCGAGCTCTCCGCCGCGCTCGATCGGATGGCGGCCGGCAGCGGCGGCGGGCTCGCTGTCGCCCGCGACCAGCTCCTCGATCTCGTGGCCGACATCGAGGCGGGTATCGACTTCGCCGACGAGACCGCGCCCGACGGCGTGCCGGCCGGACCCGACTGGCATGACGTCGCCGCCCGGATCGCCGGCTGCGATGCCGCGATCGCGGCGGTGGCCGAGCGGCTCGCCGGCCGCGACGCCACCGCGGCGGCCTTGCCGCGGGTGGTGCTCGCCGGACCGCCGAACATCGGCAAGAGCAGCCTGTTCAACGCGGTGGTGGGCCGCGATGCCGCGCTCGTGGCCGATGAGCGCGGGACGACCCGCGATTGGCTGGAGGCTCCGCTCGGCGACGCGGCCGGGCCGCGGTGCCTGCTCGTCGATCTGCCGGGGCTGGAGGGGGTCGCCGGGGCCGCGGCGGGCGAAGCCGGCCTGGTCGATCCCGTCGCCGCCGAGGCCCAGGCCCGCGGCTGGAGCGAAGCGGCTCGGGCGGATCTCGTGGTCGTCTGCCGAGACGCTGGAACGCCGGCGCATGCGACCGGCTCTCCCGGCGGGGCGGCCGAGACCGGAGCGACCCCGCGCATCGACGTGACCACGCGGTGCGACCTCGGGCCGGGCTCGAGCGGCCTGGCCACGAGCAGCCTCACAGGCCGCGGGATCGCGGAGCTGCGGGGAGCGATCCTCGCGGCCGTGGCGACCCTTCCCCCGCGGCAGTCGCCCGCGACGACCCGGCTGGCAGTGGCCTGCGGCTCGGCCCGGCAGTCGCTCGCCGCGGCGGCCGCGGCCGTGGCCAGGCATGCGAGCGGCGGCTTCGGGGACGAGTCGCTCGTGGCGGCCGACCTCCGGCGGGCCGCGGCGGCGCTCGCCGACGTGACCGGGGCCGCGATCGACGTGGACCTGCTCGATCGGATCTTCGCCCGGCACTGCATCGGCAAGTGACGGCCGGTTCGGTGGCGGCATGCCCGTCAGCGGCGGCCGCGGCGATTGGCACGGGGGCCCGGCCCCTTGGGCTCCGGCGGCGTCTCCTGAAACTTCTCGGCCTGACCCGTGAGCTCGTAGAGAAACCGGCTCGGGCGGCAGGGCTTGCTCCGGCCCCACTTCGTGCGGGTGAGGCAGAGCGAGAGCACGAGCCGCTTGCGGGCCCGGGTCACGCCCACGTAGCAAAGCCGCCGCTCCTCGTCGATCGCCTGCAGCCCGTCGCCAAGCGCCCGATGGTGCGGCAGGATGCCCTCCTCCAGGCCCACCATCCAGACGCAGTCGAACTCCAGCCCCTTGGCCGCGTGGAGCGTCATCAGCCGCACCACGTCTCCCTTGGGCTTGTCGTCCTTGAAGCGGTCTTCCTGCTCCTCCACCTGGAGCACGAAGTCGTCGAGGAAGCCGCGGATCACGGCGGCCAGTTCGGTCGCGCCGCTCCGGGCCCGCTCGTGCTCGTCGAGCGCCGCGGCCACCTCCTCGCAGCAGGCCCAGCGGGTCTCCGCCTCGGCCGGGTCGTCGGCATATTCCTTGGCGAGATACTGCCGGTAGCCGACGTCGTCGAGGAGCCGCCGCAGCACGGCCGCCCCGCGGGACCGGCCCGGCTCCGCGGGGGGCGGAGACTGCCCGAGGCCCACGAGCCGTTCCAGCGTGGCCAGGCCGCCCGTCGCCGCGCTCGAGAGCCTGCCCCGCTCCCGCAGGGAGACGAGCTCCCGCCAGACGCTCGTGCCCGCCTCCGCGGCCCCCGCCCGGGCGGCCTGCAGCGTCGGCGCCGAGATCCCCCGCGGGGGCACGTTCGCGATCCGGGCCAGCGCCAGGTCGTCGTCGGGATCGACCAGGAGCCGGAGGAAGGCCATCACGTCCTTGACCTCGCGGCGGTCGAAGAACGAGCGGCTGCCCACGAGCTCGTAGGCGATCTGCCGCCGGCGGAGTTCCTGCTCGAAGCTTCGGGTCTGTTCGCCGGTGCGGACCAGGATCACCGCGTCGCCCGGCCCGCACCGCCGCTCGCGGAGCAGGCTCTCGAGATCGCCCACCACCCGCCGGGACTCGTCGGTCTCGTCCTGGGCCTGCATCACCGCCGGCGGCATGCCCGACGGGGAGTTGGCCACGAGCGTCTTGCCGTGCCGCCGGGCGTTGCGTTCGATCAGCAGGTTGGCCGCCTGGATGATCTCGGGCGTGGAGCGGTAGTTCTCCTCGAGCTTGACCACCTTCGCGCCGGGCCAGCGGCGGGCGAAGTCGAGGATGTGCGAGATCTCGGCGCCCCGCCAGGCGTAGATCGACTGGTCGTCGTCGCCCACCACGCAGATGCTTTTGTGGTCGCGGGCGAGCGCCGTCAGGATCCGCTCCTGGATGCCGCTGGTGTCCTGATATTCGTCCACCAGCAGGTGGTCGAACCGGCCCGCCTCGACCCGGCGAACCTCCTCGTCGGTGGCAAAGAGCTCGTCCACCAGCAGCAACAGGTCGTCGAAGTCCACCGCGCCGGCGGTCTTGAGTGCCTCCTGGTAGCGGCGGTAGCCGGCGGCCGCGAGCGTCCAGGTGTCGTCGGCGTCGCCCGAGACGGTATCGAGAGCCTCGCCCGGCCGCACCGCCCGGCTCTTCCACCGGCTCACCCGGTCCACGAGATCGCCCGGCGAGAGAATCGTGTCGGGCACCTTGATCGCCTTGAGCGCGGCGCGGGCCGTGGCCTCCTGCTCGCCGCGGTCGATGATCGCGAACCGCTCGGGGTAGCCGAGCCGGGTCGCATGGCGGCGGAGGATCCGGACGCAGAGCGAGTGGATGGTCGAGATCTGGGGTCGCTCGGCCCACTCGCCATGGGGTCGCTCCGGCTGGTCTGGCTCGCCTGCACCGCGCCGCTTCGGCCGCCGGCCGCCCCCCAGCATGGCCTTGGCCCGGGCGAGCATCTCGCGGGCCGCCTTGTTGGTGAAGGTGACGGCGAGGATCCGGGAGGGGGGCGTGCCCCGCTTCACGAGCTGGGCGATCCGCGTGATCACGACCCGGGTCTTGCCCGTGCCGGCGCCGGCCAGCACCAGAAGCGGCCCGGGGGGCGCGAGCACCGCCTCGGCCTGGGCGGGGTTCAGGCCCGGCACGCCCACCCGACGGGGCGGCGGCGCGGCGACGGGCTGGTCGGGGGAAGCTGTCACGGGCTGATCGACCGGGGGCTGACGCGTGAAGGGAAGTCTTACGGCCCCGAATCTACCAGCATGGAGCCGGCTTCGGCTTGACGCCCCGACGCGGGCCTTTTCTATTTGCGGCTCCCGTTCCCGGCCGCGATCCTGTCGCGGGCCCTGGGGCGATCTCACCAGACCACCCGGAGCCTTCGTGGATGGAAGCTGACAGCAGGGCCGCCCTCGGCGACCTGGAAGACAACGATCTCGCCACCGGCACGCTGGCGGTCGTCGATCGCATCCGGCCGCACCTGCGGGCGATCCTGATCGCAGTGCTCGGCTTGTTCGCGGCCCTGGCTCTTTGGACGCTGATCAACTCGCAGCGGACCGCGCAACGGGCCGCCAGCTGGGACGAGTGCCTGGCGGCGATCGCCGCAGGGGATGCCCGCCGGCTGGAGACCGTGGTCACGCGGTATGGCGGCTCGCCCGCCGCGCAGTGGGGGGAGATCATGCTGGCCGACACGGCCCTGGCGGATGGCAATCGGCTGCTCATGATCGACCAGGCCCAAGGCCGGCGCCGGCTGAACGAGGCCGTGGGTCGCTATACGGCGGTGAACACCCAGCGGCCGGCTGCGCTGGCCGCCGAGCGGGCGATCTTCGGCTTGGCCCAAGCTCGGGAAAGCCTCGGCGACCTGGCCGAGGCCCGACGCGGCTATGAGGCGCTGGTGGCCGAGTACCCGGAGAGCCCGTTCCGCGGGCCGGCGGAAGACCGGATCGCCGCCCTGGGGCGGGAGTCCACCGAGCGGTGGTACAAATGGATCGAGTCCCGCCCAGCGGCCGCCGCAGCCACAAAGCCCGCGGAAGCCGATGGTCAGCCCCCGGCCGCAGCATCGACGCAGCCCGCCAATGAGCCAGCCACTTCAGCCGAGCCAGCCACT
>JBIKXY010000295.1:0-3437 GCA_044355515.1 Pirellulales bacterium
CTTCTTGGCGAGCGTGGCGAACTTGGGCACGCTCGAATCGTAGGCGGCCGGGAAGCCGCCGCCGATGTCGAGCAGCTTGAGCTCGAAGCCCCGCAGCTTCGCCTCGTTGAAGATGCCGGCGCAGAGATGGAGCGCCTGCACGTAGTTCTCGGGGTTGGTGCATTGGCTGCCGACGTGGAAGGAGAGCCCCTCCACCACGAGGCCGTGGTCGTGGCCGCACTGGATCAGGTCCACCGCCTCGCCCGGCAGGGCCCCGAACTTGCTGGAGAGCTCCACCATCGAGCCGGTGTTGGGCACCTGGAGCCGGAGGCAGAGCCCCGCCCGGGGGGCGTGCTTGGCGATCTTCTTCACCTCCTCGACGTTGTCGTAGGTGACCAACGGCCGGTATTGGTCGAGCTCGCGGAGGGTCTCGATCGGCTTGATCGGGTTGGCGTAGATCACCTTGTCCCAGATGAAGTCCTGCCGGGCCTTGGCCGGCAGCTTCTTGATGAACTGGTAGACGGTGTGGAACTCCTGCATGCTCGCCACGTCGAAGCTGCCGCCGAGCTCGTAGAAGGTCTGCACGATCGCCGGGTCGCTGTTGACCTTGACGGCGTAGTAGGCCTGCACCCGGGGAAAGTGCTTCTTGAAGGTGGCGTAGTTCTGCCGCAGTTCGGCGTGGTCCACGACGAACAGGGGCGTGCCATGCTTCTTGGCCAGATCGAGGAGGGCTTTTTGATTCATCGGATGTTCCTTGCTCCCCCGCCGGAAGAGGGCCGGGGCGAGCAGGTGCGCACCTGCTCTGACGGGCGGAAAAGTATATCGCACCGGCCGCGATCCGGGGCCGCCGCCGCCGGGGGACCACGCCCCGTGTACACTGCGTGGGCCACGGCCCCTCGCGGGGCCGGCGGGGCGTAGCGCAGTCTGGCTAGCGCGCCTGGTTTGGGACCAGGAGGTCGAGAGTTCGAATCTCTCCGCCCCGATTCGTTTGGGTCTACTCGCAGACGTGGTTCAACAGCCGCTGGAACTCGTCGAGACTGGCGAACGGGATCACGATCCGGCCGGCCCCGCGGCCGTTGGCGTGGACCACCACCTTGACCCCGAGCGCCCGGCGGAGCTGGGCCTCGACCGCCGCCACCTGGCTCGGCCGCCGGGTGGCCGGACGGCCCGGCTTCCGCTTCGGGGCCGGAGCGGCCTCGCCTCCCGCCGGCGGCGGAGCGAACTCTTCCCCGTCGAAATCGGCCTCCGCATCCTCCTGACGGAGCAGCTCTTGGATCTCCGTCTCGACCGCCCGCACCGAGAGCCCCTCGGCGGCCACCCGGTCGGCGAGCCGGATCTGCTCGGCCTCGTCGCCCAAGGGCAAGAGCGCCCGGGCGTGGCCCATCGAGAGCTTGCCCTCGCGGAGCTTCCGCTGCACCGCCTCGGGCAGCTCCAGGAGCCGGATCAGGTTGGCCACGTGGGAACGGTCGATCGAGAGCCGCTTGGCCAGCTCCTCCTGGGTGCAGCCCCAGGTGGCGAGATACTGCTTGAAGCTCGCCGCCTTCTCGAGCGCGTCGAGGTCGCGGCGCTGGAGGTTCTCGACGATGGCGATTTCGGCCATCTGGCGGTCGTCGACCTCGAGCACCCGGGCCGGCACCCGCTCCCAGCCGAGCTTTCGGGCGGCGGCCAGCCGCCGCTGGCCGGCGATCAGCTGATAGCGGTCGCCCCGGGCCCGGACCACGATCGGCTGCACGAGTCCGTGCTCGCGGAGGCTGTCGGCGAGCTCGGCCAGATCGGCGTCGCCGACCACCGTCCGCGGCTGCCAGGGATTGGGGTCCACGAGGCCCACGGCCAGGTCGTTTGCGGGCAGCGCCGCGGCCGCCTCCTCCGCTTCCTCGGCGGCGTGGAGGATCAGCCGGGCGGCCCCCGAGCCGAGGCCGTTCCCGGCAGGGCGGGCGGCGACGGCGGCGGAGCCATCCGTCGCCGGCGGGGCCGCGGCCGGATCGATGCCGGCCCGACCCAGCAGGGCTTCGAGTCCACGTCCCAGGCGGCGTTCCTTACTCACAGTCGCGTACCTCCATCACGAGTTCCGTGTAGGCCCGCGCTCCCGGCGAGCGCGGCGCGTAGTCCAAGACACTCTGGGCGTGGCTGGGCGCCTCGGAGACGGCCACGTCCCGCGGCACGACCGTCTCGAAGACGATCTCGCCGAAGAAGTCCCGCACCTCCGCCTCCACCTCGGTGGTGAGCTCGAGGGAGGCGTCGTGCATCGTGAGCACGATCCCGCTGAAGGAGAGCCGTCCCGGCCGCTCCTGCATCACCTCGCGGATCACCTCGATCATCTGGGTGAGCCCCTCGAGGGCGAAGTATTCGCACTGGATCGGCATCAGGATCTCGGTGCTGCCGGCCAGGGCGGCGCGGGTCAGCTCCCCGGCCGACGGCGGGCAGTCGATCAGGCAGTAGTCCCAGGCGGCGAGCCCCCGGGCCAGGTGCCCCTCCAGGACGGCCGACCCCTGGCGGGCCGCCGCGGCGATCCGCTCCACGTCGCGGACGCTCCGACTGCCGGGCAGCACGAACAGGTTGGCGAGCGACGTCTCGACGATCGACTCGTGCAGCGGCGTGTCGGAGACGAGCGGGTGGACGGCGGCGGGGGCGACGCCAAACCCGGTGGTGGCGTTGCACTGGGGGTCGAGATCGACCAAGAGCGTGCGCAGGCCCGCGTGGGCCAGACCCGCGGCGACGTTCGAGGCGGTGGTCGTCTTGCCGACGCCGCCCTTCTGGTTGGCCACGCAGAGAATCCTTCCCACGCGCAGAATCCTTCCCCTCGATCTCGAACGCACAAACGGTGCTTTCCGTGTATCGACCACGTCGGGCAGGACCGACACATCGCGACCTCCGCCGCGCCATGAATGCCCTGCCGCTCAAGGTCGCCGCGACAGTTCCACGTGAAACCGCCAACTCGCCGCAGGCTCGCCAGCCTCCGCACCCCGCCAGGTTTCACGTGGAACCAGCCGGAGCGTCGTTGGGCGGTTGCGAGTCGCAGAAGCTCCCGTTTCACGGGAAACATGCCGGGATTTGCCCGACGATCGGAGCGAGTGACGCAACGTCCTGCGAGGCTCGGGGTCGCCCGTGCCCCATCGCCGGACGCTCGCTGCGGGCATCCTGCCCTCCGCTCGCTCGATGCTGGCCTCGCTTCGGCATCCTGCCTGCGCTCGGCCAGCAACGCCGGCTCCGGGACACGGGCAACCCCGAGCGGCCCAGCGGCCCCCTTTCGGCAATCAACCACGGATTCGCCTGAACCCACGCCGCGCGCCAACCCCGCGCACGAGCACGGCCGCCCGGAGGTGCGGCCGCCGGGCGGAGGCCCGGCAAGGCTGCAGGGGGCATGGATGCCCCTGCAGCCGTGAAGTCAGTGCGGCCGCCGGGCGGAGGCCCGGCAAGGCGGCAGGGGGCATGGATGCCCCTGCCGCCGTAAAGCCAGC
>JBIKXY010000296.1:0-3435 GCA_044355515.1 Pirellulales bacterium
GCCGGCGATGAGCGTGGCGTCGACGCCGAGCGCGACGTCGTCGCCGTAGGCCTGGCCCGCGGTGCCCGAGGTGGTGACGTTGGCGCCGTTGATCCTGGTGATGCCGCCGCCGGTGGTGGCGAGGTATTCGAGGGCGGTGGTGCCGACATCCTTGTGGAACGTGGTCTGGCCGGCGGCGTTGACGGTGAGGCCGAACTGGCCGGCGGTGGCGGAGTCGAGCTTCTCGCTGAACGTCACCGGTCCCGTGCCGGCGGTGAGCGTGGCATCGGCGACACCGATCACGACGTCGTCGTTGTAGACCTGGCCACCGGCGCCATTCGTGCTGACGGATCCGCCGTTGATCCTGGTGGTGCCCAGGGCGTCGGTGGTCAGGCTCTTCAGAGGCGTGGCATTGCCGACGGTGCCGCCGAACGTGGTGGTGCCCGTGGTGTTGACGGCGAGCGTGTAGTCGCCGTTCAAGGTCTTGGCGAAGGTCACGCCGCCGCCATTCTCGGCGGTGAGGGTGGTGTTGGCCCCGAGCAGGACGTCGTCGTTGTAGACCTGGCTGGAGGGGCTGGCGGTCGTGACCGTGCCGCCGTCGAGCAGCGTGCGGCCGGGGGCGTCGGTCTCGAGGTGCCGGAGGGCCGTGCTCCCACCGACCGCCGACGAGAACGTCGTGTCGCCCGCGGCGTTCACGTCGAGACGGTGGGGGCCGTTCACGGTGCCGCCGAACGTGGCGTTGCCCGAGCCGGTGGAGACGGTCGTGTTCGCGATCAGTTCGACGCCGCCGCCCGGCTCGCGGCCGAACGAGGCGGCGGCGTCCGTGGTGCGGACCGTGCCGGCGAGCTTCGTGGTGGACGGGGCCGTGCTGGTGAGGCCGCCGATGAAGTGCAGGTTGTCGGTCGCCTGGTCGCCGAGCGTGACGGCGCCCGTGGTGGCGAATGTGGCGGCTTCGGTGATCGTGACGGTCGAGCCGGTGAGGATGACGTTGTAGGCCGTGGCATCGGGGGCTGTCGCGGTGACAAGTTCCCCGAGCGAGACGTCGCCCAAGAAACTGACGGTCGAGCCGTTGCCAGCCTGAATGGTGAGCTGCCGCGTGCTCGTGCCAGTGCTCGTCGCCGCACCAGAGTAGGTCTGGTCGCCGGTCGTGCGGAGCGTGATGCCATCGGCGAATGTCGCGTCGTTCGAGACGGACAGGCTCTTCAGGGCCGTCGTCGCGCCGATGGAGTCGCCTGCGTTCAGCTTGCCGGTGATCGCCAGCGCCTGCTGGCCGGCGGTGGTGGCGTCCACCGTGGACAGGAACCGGGCCGTCCCCTTGTTCGCACCATCCTCGACATCGATCGCGACATCGGCGGCGAGAATCACCAAGTGGTCGAACCGGGCATCGCCGCCGGCCGTCGTGATCCCCCCGCCGAGCGTGATCCCGCCGGGGGCCGTCACGGCCAGCGCCGTGCCGCTCGATGCGGTCAGCGTGACCGCACCGAGCGTGATCGCCCCGGGCCCGGTGTAGGCGATCCGGCCCGTGTCGCCCATGAGCGTGCCCACGGTGTTGGCTCCGCCGAGCGTCCACTGGCCGGCCGCGCCCTGCAGATCGAGCGTGCCGGCCGAGATCGGCTGGGTCTGCGTGACCGTGCCCTGCGAGCTGAGCGTGGCCGTGGCGGTGCCAACCGAGATGCCGCTCACCCCATCGACCGTGCCGATCACGAATCCCGAGTCCTCGCGGATCGCGATCGCGTCGTCGGTCGTGGCGACGGCCAGCGTGTCGAAGGAGTTGCCGGCCGCGGTGAGCGAGACCGCGCCGCCGGAGGAACCCCACTGGCCCGACGAGACCCGTAGGCCCGACGTCACGATCGGGGCCACGGCCGTCTGGCTCGTGGTCGTGCCGGAGAACAGGGTGACGGTCTGCGTCGACCAGATCGGGGCGTTGATGGCAACGGCCCCCCGGTCGGCCTCGAGCCGCAGCCAGGCGTTCCGCTCGGCGGCCGTCTCGTTGATGGCGGCGTTCACCGTCACGCTGCCCGTGCTCGCGAGGAGCTGGAGGTAGGCCGCCGTCGCGGCGACGTCCACCTTCTGCGCGACCGTGACGGAGCTGCCCACGATCGTGGTGGTGTTCGCGATCCAGGAGTTTCTGCTGCCCTGCTGGGTGCCGATCGAGCCGATGGTGACCGCGCCGGCGGACGCGTGGCCGATCACCACGCTGGCCCAGCCCGGGGCGATCGCCGCGAGGTCGGTGTCGGACACGTCGAGCGTGTTGAGCACGCTGCCGGTCGGGGTGCCCACGCGGATCGGGCGGGCGGCCGTGAACGGCATGATGACGAGCGTGCCCGTGGTCGGGCCCTCGACCGACGCCGTGCCACCGCGGAGTTCGACCTCGTTGGAGGTCAGAATAACGCTGCCCGAGGCGGCCAGACCGCTCAGGAACTCGACCAGCGTGGTGGACGTGATGGCCAGGTCGTCGGCCGCCGTGACCAGGCCGCTGAACCGGATGGTGCCGGTGACGCCCACGATCGTGATCGACCCGCCGACCGTGAGCCGGCCGCCGAAGCTGACGCCCGTGGCGCCGGTGATCACGAGGTCGCCATCGACGGTCACGTCGGAACCGAAGCTGACCATCGACGTGGCGTCGATCACGAGGTCGCCGTCCGCGTCCACGATGCCGCCGATCGTGACGGCACCGGCGGTGATCGTCAGATCGCCCGTCAGGCCTACCGACTGCTCGAACACGACCGAGTCGCGGGTGGCGCTCGTCGCCGTCAGGTCGTCGAGCTTCCAGCGGCTGCCGATGGCGCCGGTCACCAGCACGTTCGTGTGGGCGGCCAGCAGCAGGTCTTCGTCGTCGCCCACATCAGTGCCGGCGGGATCGCCGTCGATCATGCCCTTGCCGGTCCCGAACACCGTGATCGAGCCGGTTGTGGCCGTGGCCGTGCCGGAGACGCCCATGTGCACGATCACATTGTCGTCGATCGAGATCGAGGTGCCCGAGAGCGTGGCGGCCGCCGAGTCGAAGTGAAACGTGTTGCCCGAGCCGACGATCGAGATCGAGCCCGTCGAGACGAGCGAGTTCATGTCGATCGTGCCGCCGGCCCGCGGGGCGCGGAGCACGAGGCCGTCGCGAAACGAGCCCTCGGGCGAGTGGAACAGGTGCTCCCCCTCGATCCGCCCGATCGTGACGGTCTCGAACGAGTCGTTGAACTGGTCGATCTCGTCGGCGTCGAGCGTGAAGTCGTAGGGCGCCGCCACCTCGATCCGCGGGGTGACCGTGTAGTTGCTGCCGGCCTGGAGGACCTGGAAGTGGCTGACGGCCAACCGGCCGCTGACGGGGTCCGGGTTGGCGGTGTCGAGGATCGCGATCACGCGGGCCTGCTGGCCCGGCAGGGCCACGTCCACGCGGGGCGCGGTGACGTAGCCCGAGCCGCCGCTCGTGACGGTGAAGCCGATGATCGAGCCGTCGTCGCC
>JBIKXY010000297.1:0-3434 GCA_044355515.1 Pirellulales bacterium
CGCTCCGGCTGCCGGCCAGGCGGCGGGCCCGGGCGTAGAGCGGGTCGGCGCGGAGCTGCGTCTTGAGCGGGCCATACTGCAGTCCCCAGCCCCGCTGATACCCCTCGTAGGCATTGCGGCCCCCTTGGAAGGCGTTGGACCGGCCGGGAAACTCGGGGAGGGACACACTCATCGCGTCGGCCTTTCTCTCACTCAGGGGAACCGGTCAAGCCGGCTGGTCGGGATCCGTGAACGCTCTCAGTTCGGCGAGGCCCCAGGCGGGCGACTCGACGTCGTCCTTCACCGCCACGGCATACTGGGCGAACCGGGTGGCCATCCAGACGGCCACCGTCGCGTGAAACTGATCCCCGGTCCGACGGGCGAGGCCGGAGAGGGCCGCTTCCAGGTAGGGGTTCCGCCAGTAGCCGCTCTCTTCGACGAACAGCCCGTGCCGCCGCATGGCCGCCCGGAGGGTGTCGAGGTCGACCGTCTCCTTGTGGGTGTGGTCGTCGTAGAAGTTGGTGGTGGAAACCCCGTATCCGGCAGCCCGCAAGGCCGCGCACCGCGGTCCGCTGCGGGAGAAGGCCGACGGCATCTCCAGATACACCCGGCCCAGCGGCGCGATTCGGGTGGCGATCCAGGCCAGCACCCGCTCGGCGCCACCGGTGATGTGCTCGGCGAAGTGGGCGGCGTAGATGGCATCGAAGACGCGGCCCGGAAACGGATCCATCGTCTCGAAGTCGCCGTTCTCCCAGGCTTCGTAGAGTCCCCGGTGGGGGCCGTCGGCGAGCGACACCGCATACATCCGCAGGTCGTCCCGCCGGGGGGAGAGCCACGACTTGAACAGGGCCAGCGATCCCTCTCCGGCTCCCAGGTCGAGCACGGTGCTGCCCTCGGGCAGGCTCTTGAGAAACCGGATCCGAGGGCTCGAGAGGTGGAGCCAGGCGTCGAGCACGTCGGCGGCGGGGGGGTCGTTTTTGGGGGGGTGCATGAGAGGAATGCTCCGGGGACGGCCTCAGGGCCGCCAGGCTTCGGCGCCGCGTTCGGTGAAATGGCAGTTGGTGACCAGCCCTCCGAAAGGCTGGAGCGTGCGGATCACGTCCATCCGCCGCTCGGCGGGCACGACGAACAGCATGAATCCGCCGCCGCCGGCGCCCGACACCTTGCCGGCCAGCGCCCCGGCGGCGGCGGCGGCCTCGTAGGCCGCCTCCAGCCGGGGATTCGAGACCGACCGCGACGACCGCTTCTTATGGAGCCAGCCGCACCGCATCGACTCGACGAGGCCCGCCAGGTCGCCCCGCAGCAGGCAGTCTTTCATCTCCAGGGCCTCCCGCTTGAGTCCGTGCATCGCCTCGAGCGCCTCTTCCGAGCCCCGCTCCACGTTGCCACTCTGGTCGGCGATGATCCGGGCCGACTCCCGGGAGACCCCGGAGTAGAAGAGCACGAGCGAGGCCTCGAGCTCCGAGACGATCCAGCGCTTGATTCGCAGCGGCGTGATCAGGGCCCGCTCGCCGGCCTGGAACTCCATGAAGTTGAAGCCGCCGAAGGTCGCCGAATACTGGTCCTGCCGCCCCCCCTCGAGCCCGCAATCCACCCGTTCGATCCGGTGGGCGAGCCGGGCGATGGCATAATCGTCGAGCGGCAGATTGAGCAGCTCCACGAAGGCCCGGATCATCGCCACCACCAGGGTCGAGGAGGCGCCCAGCCCCGAGCCGACCGGGGCGTCGCAGAAGGTGCTCAGCTCCACGGCCAGGGGCCGGCCGAAGTTGTGCTCCGCGACGATCGCGTTGTAGACGGCCCGGTGGAGGGCGAGCCCCTCCCTCTCGGGCAGCGAGCTGCCCGCCTCCTGCGACCGCGTCAGTTGCATGTCGGTGGCATGAAAATGCACCTGCCCGTCGGCCGAGTCGCGGAGCACCGCGTAGGCGTAGCGGTCGATCGTGGCGTTGAGCACGCAGCCGCCGTGCAACTCGGTGTAGGGCGAGACGTCGGTGCCGCCGCCGGCCAGCCCCAGCCGCAGCGGTGCCCGGGCGCGAACGATCATGGCGTCGGCTCCGGAGTCGCCCCCTCGGGGAGCGTGATGTCGGCGGCGAAGGCCCGCCACATGCCGGCGGCCGAGAACCGGTCGGCCACGAAGCTGCGACCGGCCGCCGCAGTCGCCTCCCAGCGGCGGTCATCCCGGAGGAGCTCCAGGATCCGCCGGGCGAGTGTTGCCGGGTCGGCGGCGACCGGCAGGATCCTCTCGATCCCCTCCAGCCCCTGGGCCCCGACCGGCGTGGTCACCAGCGGCAGGCCGTGATGAAGCGCCTCGATCACCTTGTTCTTGACTCCCGCACCGAACCGCAGCGGCACGACCGCCAGCCGCGCGGCGCGGTAAAACGCCGCCAGCCGCTGATCGGTCACGTAGCCGGTCACAGCCACCCGGTCGCCCGCGAGCGCCTGCACGGCAGGGTTGGGGTTGGAGCCGACCAGCCAAAGACGGGTCTCCGGTGCGGCCTGCCAGACCAGCGGCATGATCTCGGCGACGAGCCACTCCGCCGCGTCCACGTTGGGAGGATGGGCGAAGCCGGCGACGAAGCAGATGCCCTGCCTGCCGGCGGCCGGGGGCGGCTCGGCGGCCAGGTCGTCGAAGAAGTAGGCCGGCACCGTGCGGGTCGGCGTCTGGCAGCGGGCGGCGACTGCCGCCGTCTCCTCGGCCGACGGATAGTAGACGGCATCGACCTGCCGCCAGACCGACTCCTCCACCTCTCGGATCGCCTCAGCCTGCTTGGCGAGAGCCGGATCCCCCTTGAGCTCGGCCTCGCGCGCCAGCCGGGCATGGTGCAGGTCGTGGCCGTAGTAGAGCAGCCGGGCCTGGCTGTGCCGCCGCAGCGGTTCGAGAAACTCGCTGGCCACGTGTGGGCGGCTCAAGAGCACGTAGTCGAGCCGGCCGCCGTGCTCCCGGACCCAGTCGGGGAATCGGTCCACGAATCGCGGCCCGTACATGATCTCGATTCCGGCCGCCTCCAGCGGCCGGGCGTAGACCGGGTCGTGATACAGGTTCTGCGGCCAGAACTTCACGTTCAGGCCCATGCGGGTGAACAGCCGGAGGAAGCACCACATCGTTCGCGAGCCGGCGTCCCGGTCGGGCTGGGGGATGTAGTGATCGATGACCAGGATGCAGGGCTTGCCGGCCGAGCGGTCGCGGGCGTGGAAGACATCCTGTCCGTTGGGGAAGTTCTCCCGTTCGAGCGTCTCTCGCCACTTCTCCCGGAACCGGCGCTGGTTGAGCACCTGGTGGGCCTTGAGGCCTTGCCCGGTGTCGGTGCCGTGCGAGGCTCCCTCGTGGTGGACCACGACCGCCTCCGGCTGGTAGTAGACCTTGCGGCCCGCCGCGCGGATCGCGAAGGCCAAATCGCTGTCCTCGCAGTAGGCGGGCGCGTAGCGGTCGTCGAAGCCGCCGAGTCGCTCGAACAGCC
>JBIKXY010000298.1:0-3411 GCA_044355515.1 Pirellulales bacterium
CGCCCCGCTTGGCCAGCGCGTCGATCTGGGCGAGCCGGTTGCTCTGGAGCACCGGATGGCCGCCGCCGCCGTCGGCGAAGAAGAAGACGGCGTCTGCATTGTCGAAGGCGGTCGGGTCGGTCGGCCAGCCGCCGGTGTAGACCTCCGTGACGAGCTGCGGACAGGCTTCCGCGAGGCACTTTTTCACCAGCAGGCAGCCCGCCCGAAACTCGTGCGCACCGGGGCCGTGGCTCGGCGACCCCGCCACCAGCACGAGCTTCTTTCGGCCGTCGGTCAGGCGGGTCCGCGCCAGGCGGATGTCCTTGAACTCGACCTTCATCGGCGGCCCGGCGTGGAGCTGGAGCGCGAGCACGCCCTGCCCGGCCCGCTGGCCCTCCTGCTCGTCGATCGTCTCCGACATCAACTGCCCGTTGATGAAGTGCCGGAGCTTCGGGCCTCGGGCCACGATCCGATAGGTGTTCCACTCGCCCGGCTTGATGCCCTGCTGGAGCTGGGCAGGATCCCCGATCGGCTCCCCGGGCTTCTTCGCGCCGTCGGCGGCGATCACGACTCGTTCTCCGCGCAGGCAGAGAATCCCCCGGCCCTGCTCCTCGTACAGGATCCCGGAGTAGTTCAGGCCCCCCTCGAAATCTCCCTGATAGCCGCCGACCACGAACTCACCCAGATCCCGGCTCCGATACTGGATGCCGCTGTTGCCCTGGGGGGTGATGCGGTAATCGAGTTCGAGTTCGAAATCATCGACGAGGCCGGCCCGCCAAATCAGGAACGTGTTGCCCGGGGTGGGGGTTTCGGCCGTGGTCTCGCCGACGAGCACCCCTGCCTCGACCCGCCAGAACTCGGGCTTTCCCTCCCAGCCGGCGAGGCTCTTGCCGTCGAACAGCGGCACGAAGCCCGGGTCGTCGCCGCGGCCCGTGCCGCCGATGCACAAGGCGACGGCCGCGACCCAGGCCGCTCCCAGGCGGCCCAGCAGCCGCGGCGCGGATGTCGGAACGGGATGCGATCGCACGTGGCAGGCCTCCGGGATCCCTGGGAAGCGGCGGCCGGGACCGACCGACCGGAACGTCAGTATGCCACGAATGACCGGGCCCGTGGTCGGGCCTCAGCGGCGGGCGGGAAACCGTCCCACGGCGCGGCCGCGAGGGAGGCGGCCCTCGGCGAACGCCTCACCGTCGATCCCCAGCATGTCGAGCAGCGTTTCGAGGGAGCCGACTCGGGTGCCGTACAACCTGGCGTTTTCGGTGGCCTTTAACCGCCGCTTGGTCTCGCCGGCGACGCCGGGGCCTTCGGTTCCGTCCGCGGTCGTCGGCGCCGGCCCGAGATCGACCAGCAGCGCCGTGTCGGTGCTCACCGAGTCCACGACCCGACCGCCGGCCTTGGTCACCAGGCCGGTCAGCATCTCGGCATCGGAGCGGCCGTCGGCATCGACGTCGGCGAATCCGACGATCACGATGGCGGGCGAAACCCCCGGCGCCCAGAGACTCGAGGCCACGCCGTCGCCCGACAGGATCGGATCTCGGGAGTCTTCCCGACGGATGGTGGCCCGCACCAGGGTCGGCCCCTCGACCTGGGTGACTTCGAGCATCGCCTTGCGCTCGCCGAACTGTGGCCGCTGCTCGCCGGGAGGAAACACATGCAACACCAAGCCGGGCCGCAGCCCGGCGGTCGAAGGGCAGGAGACGAGCGCCGTGCCCGACCGCGGATCGACGTCGATCACGCGGCCGTCGAAGCCGTCGATCCGGTCGCCCTCGGGACGCATCTCGGTGATGGTGTCCTGCACTTCAGCGGAAGCGATCCGGGCCACGGAGATCAACTCGTTGAGCCGGCGGATCTCCTTGTATTGGTTGCGGAGCTCCTCCCGGATCACGCCCAACTGCTCCTCCGGCGTGCGGGCCTCGAACCCGACCCGTCTCGCCGACGGCAGTGTCTCGCCCATGCCGACGATCTGGAGTTTTAGATTCGCGAGGTCGCGGGCCTTCGCCTCGTCAGACCGCTTCTCGTCGAGCAACTTCGACTGTTGAGCCTCGTGCTGGCCCCGAGCGTCGGTGAACTGCTTCGTCGCGGCATCGAGATCGCCCTTGGACTTCGCTTCGGCGGCCTGGGCAGCGGCCAGTGCCTCCTCCGCCGCCTTGACATCGGCGGCGGCCTTCGTCTCGGCCGCATTCCTCTCCTCCGCGGCCTTCTTCACCGCGTCGGCCTTGACACGAAACTCGGCCCGCAGCCACTCGATCAGCTTGAGGTAAGACTTCTCGTCGCCGTCGAAGCCCTGGAAGTCTCCCGCCAGGAGGTTGCCGAGGCCGGTCTCGATGTCGGCGATCGGCGTGTCTGGGGCCACGCCGAGGAGGCTCCGCAGCTTCGCCATCTCGTCCTTGGTGGCCTGCATCGCGGCCTGGGTCTCGGCGGCGCTCGTGGAGGCCGCAATCTGGGCCTTGTCGGCCTCCTGCCGCTGACCGAAGAAGAGATAGGTCGTGACACCCAGCACGAAGGTGAGCATCACGAACAGGCTCAGCGCGATGGTGAGCGCGGCCTGGGTCGTCCGGTTCGCAGCCATTTCCGCCGATTTCCCCGGTGTCGGGAGGTCCCACGATTCGGGATGCCTGACGGGACGGCTTCGGTCGCGGTCGGGAGCGATCCCTCGGTGGGATCGACCCGCCAGGCCCGTCGAATGCAGCCCGCGGCTGATTATACCGGTTGCGCGGACTCCGGAAGCCGGCGCGGCCTCCCGTGGGCTCAGCGCAGGCCGGTCGCCAGCCGGGCGGCGGCCCTGAGCACTTGCTGCTCGACCGCGGCCGGGTCGCCGAAGGCCGCCTGGAACTCCCGCAGCCGGACGTCCGTCGAGTCTTCGGCCAGCGGTTGCTTCGCCGCCAGCGACCGCAAGTAGGCGACGAAATCCGCCTTCCTGGTCTGGAGCAGATGATGGGAGAGGGCCCAGGATGCCGCGTAGGCGTCGAGCGCCGTGTCGGCCTGACGAAAGAGCTGATCGTCGCGCAGGATGGCCGTGATCACGCCGGGACGGCCGCTCTTGAGGAACTGTTCGAGCCGCGGGCGATTGATTTCGCCGATCCCCTTCCACCCCCGTGCGTTCTTCAGATCGGGCGTCTCGAAATAGGTGGCCAGCCCCTCGCTGACCCAGAGCGGCACCGGCGCCAAGCGCCGGTGGAGGCCGCCGTTGAAGGCCAGTTGATGGGTCGCCTCGTGGACGAGCGTGGAGACCAAGCCGGTGGCCGCCGGGCTCGAGAGGATCGCGATGCCGACTTCGCCGGCCGCTCGCTGGCGGCTGCCGCCGAGGGCGTCGCCGCCGGTCAGATCGTAGGTGGTGACCCGGTTGCTCAACATGTCGTAGTAGCCGACGACTCGGCCGGCGGCGGCGCCCAGGGTGGCTGCCGCGTGGGCCTCATACCCCCGGCGATCGGC
>JBIKXY010000299.1:0-3406 GCA_044355515.1 Pirellulales bacterium
GGCGCCGATGCTGAACCAGGGCCGGGCCATGCGGTCGGCGATCGAAGCCCAGGGGTTCCTGGAGAAGGTCCGCTGACGCTTCCGGCCGGCGCGGGCAGGAGCTCCGGCAGCCCGGGCCGCGCTCCCTCCGGCTCGGCCGGCAGCCCCGGCTCGGCGGGAAGCTCCTGCTTGGCCGGGAGCTCGTCCTGCCGGGTGGCCGGCTCCAGCGGCGGCAGCTGCACCGGCCGGGCGTCGGCGCCCACCGACTCGAAGGCCTGGGTGACGGGCCCGCGGCTGAACACGCCCGGCCGCGAGTGGCCGTAGTCGAGATAGAGGCTGGCATCCCGCTGCCGGGCCCGGCGGTGGGCGTCGAAGTAAGCCTTGCCCGGCCAGGGGCCCTCGGCCAGGAACACGCCGTTGTATTCCAGCAGCGACCCCTTGCGGTAATGGAGCTGCGAGATCGAGCGGTTGTAGTCCACCAGCGCCCGGTAGTAGGAGCTCTCGGCCTCGGCCCGCCGCCGCTGGGCGTCGAGCAGTTGGTCGAGGGTGACGGTGTTGGCGTCGTAGGCGGCCTGGACCGCCTCCACCTGCCGCTCGGCGGCCACCCGGCGGTTGAAGTTGGTCTGGGCCAGGGCGAAGTTGGTATCGACGTTGCGGACCGCGTCGACGAGCGCGTGCGAGGCCTCGAGCTCCTCATCCTGGAGCCGGGCCCGTTCGCGGGCGAGCTGGAGCTGGTGGTGGCGGACGGTGGCCAACTCGCGGCGGAACCCGAGCGGCATCAGGAACTGAGCCCCGGCCTGCCACTCCTGGAACTGGCCGGAGAACAGGGTCGAGTAGGCGTCGGTGCCCGCGAGTGGGTCGGCGCCGCCGGCCTCGAACGGGGTGTAGTTCTGATTGATCAGCTCCTGCCCCATGCCCAGAAACCGCCACCGGCCCACCATGTCGAGCCGGGGCAGGATCAGGTTCTTCGCCGCGACGAGCTCGAGCTCCCGCTGCTTGATGATCCACTTCTGCCGGCGGAGCTCGGCCGAGCGGGACAGGGCCTCGACCAGCGACTGCTGCCAGTCGAAGCTGATCCGGGCGGTCGTGGGCTCGTCGGAGGGGCGGATCAGCCGGCCGTCGCTCGCCGAGATGCCCATCATGAACCGGAGCCGGTTCTCGGCCCGGTAGACGTCGGTCAGGGCCTGCTCGACCTCGCTCCTGAAGAAAAAATACTGCTCGCGGGCCTGGGCCTCCTTGTCGGCCTCGCCGCCACGGGATTGCTCGACATAGAGGGCATGCACCTTCCGCCAGGCCTCGAGCGCGCTGTCGCGGCCGGCCTTGCGGGCCTCGAGGTTGCGGTAGGCGAAGGAGAGCTCCCAGTAGCTCTGCTCGGTGTCGCTGACGAGGTTGCGGACGCCCGCTTCGAAGTCGGCCAGGGAGATGTCGGCGTTGATCCGGGCCAGGAGCACGCCGCGGAAGTTGGGCCGGCCGTAGAGGTTGTCGAAGAAGTCGGGGCCGGCGATCCGGTTGTAGGTGGCGCCCGCGCCCTGAAGGAGCGGCTGGCTGAAGGTGAAGTCGTAGTTGGTGGTCCAGGTCGAGGGCACGCCCGTCTGCCGGATCGGCGAGTTGTTGTTGTCGTAGAGCGTCTGATTCTGGAAGCCCAACGTGGCACCGGTCGCGGTCCGCTTGGTGATGCCGCTGGTCCAGTTGCCGGTGTCGCCGAGGAACTGCTGCTGGAAGATGAACGTGCCGACGCCGCCGATGTTCTGGGGCCGGTTCTGCCGCTCCCAGGTGAGCGAACTCGAGAGCTGGGCATCGAACAGGGCCAGTGCACTTTCGACGCCGCGGAACGGATCGGTCTCGACGACCGCCGGGTCGTAGACGGTGGGCGTCTGGGAGGGCGCCGTGAGCAGCGACACGGCCGGCTCGCCGGTCTGGGGCCGCGGGCCGCCGAAGCTGGCGAACCGACCGCCGAGGTTGCGGAGCACCTTGCCGTTCTCGAGCGCCGTGCGGATCGCCTCCTCGAGCGACAGCTCCCAGATCTCGTCGAACGTGGGGTTCGTGAGCGTGAGCGGCTCGGCCGCCCCGGCCGCCTCGTCGAGCGGCTCCTGGCAGGTGTCGGGGTATTCCATCTTTTGGACGGCCCCGACGTAGTGCGAGAGGTCGCCGTCCTCGAAGAAGTAGAACGGCTGCCGCGGCGCGCAACCCGAGGCCACGAGCGTGACGCTCGTCAGGACGGCCCAGGCTTGTCTGAGGATGCGGGGCACGGCGGGGGGCCAGCGGGTGACTCGGTCGTATGGCACAGGGCCGCCGCTGCGCCTCGAGCGGGCCGGCCGGCGAATGACGGCTGATCACCGGCCCGGTGCCCCCCGACGCCGGACCTGCAGGTGACCGCAACCCGAGGCGGAGCGGCAGCATCGGGAATATCGGACGGCGCCCCCCGCAAACTTGGGGCAATCGTCAAAGTCGTCACGCCTGGCGCGAGACTGGGGAAGCTGGGGATCTTGTTCCCTCGGCCAGGTGACAGGCGACCTGGTGGCCCGGCGCGACCTGCAGGAGCGGAGGAGCCTCGCGGACACACCGCTCTTCCCGGAGCGGGCAGCGGGTGTGGAAGGGGCAGCCCGAGGGGGGGTTCACCGGGCTCGGGAGCTCGCCCTCGAGCACGATCCGCCGGCGGGATCGCTCCCGGGCCGGATCGGGCAGCGGCACGGCCGAAATCAGGGCCTGGGTGTAGGGATGGCGAGGGGCGGCGACGAGTTCCCGGGCGTCGGCCTCTTCCACGATCCGCCCCAGGTACATCACGGCGATCCGGTCGCTGACGTGCCGGACGGCGGCGAGGTCGTGAGCGATGAAGATCATCGTCAGCCCGAGTTCCTCCCGCAGCCGGGCTAGCAAATTCAGGATCTGGGCCTGGATCGAGACGTCGAGCGCGCTGATCGGCTCGTCGGCCACCACCAGCTCGGGGCCGAGCGCGAGCGCCCGGGCTATCCCGATCCGCTGCCGCTGGCCGCCGGAAAACTCGTGCGGGTAGCGGCGGATGAACCGGGGATCGAGACCGACGGTCTCCATCAGGCTCTGGACCCGCTCCCGGCGGTCCCGGCCCGCCGCCAAGCCGAAGTTTCGCAGCGGCTCCGAGAGGATCGCCTCCACCGTCATCCGGGGATTGAGCGAGGCGAACGGATCCTGAAACACCATCTGCATCCGCTGGCGGAGGGCATGCAGCCGGGCATCCCAGGCCCAGCGTCCCCCCCGCCTCACCCACCACTCGTGGATCGGCTGGCCGTCGAACAGCACGCTCCCCGACGAGGGCCGCAGCAGCTGGAGCACGGCCCGCCCGGTGGTCGATTTGCCGCAGCCGCTCTCCCCCACGAGGCCGAGCGTCTGCCCCCGGTGGACCGTGAAGCTGACGCCCGCCACGGCCTGCACGGTCTCCCGCCGCCGGCCG
>JBIKXY010000300.1:0-3399 GCA_044355515.1 Pirellulales bacterium
TCGGCGCGGTCTCGCCCCGGAGCACCGGCGCCAGTTCGACCCGCTTGGCGTCGCCGCCGAGCTCGACGAGCTGCGTCTCGCCGGCCACGCGGCGGACCCGGGCCTCGTAGGGCTTGACTGGTCGGGGAGCTGAGTCCGCCGGAGCCCCGCGGTCCGGCAGCGGCCACCGCAACGTCCGCACGATCACATCGTCGCCCCCCAGGGCTGCGAAGCCTCCCTGGCCCACGCCGGCCGCCAGCGTTACGGCCGTCTCGTCGTCCGTCGCCAGCGAAATCCGTCGGGCCAATCGCCGCCAGCGGGCGGCCTGCTCACCGGTGCGGTTTCCCGGCAACCGGATCGGTGCGGCGGCCGCCGTGGCTCCGTGGAGTTCCAGGGCGTGATCGCCATCCTCGGGCAGGCCGTAGGTGAGCGGATGATCGAAGCCGAGATCCAGCCAGGCCGGCCCCATCCAGGGCGTGAACAGCCGCTGCTTGACGGTCCGCACCAGCGTCGAGGATCCGCTCACCGAGTTGCCGGCGATCGAAAGCAGGAGTCCGGCGAGGTAGACGGCGAGCATCACGCTCGTGGCGGCCAGCGTGCGGTCCGAAAGCCGGCCGGCGGCGGGCGACGGGGCGAGCTGGGGTCGGGACATGATTCACGTGGCCGGCGCGGCCGGGCTGGTCGCCGGGAGGTTCGGCAGAGTTTCCCCGCCAAGTGTGCTTCACGGGCTTCGCAGCCGCCAGTCTCGGCCGGATGGCGGACGCACCGGGAATCCGCGACGCCGCCAGGTGCGTTGACACCCGACACGCGGGGCGATACCGTGTCGAGAGCGTGCAATCCAGGTTCGTGCAGCCCCGAGCGTTTGTTTGGGGGATTAGCTCAATTGGGAGAGCGTCTGGCTGGCAGCCAGAAGGTCAGGGGTTCGAATCCCCTATCCTCCACTTCCGGCAGCACGGACCCGCCCTGAGGGCATCGTAAACGTGCCCATGGGCGACCTGGCCGGGATCGGGGGTGATGACGGCTGCGGGGCCGCGGGCGAGATCGCCTGGCTCAACGGTCAGATCATCCCCCGCAGGGCTTTGTCGGTGCCGGCCGGCGACGCTGGCTTCGTGCTCGGCGCCACGGTCACCGAGCAGCTACGCACGTTTCGCGGCCGGCTCTTTCTTCCGCAGCCCCATGCCGAGCGCCTGGCCAACTCGCTGGCACTCGTGGGGCTCTCCCCCGCCAGCTCGATCGACACGATGCTGGCGGCCGCCGACCGCGTGGCGCTCCACAACCACGCACTGCTCGCCGCGACCGCTGCCGGCGAGCCGCCTCCAGACCTGGGGCTCGTGATCTTCGTCACCGCCGGCGACCTGGCGGCCCAGCATGGCGGTCGTGCCGGCCCGCCGCGTGTGGGGATCCACACGTTCCCGCTGGCCTTCGGACTCTGGGACCGGGCCTACGAGTCGGGCGTTGCCCTGCGGAGTGTCGCGGTTACCCAGGTGCCCGAGGCCTGCTGGCCGCTGGCCGCGAAGGTCCGCAGCCGACTGCACTATTTCCTCGCCGACCGGGAGGCGGCCGCGGCGGAGCCTGGCGCCCGTGCCGTCCTCTCCCACGCGGATGGACGAGTCAGCGAGACCTCGACCGCCAACCTGGCGATCGTGCAGGGCGACCGGATCGTCACGCCTCCCGCCGCCGACGCGCTGCCCGGCGTCAGCCTGGCCTATGCCCGCGGTCTGGCCGACCAACTGGACATCCCCTGGGCCGAGCGGTCGCTCAGTGCGGCCGACCTCGCGCACGCCGACGAGATCCTGCTCACGAGCACGCCCAGTTGCATCCTGCCCGCCACCCGGTTCGACGGCCGGGCGGTGGCCGCGGGCGGCCCGGGACCGGTGTTCCGCCGGCTGCTCGCCGCCTGGAGCGAGGCGGCCGGCGTCGACATCGCGGGCCAGGCGCGGCACCATGCCGCGGGATTCGCCCCACCAGGAGCCGCCTCCGCATGACCCGCTCGCCGCCCCCCTCAACTTGCATCTCGGCCCGCTACGAGGTGCGTCACCAGACCGTCTATTCTTACAGCGAGGCGGTGCCGGTCTGCCACAACGCGGTTCACCTCGTGCCCCGCGAGCTGCCCCGCCAGCGGCTGCTCTCGAATCTGCTGGTCGTCGATCCGGAGCCGGAGGTCCTGTCGAGCCACTTTGACAGCTTCGGCAACCAGGTCGGAATGTTCGCGATCGAGGCGGGCCACCGGCGGCTGGTCGTCACGGCGACGAGCGTGGTTGAGGTCGATCCGCCCCGCGACTGGCGGGAACTCGAGCCGCTCCCCTGGGAGACCCTCCGCGACCGGCTGTCCCGCGACACCGACCCGGCGACGCTCGAAGCCCGGCAGTTCGTCTTCGACTCGCCGCTGGTCCGCACCTCGCCGCGGCTGGCCTCCTGGGCGGCGGAGTCGTTCACCCCCTCCCGCCCCTGGCACGAGTCACTGATCGAGCTCACTGCAAGGATCCATCGCGAGTTCGCCTACGATCCGACGGCCACGACCACCAGCACCCCGGTCGAGGAGGTGTTTTCGCTCAAGCGGGGCGTGTGCCAGGACTTCGCCCATCTCCAGATCGCCTGTCTGCGGTCGCTCGGCCTCTCGGCCCGCTACGTGAGCGGCTACATCTCCAACGAGCGGCCCCCGGGGGGGAGCGGCCCGGCCGGGATGGTCGGGGCCGACGCCTCGCACGCCTGGCTGGCCTGCTGGGGCGGCGACGACGGTTGGCTCGACGTGGACCCGACCAACGACTGCCCGGCCGGTTCGCAGCACGTGACGATCGGCTGGGGCCGCGACTACGCCGACGTGGCGCCGGTGAAGGGAGTCTGCGTCGGCGGCGGCACGCATGGCATGGACGTGGCCGTGCACGTCTCCCGGCTCGGCTGACCCCAGGTGGCCGCCCGAGCCGATTTGAAGGCCGGCAGACGATCCGGCCGCCAGACCCGGTTTTTCCATCGGCGCCGGCTTGCCGAAGTGTCCCGCACCGGGCTATGATCCCGTCGCTTCAGGGGGGAGGCGTGAAGAGCCGCTCGGCGGGGCAATCAACCGTCTCGAGTGGTCGGTTCGACGCGGCTTGCCTATGAAACCAGGGATCGCCGCCGGGATCGTGAGGCGGGAATTTTTTTGACACCATACGAAAAGAGGTGAAGCGATGATCGAAGGAATCTTGCTGTTGGGGTCGGCGATGCCCGACTTGTCTCTGGTTCAGTACAACGCGGTGGACAACATCTTCTCGATGACGGTCGCCACGATGGGGGCGGCGGCGCTGTTTCTCTTCATGGCCCGGGCCCATGTGGATCCGGAGTACCGGCCGGCCCTGCTCGTCTCGGGCCTGGTGACGGCGATCGCCTGCTACCACTACTTCATGATCCGCCACAGCTGGCACGGGGCCTACTCGCTGGCGG
>JBIKXY010000099.1:0-10435 GCA_044355515.1 Pirellulales bacterium
TACCGCGTGGAGCAGTTTGTCCCGGAGTGGAACGCCTGGACCTGGGTGTCTGGCACGCCCCTCGGCAGCACGGGCCTGAGCGTCAGCGGCAGTTTTCTGCCGAGCACGACCTACCAGTTTCGGGTTCGCGCGGAGTCGTACTCCTGGGAGTATGGCCGGTCATCCGACAACGCGTTTGTGAGCGTGACAACGCCGGCGTTTCCGCGTGCTCCAACCGGCCTGGCATTCACGTCCGTGAGTGATTCCGCGATCGCGCTGTCGTGGGATGACGTTGCCGGCGAGAGCGAGTATCAGATCGAACGGAGCAACGACAGCGGCGGGGCCTACGCCACGTGGACGGAGGCTGGACGCACCGCCGCCGGCACCACGACCTTCACCGATGCCGGTCTCGAGGACGGATCGCCCTACAGCTACCGCGTGATCGCGGTCAATGCTGCCGGGGCGTCCGCGGCCAGCGCCTTCGTCTCAACGACCACCAAGCTCCGCGCCCCCGACGGCGTGGTGGCCACCGTGATCGACGGGGGCCGGATCGATCTGGCCTGGACCGACCGGTCGAGTCGCGAGTCGTTCTACCGCGTGGAGCAGTTTGTCCCGGAGTGGAACGCCTGGACCTGGGTGTCTGGCACGCCCCTCGGCAGCACGGGCCTGAGCGTCAGCGGCAGTTTTCTGCCGAGCACGACCTACCAGTTTCGGGTTCAGGCGGAGTCCTCCTCCGGGTGGTATGGCCAGGGCCAGTCATCCGACGGCGTGCTCGTGAGCGTGACAACGCCGGCGTTTCCGCGTGCTCCAACCGGCCTGGCATTCACGTCCGTGAGTGATTCCGCGATCGCGCTGTCGTGGGATGACGTTGCCGGCGAGAGCGAGTATCGGATCGAGCGGCGCAGCGACAGCGGCGGGTCCTACGCCACGTGGACGGAGGCGGGACGCACCGCCGCCGGCACCACGACCTTCACCGATGCCGGTCTCGAGGACGGATCGCCCTACAGCTATCGCGTGATCGCGGTCAACGCTGCCGGGGCGTCCGCGGCCAGCCCCGTCGTCATGACGGCCACCAGGCTCCGCGCACCGACAGACGTGGTGGCCACCGTGATCGACGGAGGCCGGATCGATCTGGCCTGGACCGACCGGTCGAGTCGCGAGGGGTATTACCGCGTGGAGCAGTTTGTCCCGGAGTGGAACGCCTGGACCCGGGTGTCTGGCACGCCCCTCGGCAGCACGGGCCTGATCGTCAGCGGCAGTTTTCTGCCGAGCACGACCTACCAGTTTCGGGTTCGCGCGGAGTCGTACTCCGGGTGGTATGGCCAGGGCCAGTCATCCGACGGCGTGCTCGTGAGCGTGACCACACCGGCGTTTCCGAGTGCTCCCGGCGAAGTGACGGCGGTCGCCTTCAGCGACGGCGTCCGGCTGTCGTGGGAGTTCCGGCCGGATGTCACGGTCGTCGTCGAGCGAGCGAGCGGCGGGGCCTGGGCCACCGTCGCCGAGATCAAGTCCGCGGCGTCCTCCTACGACGACTACGGTCTCGAGCCGAGCACGGAGTATGCCTACCGCATCGCGTTCCGCAACGCTCACGGCAGCTCGGAGTTTTCCGCAACCGTGTCGGCCGTGACGCCCGTGGGACCACGTGTGTCCGCCGCCTACCGCACGCCGTCGGTCGTGTTCGTGGGTTGGACGGGCCTGCTCGACGCCGCCGCCGGGATCGTGATCGAGCGGGCGCCGAGTGGCAGTGACGCCTGGACCGCGATCGCCACCCTGGCCGGCAACGCAACCAGCTACCACGACACCACCGTCGTTCCCGGCACGTCCTACCGCTACCGGATCAGCTTCGCGCGAGCAGGCTGGCCGCCGTTGTCCGCGACCGGCGTGGAGACGGGTCCCGAGCCGCGGGACTCCGACGGGGATGGGCTCACCGACGGCGACGAGCTCGCGGGGGGCACGAACCCGAAGGCGTTCAGCAGCGACGACGACATGCTCGGCGACGGGTTCGAGCTGGCAAACGGCCTCGATCCCTTGAACAGCGATGAAAACGGCAACGGCGTGCGTGACCAGCACGACGACTTCGACGGCGACGGGCTGACGAACTTCCGGGAGATGCTCTACGGCACGAGCACCCTGCGCACCGACACGAACGGCGACGGGATCCCGGACGGGCGGGACACCGACGGCGACGGCGTCTCCGACGGCGTTGAAGCGGTCCAGGGGAGCGACCCCAGGAACCCTCTCGATCAGGGCCTTCCCCCCGATCCCGAGGAGCGGATCAGGCTCGCGCTCACCGTGGGCGATCCGAGCGGAAGCCATTCCGAGCAGTGGGCCTTGCAGGTCGGCGCGGTGACTCAGGAGTCGCCCGACTACGGCGTGGTCGGGTCGGGAGAGTTCAGTTTCGATGTCGGGCGGTCGTACCCGGTCACGCTCCGGCATCGAGGCTCGCTCTACCCCGATGACCCGGACTACGACTGGTACGCGGACATCGAAGCCACGGACCGGTCCGACTTCTTCGTGGTGGACACCAACTCGCCGCTCTACCTCGTCGGCCCCTATCAGGGGGACGGGATGAGCGAGTACGGCGGCGATCGCTTCCGCAGTCTCGGGGCGACGCTGCACATCCCGCGGTTCGACGTGGACGTCGACAGCAACAACGACAGCGGGTTTGCGGAGCCGGACGACAACCGGGAGGAAGACCGTCTGGAGCGAGACGCGAGCACGGGCAAGTTCGTGGGAGTGGGGGCGGCGGACCGCGTGCCGCTGGCGGTGCGGTTGTCGGCGAACGTCGCGGAAGCGCGGCCGGCTTCGACCGAGCTGTACTTCGATTACGATCCGACGCTGTTTCAGCTGTGGAAGAACTCGGGGAGCGATCGGACGCCGGGCAACATGATCCCCGCGAAGACGTGGGTGAATGCGGCTGACATCGGGCTCACGCCGGGCGGTAAAGGGGGCGTGTATGTCGAGGCGCTCAAGGGGGCGAGCGGGGCTGTGCCCCTGGTTACGCAGGCGCGGATCACGGGACTCGTCGGCAGTTGGGGCGGGATCCATTCCTCTCGGACCGGGATCCTCACCGACACGGTGCACCTGCTGTCGGTGGCGGTGGATCTCGACGTGGACAGCGACAACGACGGCGAGATCGACCCCGACAACGGTCCGGCCGGGAAGGACGACCGGATCGAGGAGGAGTCCACCCGCGGCCTCGTCGTTCCCGTGTATGCCGGCGACTCGGATCGTGACGGCCATGATGACACCCGGGACTTCGACGGCATCTCCACAAGGCGATTTTCTCCGGTGAAGGTGAGCCTGAGCAGCGGAGCAGCCTGGGCATGGAGAAGACCGATAGCCGTCGACGGCGCGCCGAGTGAAGACTTGCCCGGCCTCATGTTTACCTTCACGTTCTCCGATGCAGGTTTCAGCCCTGCCCCTGAAGGGGCGTTTCGGCTTTGGAAGAAGGACGCTCCGTCTGTCAGGACCGAAGGGGACCTGATCAGGTCGGGCGTGCCGATCCCCGCGGCTGAGTTCTTCGCAGGCCAGCCGTTCACGGATCTGAATGAATACCTGAGCAACTATGGCACGATGACGCTGTATCTTGAGGCCGTCACTCCCACGGAAGGGTACAAACCCATCGTGGTGAGCATTGGTGGCACCGGCACCTGGGCCAACTCAGAGACCACCGATATGGTCCACGTGCGAGCGGTGGAAACAGCGATCGATCTTGGCGTAGACAGCAACAACAACGAGGGTTTTGGCGTGCCAAAACGCTCGCCGCCGGCGGAAAAGCAGTGGGAAGAAAAGTTGGAGGATCACACATATGCGCTAGGCAAACTCGTGATGCAAAGTTCGTCTTCTCAGATCGGTGACACGATCGGTGAAGACCGGCTGGCGGCGAGCTTTACGCCCGTCGTCGTCCAACTGCCGAAAAACCTGCCCGTCGATGCCGAGTCGATCGGCGTGAAGTTCGCGATGGATGCCATCGGCGCCTCTTTCAGCGGGGAGATCCGGCTCTGGAACCGCAACAAGGGGGCGGGGCTTCTGTCACAAGATGCCGCCGGAGAGCCGCACCCGCTGGTGCCATGGGGCGTGTTTGGCCACCGTGTGCACTTCGGAAAGCCCTACACTCTTTCGCAGATCAACTATGATCCAGCGACAGGCCAGGCGGTGCTGTACATGGACGGCCACGTGGCCACCAGGGATGTGACGCTCAACGCGGCCGAACAACGGATGTGGCCACACAGAGGGATTCTCCAAGCGTCCCTCACGTTCGACGCGCCAGATCTGCGGATTCAACTCGCCGAAGACAGCGTCCAGTACATGGTTGTCCGTGACGACTTCTTCTACCACGACCTTCAGTTCGGTTCGGTCGGTCTTGGCTCCACCGGCAGCCAGGTCCGGTCGGCATTGGCTTCGCGCGGCGTGTACGAGTACGCCGACCTGCCGAACTTCGCGCTCAAGCGGCTAACGACCCGGACCGACCAGAATGGTCCCCCCGGCGAACTGCAGGACATCCTTGAACTCGATCCGAATAACGACGCCGTGGCGCTGTTGTACAACGACGCCGACACGCCCGGGAATCCGACGGCCTATCCAGGCTTCAAGGCCGTCTTGTATCAAGACTATGGCGCTGTCACCGACAATACCTTCGTGCTGACGTTTGGCGGCACCGATGACCAGTTGGGATTGGTTTTCAATGGGGAGATGCCCGAACTGGCCGACTGGGTTGAAAACATCGGCCAAGGGCTGGGTTGGCGGATCGCCCAGTACCGCTGGGCGATGCAAGTGGCCAGGGCGGTTGAATTTGCAACGCGTGGTGTGGCCGGCGGCGCGACATTGACGACGACGGGCCATTCCCTTGGCGGCGGCCTCGCCTCCGCGGCGAGCGTGGTCACCGGCGCTACGGGCGTCACGTTCAATGCGGCCGGCCTGCATGAAGACTCCCTGCGGATGTACTTCGACAATGATCCCGCCGAACTTGCAAAGGCGCTTGCTCGCTACCAAAATCCCGAAGGTCTCGTCACCGCCTACACTATCGACTGGGATTTTCTGAGCAACTTTCAGGATCGCCTCAGTCTTGTTGTCAGCACCGCCCTTGGCGATCGCAAGGAACTCGATGGGCCCCACGATTTCGCCGCGGGAACGATCCAGGCGATTAACGCCGCCTTCAGCGCGGCCGGGACCGTGCCGGGAGGGGTGCTCGTGAAGTTGGGAATCAATCTGGCAGCGAAGGCCGGCACGGGGTATCTGATGTACCGGGCTCATTCCATGGACGCAGTCTTGTATGGCTTGCTCGTGGAAGAGAATCTGATGAGCGGTAACAGGAATCTTCTGGGATATCCGCAGTCGAGGTTCTTGTGATGCAGCGACCCTGCGAATCTTCCGCGCGTTGGCATCCCGCCGGCCCGCTGGTTGCCGTGTCGGCGGCGGTCTTGGTGCTGGCCGGATGCAGCGACCCTGCCCAGGGCCTGATCCGCCAGGTCGCGGCCCGAGTGACCAACGCTCCGTGGCATGAGCAGCACGGCTGGAAGGCCGCCGACTTCTTCACCGATCCGCAGGTGATCGCGCTCTGCGATGCCATCGCGGCCAACGACGTCGCCCGGATGAAGGAACTCATCGCCGCGGGGGCCGACGTCAATGCCCTCGGCAAGGGCAACATGACGCCGCTCTTGTGGGCGTTCGTGGACAACAAGCCGGAGCGATTCCGGCTACTGCTCGAGGCCGGCGCGAATCCCAACGTGTACATCGAAAGCGATTTCGGTATCCGGCAGGCATTCAGCCCGGGAGACTCCGTCACCCACATGGCCTGCCGCAGCACGTTCGACCATTTCTGGCCGGTGTTCGAGCACGGCGGCGATCCGAATTTTCCCAACAAGGAGCCGGGTTGTCGCGGCGAGACGCCGGTGTACACCGTGATCAAGTCGGGCGCGGGCGACAAGAAGAAACGCATCGCCCGCCTGGCCGAAGCGGGCGGGAGTATGAACCGGGCCCTCGGAGCGGAGGCATCGCCCCTTGGGACCGCGGCATCGTGGTTCGGCCGCTACGACCTGTGCCTTGTGCTCCTCGATCTCGGAGCCGACCCGAGTCAGTACGAAGGGAATGAAATCACGAAGATCACGCATTATCTTGAAGGTACCTTGGAAGCCAAATCCCGCGGCCAAGGCCAACTCCGTGATGCATCGCCGGAACAGCTTGCCGATTTCGAGCGGCTGGTGGAGCGGCTCGAGGCGATGGGTGAATCGCTGGCCGCCGCCCGGGCCGACAAAGACCGTTGGGGTAGTGAGCCTGACCCGAGCAAACGCTCCGCCATGAGGCGCCGCGAGATTGCCGAACGGAAAGAGCGTGAGCGGCGTGAGCGTGAGGCCGCGGAGCGGCAGGAAGCTATCACAGCTCCTGGGGCCCCCGCTCCGAAGGCTGGCGGGGATATGCCACCTCAAGATTAGCCTGCAGGAGAGTGGCGATGAGGACTGGGAGCAAACTGCGGGCTCGTGCCTACAACGTGATCAGCGACACATGACCGCATCAGTCGCGCCATGATCCCGCGACGTTATGCATCTTCCGCGCGTTGGCATCGCGCCGGCCCGCTGGTTGCCGTGTCGGCGGCGGTCTGGGTGCTGGCCGGATGCAGCGACCCTGCCCAGGGCCTGATCCGCCAGGTCGCGGCCCGGGTGACCAATGCTCCCTGGCACGAGTAGCACGGCTGGAAAGCCGCCGACTTCTTCACCGGTCCGCAGGTGATCGCGCTCTGCGATGCCATCGCGGCCAACGATCTTGCCAAGATGGAACGGTTCGTGAAAAAAGGAAAAGGGTAGGCATGAGCCGCCGTGCCTCGTTCGGCAGCGTCATCCTCACGTACGACGAGACAATCGTCAGGCTCTATGAACACGCGGACCGCCGCGGGCCGATCGCGAGTGGCGTGGCCATCGCGGCCGGCGGGGTGTTTTATGCCGAAGGCCGGGCGGTCGGCACGACCCTCGTCACGGCCGCCTTCACGGAAGCCGCCACGTCAGACGCCGGCACGTTCGGGGCCGACACGGTCAGGCTCACCGTGCTGCCTTACCCTGAGACGATCGATGTCGATATCGACAGCGACAACAACAACGACTTTGTGCCCCCAAAGCGCTCGGAGTGGGAAGACTTCCTCGAGAATCACGAGTATGGCGTCGGCAAGCTGATCATGCTCGACAATGAGACCCGCAGCCTGACGCCGATCGTGCTGGAGGTCCCGGCCGGCCTGCCGGTCAACGCTCCGGCCGTGGGCGTGCGGATCGACTGGAATGCCCTGGGCGTCGCGGGGCAGGTGCAGCTTTGGAACCGGGTTCTGGCTGACGCCCTGCGAAACCCAGCCCCTGTGTCGCAGGGAGGCAATCAAATCCTGCCCGGCATGGTCTGCAAGCTGGCGGACCTCAACTACAACCCGCAGACCGGGACCATCATGATCTGGGCCGAGGGCATCCGTGAGAACGAGCAACTCAAGACGCTCGCGGGCGTCGAGGCGGCACCGCGGGTGGACGAACGGATCCGCGGCACGCTGGTGGTCAACGGCGACGACGCCGCGTTCGACGAGGTGAAGTACATCGTCGCCAACGAAGACTCTTTCTACCACGCGCTGCACACGCGGCAGGAAGTGCGGAACGCATTGGCCTCGCGGGGCGTGTACGAGTTCGCCGACATGCCGAAGTTCAGCTTGCAGCCGAAGAACGCCGCAGGTCTCGGTGTCGATCCCCTGGTGGCACCCGACTTGGGCCGGAATCCTCGTGTTGCCGGCCTGAAGGCGATGATCTATCAGGATTACATCACGGGCGAGGGTCAATACGTGCTGGCCTTCGGCGGGACGGACGACAAGATATGGGAACTCGAGTTCGACGACTGGCGCAACAACATCAAGCAGGGCCTGGGGTGGTCCGCACCCCAATACACGGCTGCGATGAAGATCGGCCGGGCGGTCGGCAGAGCCGTCGGCGCGAGTCGACTCATCGTCACCGGTCATTCACTCGGCGGTGGGCTCGCCAGCGCCGCTGCGCTCGTGGCCGGCGTTCGGGCGGACACGTTCAATGCAGCCGGGCTTCACGAATACACGCTCTATGAGCGGGATCAAAACGACGACCCGCTCCCGAACCACCTGGGCGGGTATGTCGAACTCTACCCCGGGACGGCGGCACGCTATCTGGTGGCTGAAAACTTCATCACGGCACGGTACGTGGACTACGAGATCTTGAACTTCGTGCAGGGATTCATCGGCAGGACCGCGATCGGCGTCCAGCGGGAGATGGACGGGCACAACGACCTGGAGTTGGCAATCTATGTCACCGGCTTCGCCGCCGTGGTGGTGAACCGCAATCCGTGGCATGCGGCCGCCGCTGCTCTGAGCGTTTTGGATACAATGGTGGAGCTCCACTCGCCGGCGTCGATCCTCTACGGGCTTCTCGTCACGGAGAGCAGCCTCGGCGGCATTCGAATCGACATGCTTGGCTATAGCACCTTCCGCTAATGTTTCCGGGCGTAATGGCACTCCAAGCACTTCGTGTTTCCGGGACTGGATTGCGGCGGCTCATGAGCTTCGCCGCAGCAATGCTGGTCTTTGTGGGCTGCGATCGCTTGACCATGGCAGGCAGAACCTTCCACCGGCGGTGCGGCTGGAAAGCGGAGGATTACTTCACCGACCCAAAGGTGATCGCGCTCTGCCGGGCCATCGAAGCAAACGACCTCGCGGAGATGGAGCGGCTCGTCAAAGCGGGCGCAGACGTGAATGCCCGGGGCAACGGCAACATGACCCCGCTTTTGTGGGCCTTCCCGGACAATCACTTGCCGCGGTTCAAGTGGCTCCTCCAACACGGGGCTGATCCAAATGTCAAGATCGAGAGCGAGTTCAATACCAGGGGCTTCATGATCCCCGGCGACGCCGTGACCCATTTCGTGTGCAAGACGGCCTTTCCTGGCTATTTCGAGGCCGTCTTCGAGCACGGGGGCGATCCCAACCTCCGCACCAGTCGTTATGAGGACGTACCGCTCACGCTTGTCATCGAAGGAGGCGGAGGCGGCAACCGCGAGGGTAAGATTCGGGCACTGATAGCCGCTGGTGCCGACCCGAACATGTTTTCAGGGCAAATTGTGCCAGCCATGAATGCCGTGACGTGGGGTGGGCAGTACGGGCTCGCCAATCTCCTCCTGGACTTGGGCGCCGACCATATGGTGTACGAAGCAAACGGCATGCGACGGCTCATCCACTTCGTCGTTCTTGAAGAGCAGGCGTTTCGAGGGAACGACCCTCAGCAGAAGGCCGACTACCAGGCGTTGCTGAAGCGGCTGATCGATCGTGGCGAGTCTGTCGAGCTCGCACGCAAGGATCTTCAGCGGTGGGATTCGTGGTCCCGGACAACCGGAGAGTTTCGCCGAAAGATGGACGCCGAGATCGCGGAGCGCAAGGCCCGCGAGCAGGCCGAGGCCAAGCAGAAGCCGGAGTAAGCCCATGCGTTCGCCGGCTCATCTCATGGCGGGCGCACTGTGCCTGGCCACCGCGGGTTGGGGCCTGCTGGCGATGCTTCCCGGAGCGACCGTCCACCAGCGAATCGGCTGGAAAGCCGGGGATTACTTTGCCGATCCGCAGGTGATCGCGCTCTGCCACGCCATCGAGGCCAACGATCTTGCCGAGATGGAGCGGCTCGTGAAGGCGGGGGCCGACGTCAACGCCCAGGGCAAGGGCAAGATGACCCCTCTGATGTGGGCGTTCCCGGACAACCAACTGCCCAGATTCAAGTGGCTGTTGGAGCATGGTGCGAATCCGAACGTCGTGGTCGAAAGCGATTTCAATACCGGGCATCGAACCTTTCCAGGAGATTCGGTCACGCACATGGCGTGCGCGACACCCTTCCCGGGATACTTCGATGCCGTCTTCGATCACGGCGGTGATCCAAACCTTCGCCGGACTGGGGCAACACGCCGCGATGCCACCCCGCTGTTCACCGTCATATTTGCAGGCGGCCGCAACAGAGTTGAGAAAGTGAAGCGGCTGATTGCGGCTGGGGCTGACATGAATGTGTTGTCTGGCGGGAGCACGCCACCGATGCTGGCGGCAGGTTGGTTCAAACAAAATGACCTGGTGCTGATCATGCTCCAAGCGGGAGCGGATTTCCGGGCATACGATCGAAAGGGCCGCGATCGCCTGATTCATAGAGTTGTCAGTCAGGAGTTTGGCACCGTTGGCTTGAAGGCCTTGACTCCCCAGATGCAGGCGGACCGTGCAGCCGTCATCAAATGGCTCGAGGATCACGGCGAGTCGTATGAAGCTGCGAAGGCGGACATCGCACGTTGGGATTCGTGGGGCCGAAGCACCGGGGAATATGATCGGAAGATGGCGGCAGAGATCGCGGAGCGCAAGGCCCGCGAGCAGGCCGAGGCCGAGCAGAAGCCGGAGTAAGCCCATGCGTTCGCCGGCTCATCTCATGGCGGGCGCACTGTGCCTGGC
>JBIKXY010000100.1:0-10414 GCA_044355515.1 Pirellulales bacterium
CACTTTCAACAACACGTTCTTTGTGAACTTCGGCGCTAACACGACCGACGTCTCGCTCTTCCGCGGCGGCCTGACGATCGGCAACCTCACGGGGAAAACGTTCCTCATTGGCACGGTCCGCTCGATCGGCCAGCCGATCACGCTCGACAACACCTACCTGACGGGCAACGCCACGATCGACACCACCAACGCCGGGAACGTCCCGAGTGGTGCCACGATCACGCTCGACGGCGGCGTGCTCCTCGAGGGCCACACGCTCATCACCATCGGCGGCTCGGGCGGCTCGTCCAGCACGGACCTCGTGGGGCCGACGAACCTCAGCAACGGCACGCTCCTCGTCCAGAGCGGCGACCTCAACATCGGCACCGGGTCGCTCACACCGGCCCAGGTGACCGTCACCCAAAACACGACGCTCGAGGTCAGCGCCGGCAGCCTGAACGTCAGCGCCAACTCGACGATCACGGCCACGGGCAAGTCGCTCACGCTGCTCGCCGACACGATCACGATCGCCTCCTCGGCCGACTCGATCGTGGCCGCGCAGGTGACGCTCGCCCCGGTCACGGCCGGCACCAACATCTTCCTCGGCACGGCCACCGGCAGCGGTCTCGTCCTCAGCCAGACGGCCTTCGACGCGATCGACGCCGACCTGATCCAGATCGGCCAGGCCGGCAACATCGGCGACGTCACGATGGGCGTGCTCACGCTCGCCGGCACGACGCTGCTCATCGTCACCGACGGCCCCGGCGGCACGGTCATCGTGGACGGCCTCTTCACCTCCACCGGCGCGACCGCCAGCGGCATCGGCCTCGAGATCACCGGCTCCGGCGCGACCACGCTTCTGAATGCCGACATCGTCTCGGCGACCGACGTCATCATCAATGACGCCATCGAGGTCGGGGCGGCCCTGGTGACGATCGACACGTCGAGCGGCAACGCGGCGTTCGGGCAAAACGGCGGCAAGGCCGGCATCTTCGCCACGTTGGGTGAGACCAACAGCCTCACGATCAACGCCGGCACTGGCGTTGTGACTCTGGATTCGACGCCCGCTTTCGGCAACAACGGCGGGGCAGGATCGCTCGTGAATAACGTGACGATCATGGCGGGCAATACCGGTCTGGGGGCGGGCACCTCAGAGATCGCGGGTATCTTCTCGCTCCCGGCCGGCACGCTCGTACTTTTTGGCAGCCTGACCGCAACCGAGATCGCCGTCACCTCCACCGCCGGCGTGACCCTCTTAGGCAACGTGGTGCTCACCGCCCCGACGGGCATCATGCTCGCCGGCCCGGTCGACGACTTTGTCGGCGGGGTGTTCGCCCTCACGGCCAACTCCGCCGGCACGACCACCTTCGGTGGCGCGATCGGCGGCACCCTGCCGCTCGCCAGCGTCACGACCGACGCGGCCGGCACGACGCTCCTCGCGGGCGGCTCGGTCACGACCACCGGCGCCCAGACTTTCAACGACGCGGTCACGCTCTCGGCGAACACGACGCTCGACTCCTCGTCGGGTGGTGGAATCACGCTCGCCGGCGCGGTCGACGCCACCACGTCCGGCGGCAGCTCGCTCACGGTCAACACGGCCGGAACGACGACCTTCGGCGGCATCGTGGGCGGCGTGATGGCGCTCTCGAGCGTCACCACCGACGCGGCCGGCACCACGGCCATCAACGGCGGCGCGGTCACGACGACGGGCGGCCAGACCTTCAACGACCCGGTCACGCTCGGTGCCGACACCACCCTTACCGGCACGCTCGTGACGCTCGCCCAGCTGACGGGCAACGCCAAGAACCTCACGGTCGCCGGCAACACCTCGCTCACCGGCCAGGTGACGGGCGTCGCCGATCTCGCCGTCAGCGGCACCGCGCTGATCGGGGCCGACGTCTCGACCAGCGGCAGCCAGGCCTACACCGGCCTGGCCACGCTCGCCGCCGGCGTCACCCTGACCGGCACCGACCCCACCTTCACGACAGGCATTGCCGGCGCCGGCAAGAACCTCACCCTCGACTTCAGCGGCACGACCGCGATCGACGGGGCGACCTTCACGGGGATCGCCAACCTGGCCACCGGCAACGGCGGCACGACCACGCTGACGGGCGTCTTGACCACGAGCGGCAGCCAGACCTACGGCGACGCCGTCACGCTCCTGGGCGCGACCACGGCCGCCTCCTCGGGCTCGGGCGCGATCACGTTCTCGAGCACGGTCGACGGTTCATTCAACCTGATCGTGAACACGGCCGGCGCGACCACCTTCGACGGTGCCGTCGGCGGCACGACCCCCCTGGTGATCCTCGTAACCGACGCAGGTGGCACGACCGCGATCAACGGCGGCTCCGTCGGCACGATCGGCCAGCAAAAATACAACGACGCCGTCACGCTAGGCGCTGACACGACCCTCACCGGCTCCACCATCACGCTCGGCGACACGCTGGCCGGCGGCGGCAACTCGCTCGACATCACCGGCAAAGCCGTGTTTGGCGGTGCCGTCTCCGCCATCTCCGATCTGGCCGTGACCGGCACCACCGCGATCAATACCGCCTCGATCACCACGAGCGGGTCGCAGACCTACGGCGGCACCGTGACCCTCGGCGCCCCGACCGTGACCCTCACCGGCACCGACCCGACCTTCACGGCGGGCGTCGTCGGCGCCGGCAACAGCCTCGTGCTCCAGTTCAGCGGCACCACCGCGATCGACGGGGCGACCTTCACGGGCATCAACAACCTGACGAGCAGGTCCGGCGGCACCACGACGCTCACCGGGGCCCTCACGACCACCGGCATTCAGCGCTACGGCGACGTCGTCTCGCTCCTGGGGGCCACGACGCTGGCCGGCGACGGGATCACCTTCGACGACTCCGTGGACGGAACCCAGGCCCTCGTCATCAATGACTCCGGGAGCACCTTCTTCGGCGGGTTCGTGGGCGACTCCACCCCGCTGGCGAGCCTCGCGGTCACCGCGGTCGGCGGAATCGAGATCGCCGGCGGCGTGGTCACGACTCAGGGTACGCAGACGTACAACGATGCCGTCACGATCACCTCCAATGCCGTGCTGACGGGCACCACCGTCACGACCAACTCCACGGTCGCCGGCGGCGGCAACTCGCTCACGGTGACGGGCAATGCGGTCGTGAACGGCGCCATCTCCGATGTCACGAACTACGCCGTCAGCGGCACCGCGAGCCTGGCTGCAGACATCTCGACCAGCGGCACGCAGACCTTCACGGGCGCTGTCACGCTCGCGCAGGACGTGACGCTCGCGTCCTCGGGCTCCGGGGCGATCACGTTCTCCGGGGCGATCGACGGCGCGAAGAACCTCGTCGTCAACACGGCCGGCACGACCACCTTCGGCGGCGCGGTCGGCGGCACCACGGCTCTCACGAGCCTCGTCACCGACGCCGGCGGCACCGTCGCGATCAACGGCGGGGCGGTCACGACCACGGGCACCCAGACCTACAACGACGACGTGACGCTCGGGGCCAACACCACGCTCGCCGGCTCGACGATCACCACGGCCGGCACGCTGACCGGCAACGGCAAGTCGCTCGGAGTCACCGGCAACGCGGTGATCGGCGGCGCCGTGTCCGGCCTGTCGAGCCTGTCGGTGAGCGGCACCACGGCCGTCAACACGGCCTCGATCGCCACGACCGGCAGCCAGACCTACGGCGGCCTCGTCACGCTCGGCTCCCCGACCGTCACCCTCTCCGGCACCGAAGCCACCTTCACCGGCGGCGTGGCCGGCGGCGGCAACAGCCTCGTGCTCACGTTCAGCGGCACCACCGTCATCGACGGAGCGACCTTCACCGGCATCGCCAACCTCACGAGCAACGGCGGCGGCACCACCACGCTCACCGGAGCGATCCAGACCTCCGGCGATCAAACCTACGGCGACGCGGTCACCCTCCTCGGCGACACCACCACCTCCTCGACCGGCTCCGGCGCGATCACCTTCTCCAGCACGGTCAACGGCGCGAACGCCCTCACGGTCAACACTGCCGGCACGACCACGTTCGGCGCGGCCGTAGGCGGCACCACGCCCCTCGCGAGCCTCGTCACCGACGCCGCCGGCACGACGGCCATCAACGGCGGCGCGATCACCACCACGGGCGCCCAGGCCTACGCCGGCCCGGTCACCCTCGGCGCCGCCACGGTGCTCACCGGCTCGACGATCACGACCTCCGGCACGGTTGCCGGCGGCGGCAACTCGCTGGACTTCGCCGGCGACTCCGTCGTGGGCGGGGCGATCTCCGGCGTCAACCACTTCAGCGCCGCCGGGGCGTCGAGCCTCGGGGCGAACATTTCGAGCACCGCGAGCCAGACCTTCGCCGGCGCCGTGACGCTCACTCAGGATGTCACGCTCGCCTCATCCGGGTCCGCGGCGATCTCGTTCTCCAGGGCCATTGACGGTGCGAAGTCGCTCACCGTCAACACCGCCGGCACGACGACCTTCTTCGGGGCCGTGGGCGGCACGACGGCCCTGACGAGCCTCACCACCGACGCCGGCGGCACCGTCGCGATCAACGGCGGCGCTGTCACGACGACTGGCAGCCAGACCTACAACGACGCCGTCACGCTGGGCGCCGACACGACCCTCACCGGCTCCACCGTCACGCTCGGCGGCACCCTCGCCGGCGGCGGCAAATCGCTCGACGTCGTCGGCAACGCGGTGCTCAACGGCGCCGTCTCCGGCGTAGCCGAGCTGGACGTGACGGGCACCACGGCGATCAACACCGCCGCGATCACCACGACGGGCTCCCAGACCTACGGCGGCCTGGTCACGCTCGGCGCACCCACCGTGACCTTCACCGGTACCGACGGCACCTTCACCGGCGGCATCGCCGGCGGCGGCAACAGCCTCGTGCTCACGTTCAGTGGCACGACGGCCCTGGGCACCGGCACCGTCAACGGCATCAACAACCTGACGAGCAACGGCGGCGGCTCGACCACGCTCACCGGCACGATCGAGACCACCGGCACGCAGACCTACGCCGACGCGGTCACGCTCCTCGGCGACACCACGACGAAGGGCAGCACCGTGACCTTCGCGGCGGTCACCGGCGGCGGTCGCGACCTGACGGTCACCGGCGCCGCCGTGTTCGGCGGCACCGTCTCGGGCGTCGACGCCCTCGCCGTGAGCGGCACCACCGCCGTGAACGTCGCGTCGATCGCCACCACCGGCCCGCAGACCTACGGCGGCCTCGTGACCCTCGGCGCCCCGACCGTCACGCTCTCCGGCACCGACTCCACCTTCACCGGTGGCGTGGCCGGCGCGGGCAACAGCCTGGTGCTCTTCTTCAGCGGCGCGACCGCCATCGTCGGCGCGAACTTCACGGGCATCGCGAACCTCACGAGCAACGGCGGCGGCACGACGACGCTGACGGGCTCGATCGAGACCACCGGCACGCAGACCTACACCGACGCGGTCACCCTGCTCGGCCCGACCACCACCAAGGCCACGACGGTCAACTTCGCCAACGTCACCGGCGGCAGCCAGCCGCTGACCGTGGACGGCAACGCCGTGTTCGCCGGGGCGGCGACCGGCCTGGCCTCGGTCTCCGTCTCGGGGACCACGAGCCTGGCGGGCAGCCTGACGACGACCGGTGCGCAGACCTTCACCGGCACGCTCACGCTGGGCGGCCCGGCCGTACTCAGCTCGTCATCCTTCACCAGCGGTGGTGCCATCCTCGCTGGATCCAGCCCGCTGACGATCCTCACAGACTCTCTCTCGCTCGGCGGCCAGATCTCGGGGACCAGCACGCTCCAGATCGGCCCGCGGACGCCCACGCTGACGATGGGCGTGGGCGACGGGGCGGCCGGCACGCTTGCGTTCCCCACCTCGACGCTCGCCCTGCTGCAGGACGGGTTCTCCCAGATCACGCTGGGCAACCGTGCGGCGACGGGCCTGGTCACGGTCGCCGCGACGACCTTCCGGGATCCGATCGCGATCGTCGGTGGCGGCACGCTCCAACTCGACGGCCTGATCCGCACGGGCCAGGGCACGCAGGCGGGTTCGATCACGCTGGCCGCCGACACGCTCGTGCTCAATGCAGGCGTGCAGACCGTCGGCGAGGACGTGAACCTCGAGTCGATCAACGGCGACGTGACGATCTCCGCGGGCGCGATCCAGACGCAGGCTCCGCTCGACAGCGGCCTGGCCTCGGGTGGCATCTTCATCGATGTCACCGGCACCGGCAGCGTGAATCTGCTCTCGACGCTCTCCACGATGGGAGCCACCAACGCCACCGGCCCCGGCAGCGACGGCGGTACGATCTCGATCACGACCAACACCGGCTCCATCTCCGTGGGCAGCCTGATCACCGACGGCGGTGCCTCGAGTTCGACTGCGTCCGGGGGCCAGGCCGGAGCGATCCTGCTGGCGTCGGGCAGCGGCACGCCGGTGACCTTCAACGGCGGCACCATCAGCGCCCAGGGCGGCTACGGTATCGGCGGCCAGCCCTCCGGCGGCGACATTGCGTTCGGGGCGGTTACGCTCGCCAACGCTGCGACCGTGGTCACGACCGGACCGACCGGCGGCAACATCGCCTTCAACGGCCCCGTCAATGGCGCCCAGGCGCTGTCGCTCGTGGCCGGCACGGGCACGGTGACGCTCGGCGGAAGGTTTGGTGGCACGACACCGTTGACGTCGCTCGCCGTGCTCAGTGGCGCCACGACCATCAGTGGCGGCGGCGTGACGACCTCGGGGGGCCAGACCTACGCCGCCCCGGTCAGCGTGACGGGTGCGGCCGCGCTCGAGAGCACGGCGGCCGGCGGGCTGACATTCGGCTCGACGATCGACGGGCCGGGCTCGCTCTCGCTGTCCACGGCCGGCCTCGCCACACTCTCCGGCATCGTCGGGGGAGTCGTCCCGCTCGCCGCGCTGCAGACGACTGGCGGCACGACGCGGATCGCTTCCGCCAGCGTGACAACCTCGGGCAGCCAGACCTACGGCGGGCTCGTGCAGCTGGCCGCCCCGACGGTCACGCTCACGGGCAACACCGGCACCTTCGCCTCCGGCGTGGCCGGCGGTGGCAACGGCCTCGTGCTGGACTTCAGCGGCACGAGCGCCATTGACGGAACGTTCGCCGGGCTCTCGAGCCTGACCACGCAGGGGGGCGGCGTGACGACGATCACCGGCGCGGTCACCACGACCGGCTCACAGGCCTACCTCGACGCCGTCACGCTGCTCGGCGACGCGACGCTCACGGGCACGACCGTCACCACGGGCTCGACGCTCGCCGGCGGCGGCAAGAACCTCGCGATCGTCGGCAACGCCGTGATCGGCGGGGACGTCTCGGCTGTGGCCGCACTCGCCGTGTCGGGCACCACGGCCTTGAATGCCGGGAACGTGACCACCACGGGGACGCAGTCGTACGGTGGCCTGATCTCGCTCGGGACGAACACCACGCTCACCGGCACCACGCCGACCTTCGGTGGCGGCGTGGCCGGCGGCGGCCATAACCTGATCCTCGACTTCAGCGGCACGACGACGATCGCCGGTGAGACGTTCACCGGGATCCGCGACCTGGTCACCAACGGCGGCGGCACGACGGCCCTGAGCGGGCCGCTCGTCACCACGGGCTCCCAGACCTTCCGCGAGGCGGTCTCGCTGATCGGCGCGACCGCTCTCGAGGCCACTCGGATCGACTTCGAGGCGTCCGTGGACGGAGCCCGCAACCTGGGCCTGGCGGCGACCGCCGGCCCGGTGAACTTTGCCGCCGCGGTCGGCGGCACCACGCCGCTGGGTTCGCTGGCGATCACCAGGGCCACGGCCGTCAATGCCGCGGGCCGGATCGTGCTCAGCGGCAACGCGGCGGGCGCGAACCGGACGGGCCTCACAATCGGGGCGGGCGTCAACAACGTGAACCTCACGAAGGCGGGCAACTCGGTGACCGGGTTCGTGGGCAATGGCGTCGTCGTTCAGGGAGGCTCGAAGGACTCGACGTTCGCCAACTTCAACGTTTCCGGCAACGGCGAGAGCGGCATCCTGGTGCAGGCGGGCGACTCGGCCGGCACCACGATCCGTGACAACACGGTCAACGCCAACGGCTTCAACGGCATCTGGCTCAACGGGGCCGTGCCGAGCGTGAGCGTGACTAACAACACGCTGGCGAACAACAACAATAACGGCATTGTCGTGAGCGGCCCGGCGACGGGAGTCACGATCAGCGGCAACACGGTCACAGGCAGCGGCCTGACCGGAATTCGGACGGAAGTGGTGGCGAGCCAGTCCACGACGGGCCTGACGATCTCGGGCAACACCACCCTGAAGAACCAGGAGAACGGCATCATCGTCTCCGGCGGCACCGGCACGACAGTGACCGGCAACGTGGTGTCCGACAACCGGCTGCAGGGCGTCGTGCTGACGCTCGGAGCCTCGGGCACCAGGGTGGAGGGCAACCAGATCTTCCGCAACGGCGCGATCGGCGTGGTGGTGTCGGGGCCGACCACGGTCGGCAACTCGATCCTCTCCAACTCGATTTACGGCAACGCCCGCGGCGGCATCTCGCTGCTGCAGCAGGCCAACCGCCTGCAGGCGGCGCCCACGCTGACCTCGGCCCGCCTCACCCGCGGCCGGATCACGATCGCCGGCACGATCAAGGGCCGCGTCGGCGACGTGGTGCGGATCCAGTTCTTCTCGAACCTGCCCAGCGACGCGGCCAACGCCCGCGGCGTCCAGGGTCGCACCCTGATCGGCTTCCGCGACGTCCGGCTCACGAAGGCGACGACCGCGATCAACTCCACGTTCTCGGCGGCCGGCATCCCCGCCAACGCCTGGATTTCGGCCACAGCCACCCGGCTGGTCGGCGGGGTGCCAACCGACAGCTCGCAGTTCTCGCTCGGCGTGCGGGCCCGGGCCGGCTGACCTCATGAGCCGAACCCGGGCTGCCGCCGGCGCCTAAACTGGGAGTGATGAGCACGCCCCCCGACGCCGAGTCCGAGCCGCCCGCCGAGACGCTCCCGGCCGACACCGACTCCCCGGGCGCTGAAGCCGCGGCCCGTGACCGCTCCGCCGCCGCGGAGAAGGTGCGGGGCTTCCCCACGACCCCTGGCGTCTACCTGATGAAGGACGCGGCCGGCCGGGTGATCTACGTGGGCAAGGCCAAGAACCTTCGGGCCCGGGCCGGCTCCTACTTCCTCAAGGCCGCCGCTGAGGACCGCCGCACCGCCGACTTGGTCCGCGAGATCCGCGACATCGACTACCTCGAGGCCGAGAGCGAGGTGGATGCACTCCTGCTCGAGAGCCGGCTCGTCAAGGACGTGCAGCCGCGGTTCAACAGCGACTTGAAGGACGACAAGACCTTTCCCTACCTCCAGATCACGACCCACGAGGATTTTCCGCGCGTGGAGTTCACCCGCACGCCGCGGCAGAAGGGGGTGAAGCTCTACGGTCCGTTCACGAGCGCCGGCAGCCTCCGCGGAGCGATCGTGGTGCTTCAGCGGATCTTCAAGTTTCGCACCTGCACCCTCGACATCGACGCCGACGATGAACGCTGGCGGTGGTTCAGGCCGTGCCTGCTGGCCTCGATCGACCAGTGCACTGCCCCCTGCAACCTGCGGATCTCCAAGGAGGACTACCGCCGCGACATCAACCGCCTGAAGACCTTCCTCGACGGCGGCAAGCACCGCTTGCTCGAGGAGATGCGGGCCGAGATGCTCGCCGCCTCGGGCCGGCTGGAGTTCGAGCGGGCGGCCCGGCTCCGCGACGAGATCCGGCTCCTCGAGACGCTCGACCAGCGCGGGGACCTCGAGGAGCACGTGCAGCCGGAGGTGTTCCTCGTCGATCCCAAGAAGGGCCTGGCCGGGCTCCAGAAGGTGCTGGGGCTGGCCGCGCCGCCCCGGGTGATCGAGGGAGTGGACATCGCCCACCTGGCCGGCAATGAGACGGTGGCCAGCCTCGTGCAGTTCATCGACGGGCTGCCCTTCAAGCCGGGCTACAAGCGGTATCGGATCAAGGGCGTGGAGGGAATCGACGACTTCAAGAGCATCCACGAGGTTGTCTCGCGGCGGTTCTCGCGGCTGGCCCGCGAGGGGGCCTCGCTGCCCGACGTCTTTCTGGTGGACGGCGGCAAGGGGCAGCTCTCGGCGGCGCTCGACGCGCTCGAGACCCTGGGGATCGAGGCCCCCTGTGTAATCTCGCTCGCCAAGCGGGAGGAGGAGGTGTTCCTGCCCGGGCAGTCGGAGCCGCTGCGGCTTTCCCGCGATTCCTTCTCGCTGCGGCTGCTCGAATACGTCCGCGACGAGGCCCACCGCTTCGCCCAGCATTACCACCACCTGCTCCGGGGCAAGCGGGCGCTCGAGGACTGACCGGTTCAGCTCGTGATCACACTCCGCTGAGCCCGGCTGCCGCTCGAGCGAGTTCGATGCAGATCGATCGGGATCGCGTGCATTCCCGCTCCACGCCCGCCTTCGACCCGCAGCGCAT
>JBIKXY010000101.1:0-10411 GCA_044355515.1 Pirellulales bacterium
CCTGCTCGATCAGCTGGGCGGCGGTGGTGCCGAGCGGATCCTTGAACATCATCGCCACGGTCCTGGTGCCGCTCGGCTGGCTGCCCCGGCCGACGATCCACTGCTTCTGCATCCGCTTGGTGAGCAGCCCGGGGTCTTCCTGATCGAGCTCCAGCCGGCAGCCGATCACGATGCAGTCGTCGAGGTTGCTCCAGCGGGACTCGAAGGCGAGCCGACTGCGGTCGCGGATCTCGACGCTGCCGTCGGCGAGCATCACGGTCACGTCGCGGATCCGCTGCCCGATGTCGCCGCCGTGCCCGCCGGCGTTGCCCACGACCGCCCCGCCGACAGTGCCGGGAATGTCGACGAGCATCTCCAGGCCCGCGAGGCCGGCCTGCACCGCGGCGGAGACCACGTGCACGAGCTTCGCCCCGGCACCAGCCCGGCAGATCGTGCCCTCGATTGCGATCTCGCAAAAGTCGGCCGCCGAGAGCCTGATCACCATCCCGGAGAAGCCGGCGGTCGGCACGAGCACGTTGGATCCCCCGCCGACGATCCGTATCGGGATGCCCCGCTCGTGGCAGCGGGCCACGACGCGAGCCAGCGCCTCGACGTCCACCGGTTCGCAGAAGGAGGCTGCCGGACCGCCCACGCCGAGCCAGGTGTGCGAGGCGAGTGGTTCGGCGGTGGAAACAGCCACGCCGAGATCGTCGAAGGGAGAGGCTTGGGCCATGGGCATGTCGAACTGAGAGGGCGAGCGGATGCCGGAGAACTCCGGCACGAATCTGGATTGTGCCCGACCGCGGCCGGGAACGTCCATGCCGGGCGTCCCGCCGCGCCTGGCATCAGGCTGCCCGGCGACCTGGAGCCGCCGGAGCCTGCGAGATCTGCAGCCAGGCATCGACGAGCATCGCCAGCGGGAATCTCCCGGGCGGCGTGCCGGGCCGGCCGACGCCCCCGAGCACCAGACCACAGTCGTCGGGCCCCAAGGAATCGAGCAGCCGGTCGATTCGGGCGTAGGCGGCGATGTCGGCGGCGGCCGGATCGTCGGCCAGGACCGTCCGGGGAGCGACGACGCAGGCGTCGCTGTGCCGGGCGACCAGCGCCCGGAACGGCTCCTTTCCGATCCGATTCACGAGCGGTTGTTCGGCGATCACCGCCAGCCGGCCGCGGGTCAGCCGCCGCAGGCTCGCCAGCGTGGCGCCGAGCGCGTGGCCGCTCGTCGGGCCATCGAGAAACAGCGGTGTCGCCTGTCCGAGGTCGATCCGCTCCATCCGGCCGGGGACGTTGCCGGCCGCCTCGATGCCGCGGACGGCCAGCTCGAGCGGGATTCCATAGCGGCCTCCGACCGCAGCGGCCAAGAGGCTGTCGCGAATGAAGCCCACGGTCGGCGTGCCCACCGCGAGGGGCGAGAGCTGTCGGCCGGATGAGACCAGGACCGTGCGGCCGAACAAGTTACCCTCGACGGCCGTGGCGCGGATGTCGCAGCCGGCACCCAGGCCGGTCGTCGTCAGAGGGCGGCCGGCCGGAAGCTCGTGGACGAGTTCAGCGGTGCGGGCCGGATCACAGCCGGTCACCAGGACTCCGTCCGGGCCGAGGGACCGCACGCCGCGGACCGCCGCGGAACGGCCGCATCGGCCGCGATCGGCGAGGTTCGTGACCACGAGCGTGTCGAACGCCAGCTCTGCCGGCAGGCTGCTCGCCGGCATCCCGCGCGGGATCTCGACGACGGCGTGGGAGCAGCCGGCTGCCGCGAGCCGCCCGAGCCAACGGGCGAATCGCTCGGGTGACGCATAGGGAACCACGACGGGCTGTGGATCGTCAGGGCCGAGGCAGCCGAGATCGGACAGCACGCCCACGTTCAGTCCCGCCTCGGCAAGCACCGCGGCGGTGAGCCAGGCGGTGGTCGTCTTGCCGCTGGTGCCCGCCACGCCGATCACCCGCATCGGCCGTCCCGGAGACTGCCGCAGTCCGAATCGCTTGCCCGTCATCTGTTGGCCTCCTGCCGGCAGGCCACGGCCGAAGCCGGGCCTGAAACGTCGTTGCGGGCGGGCCCATCCTTGAGCACCGCCACTCGTCAGCCGCCGATTCTCGACCGCGGGCCACGTCGGTCAATCCCAAACTGGCTCCGGATGCGGCGGCAAGTCGCAGCCCGACGCAGCTTGCCCCGCTTCGCAGTCTCCCCGGCTTGCCAGGCCGGCGCCGGTGGGGCTACCGTCACCGCCGCCATGGATGTCTTCCCGACGACCGACGCGCTGGCCTCGAGCCGACCCCCGCGGCTGTTGTGGGTCGGGCCTGCCCGGCAAGCCGACCTGCGCATGGCCCGCGACTGGGCGGCGGAGTTGGCCGAGGTCCACGAGGTCGGCTCGCCCGCGGTTGCCGTCGCGGTACCGCCCGAGCCATTCCTCGATCGCTCGCCCACCGTGATCCTGCTCGCGGCCGACACGCCTGACCGCTGGATCATACCGGACGTGATTCCGCTGGCGCGGCGCTGGCCGCTCGCGCCGATCGTGGCGGTGGCCGGCGGGCTCGTCGATGGCCGGCGTCGGAGTGGTCCGCCGCTCCCGGGCGTCGAGGAGGTGGCCTGGCACGAGCTGCCCGGGCGGCTGGGCTGGTGGTTGGCCGATCGGTCGGCGGGCCGGGCCGGCACGCTCGGCATGCCGGCTACGGCCAGACGGGAAGATCGCTTTCTGGAGGCCAGTCGCGGGCTGCACCAGGCCGGTCGGCTACCGCCGCCCGTGGTCTCACTGGCAGCAGCGACCAGCGCCGACCTCGACGGGCTCGCCGATCTGGCCGCCGCCGCCGGGTTGGCGATCGGCCGTCGCCGCCGCGGCCGCCCGCTCCTCGACGAGCCGGCGGGAACGCTCGTTTGGGATGTCGGTCGCTTGGATGCAGATCATCTCGCCTGGCTGCGGATGCTGGCAGCCAACCGCCCGGCCTTGAGGATCATCCTGCTCGACTCGTTTCCTCGGGCCGAGACGACCGCCGCCGCCGTCCAGGCGGGGGCTGCGGCCGTGCTCGGCCGGCCCGTTTCCGTCGAGGCCTTGGCCGGAAGCCTGCTCTGGCTCCGACCCCCGACTGGGCTTTCGGGCCGCGGGGCCGAAGCGTAGCATCCGCCCGCCGCGGACCGCAGGATCGCGTTCGCCGCGGATTTGCCCTCGGGCAGGAGGCCCCCCGTCGTGGTGCGATTGGTCGGCCCGACCGTCATCAGTGTCGCGCTGGTGGCGGGCTGCGCGCATCTCGCGACCGCGCCCGTTTGGGACGGCGGGTTGCCCCGAGCTTGGCCGGGGCCGCCGGCGGCCGGCCTGCCGAGTCGCTCGCAGGTTGAGGCCGGCCAGCTCGTGATTCACGCAGACTTCCCCCTCGCCGGCCAGCACCGGCTGGTCCGCGAGCTCGACGGAATGAGGGTCGAGGTGAGCCAGAAACTGGGGCTGCCGATTTCCGATGAGCCGGTGCATCTCTACCTGTTCGAGAATCCGGATCGCTACGAAGCCTTCGTCGCGGCCCGGTTCCCGACCTTCCCGGCCCGGCGGGCGTTTTTCGTGGAGACCGACACCACGCTCTCGGTGTTCGCCGCCTGGCAGGATCGAGTGGCCGAGGACCTGCGGCACGAGACGACTCATGGCTACGTCCATGCGGTCGTGCCCGCGGTGCCGCTCTGGCTCGACGAGGGGATCGCCGAATACTTCGAGCTGCCGCAGAGCGGACAAGGGCGGCACGAGCAGCATCTGGCGCATCTCGCAGGCCGATTGATCGAGGGAACCTGGCGGCCCGACATGGCCCGGATGGAGTCGCTGGCCGCGGCCGGCGAGATGTCGCAGGACCACTACGCCGAGTCCTGGTGCTGGGTGCACTGGCTGCTCGTCGACCCGGAGCGGCAGGTGGTGCTCCAGGAATACCTGGCCGACCTGCGGCGGGATCCCGCCACCCCGCCGCTCTCGGTGCGGCTGCGGCAGGCGCTCGGCAACGACGGATCCGCGGCGCTCAAGGCGCACGTCGAGAGCATCGCGGCCCGCGACGCCGGCTGAGTGGCCGCCTGGCCTGCAGGCGGTTCGCCGCAGCGGCCGGTCAGCGGGCGAACACCGTCCCGCGGACGGTGGCCTGAAAGCCGAGCTTGGCGAAGAGCTGGAGGGCCGGCGGGTTGTCCTCTGCCACGTGGGCCTCGGCGACGGCGGTGCCTTCCAGCGAGAGGTCGTGGAGCGCCTCGGCGACGAGATAGCTGGCGAGCCCCTGCCGCCGCCGGTCCCCCTCGATATCGACCCGCAGCAGGCCGGCCATGGTCAGCCCCCAGCTTCGGGCCAGCGGCTCGACGTCCCAGAACGAGGCGCTGCCGAGCAGGGCTTCGGCCTCGCCGCGGAGTTCATAGCGCCGCAGGGCGAGGCCGGTGGTGGTGGCCGCCTCCCACCAGGTGCGGCGGGCGGGCTCGTCGATCACCCGCAGCGTCGTCGAGCGACGGATGGCCAGCTGGAGCCTGTTGACCGGCGGCCGGAAGCCGGCGAGCGGCCGGCGCACGACCGCGATCCGGCTGGCCTCGCGATATCCCGCCCGGCGAAACACCTGCTGCATCGCCGGCGATGAGTCGAGGATCCCGGGCAGGTCGCTGCCGCCATAGAGGCCGAGGTAAAAGCCTCCCACGTTCGGTGAGCCGCCGCCGAGGATCGTGGCCGCGCCCCGCTGTCGCAGATACGCCTCGCTGCGGGCGAGCAGCCCGTCCTCGATCTCGAGCCGGCGGTCGTGCGGCGGCACGACGACCAGGAGCGTCGAGCCGATCGCGGTGTCGAGGGCCGACTGGCTGGCATCAGCGCCGAAGGCTGCGTGGGCGAAGCCGAGCAGCCGGTCGCCGTCACGAGCCACCACCAGGCCGTGACGGTCGAAGTAGGGCTTGGAGAAAACGGCGGCCTCGAGGGCGGCGGAGGTCATCGGCTGTAGGGCCCCCGGGCCCAGTTCGGCCCCCCGCCAGGCATCGGCCAGCCGCGGCGGGTCATCGTTGCGGAAGCAGTCGTAGTGGATCATGCCGACCCACCGGATGCCAGGTCGGAGGCCGCTGCCTGATCGTGGAGGCGGACCTCCACCATCCCATCCCGCACGCGGACCTCGTGCACCGGCTGGCGGATGGTCGGGGAGATCTGGTGGCGGCCGCTGACCACGTCGAACTGCCAGCCGTGCCAGGGGCAGGTGAGGATGGTGCCGCAGAGGCGGCCGGTGCCCAGCGGCCCGCCCTGATGCGGGCAGAGGCCGTCCAGGGCGTGGAAGCTGCCCTCGACGTTGGCCAGGGCCACCATCCGGTCGCCGGCGACCCGCTCGATGCTCGTTCCCGGCGGGCACTCCTCCGCCCGGGCGATCGCGATCCAGTCGGGCATGGCGGCGGTGGGGGCGGCGGATGACCGCCGCGGGCCTCACGCGGCGGGCCGCTTCACTCTAGCCTTTCGTGGCTGCTCCCGCCATCGGCGGTGCACCCACCAGTATTGAGACGGCTCCCGCCGGATCGCATCTTCGAGCAGGGTCGTGTACCACTGGGAGAGCGCGTGCAGGTCGGCGGTTTCGGCCGTTCCCCGGGCCGGGTCGGCCGTGCCCTCGAGCCGCAGGTCGTAGTCGAAGAGCCCGCCGCGGCGGGTGGCCGAGCAGACCATCACGGGCGCCGCGGACGTGAGCGAGAACACGCCGATCGCCTTGTGGACGCTCGCCGGCCGGCCGAAGAACTCGACCCAGCAGCCCTTGGGGCCGGCCGCCTGGTCGCCCAAGAGGCCGATGGCGCCGTTCTCCTCGAGCACGAGGGCCACGTCGGGGGCGCTGCCCTTCTTGGGCAGGATCCGCTGTCCGCGGGATTCGCGAAACTCGGTCACGAACCGGTCGAGCCGCGGGTTGTCGAGTTCCCGGGCCACCGAGAAGATCCGGAAGCCGAACAGGCCGAACAGATAGGCGGCCAGCTCGAAGTTGCCGTAGTGGCCCGAGAGGATCACCTTCGGCCGCTCGAGCCACAAGGTCCGGACGAAGTCTTCCATGCCGTGGATCCGGAGGTGCTTCCGCCAGGTCGTCTTGTGGATCACGCGATTGGCATGGGCGATCTCGACCACCATCAACAGCAGGTGCTCCCACATTCCGCGGGCCACTTCCCGCCGCTCGTCGGCCGACATCGCCGGAAAGGCCTGCCGGAGGTTGTCCCGCACGATGGTGCGCCGGATCCGGATCCGGTTGGCGAGCAGGTCGGAAAGCCCGCGGGCCCAGCGCTCGCAGGCGGCGCGGGGCAGGGCTTGAATCACGCAGATCGCCACCCGCACGGCCGCATAGGCCGCCAGATCGGTCGCCTCGGTGAGGAGCGTACGGGTCTGGGACTTGGCCAAGGCGTCGGGTCCGTGACGACAAGAGCGGGGCCGCGTCCTGCGGCGGGCGGATTGTGGCCGGCGACGGCCCGAATCGCCAGATCGGTTTCGCGGTGCAAAACCGGGCGTCCGGCCTCGGCTCAGTCCGCCGGCACGGGCCTGGGCTATCTCGCCGGCAGGGCCGGGGGCGTGGCCAGGAGCAGGCCGACGCTCACGGCGTTGAAGAGCGCGTGGAGCAGGATGCAGGGCACGATCGACCCGGTCTGGCGGGCGATGAAGCCGAGCACCAGCCCCAGCGGAAAGAGGGGCACGAAGGCAAGCCCCTGGCCCTGATGGGCCAGGGCGAAGGCGGCGGCGGAGATCACGATCGCGGCAGCGGCGTCGGCCGCGGGCAGCCGCTTCTCCAGCCAGCCCTGGAGGATGCGGCGAAAGAAGAGCTCCTCGACCAGCGGGGCCGCGACGATGGCCGCGGCGATCACCAGCCCCACCGCCCAGGGATCGCGCGTGGCAGTGAGAAAATCCACCACGTCGTGCTGGTAGGGCACGAGCCGGTTGAGCGCGGAAGCCAGGGTCAAGAGCGGCACGAGCACGAGCCCGAGGCCGGCCAGTGCCAGGGCGAGGTCGGCCCGCAGCCCGCCCCCCACGAGCCCCAGGTCGGCGGCCGTCGCGCCCCGCAGCGTGAGCCAGCCGATGGCCGCGAGGCCCGCGGCCGACATCAGGACCAGTCCGGCCTGAAGCGAAACGTCCACCGGCGGATCCTGGCCGATCAGGCCGCCGACCAGCGTGGCCAGCGCCACGCTGCAGCCGATCACGAACAGCACGTCGCTTCCCTCCCAGGGCACGGGCCGCCGGGGCCTGGGCTCGATCACGGGCACCCCGCGGCGGAGCCGGCCGACGATGCCCGCCGCCACCAGCAGAAACGTCGCGGCCGCGAGGGCGGCGGCCCAGACGAGCCAGGCGGGGGAGTCGGGGGTGGGCGGGGCTTCGACGGGCATGGGATCGGCTCAAGAGGTGCCAGTCACCAAAACTGGCAAAACTGTGCATTCTGGCAGGTTTTTCAGTTTTTGGTGGGTGGCACGCTGTTTCTGTCACGCTCCGCGGAAATCAGCCAAGGCCTGTGCGTGCTGCTGTCCTCGTGGTCGTCGATATCCAGGACGATTTCCGTGCCGCAGGCGCGCTGGCCGTGCCAGGTGCGGACAAGCCATCGGCCCGGAGCCGAGATCGGCGGACAACAGGTCCTCTGCCCCGACCACGGCCTCCTCTCCTGGATCCTGCGGCGGCTGCCGCTGAAGGCGGCCTGGGAGATCTCCGTGGCCGTGGACGCAGCCGCCAGGTTTCCCAGCCGCGACCTGCTCGCGTCGCCTTGTTCCGCCGAGCGCTCCCGGCCCGTCGGAGTACAATCAGCTCATGCTTAGCCAGGAGACCCTCGAAGCATATCGCCGCATGCCCCCCGGGGAGCGGCTCGCTTTGGCACTACGCATGACCGAGGAAAACGCCCCCGCGTTCCTGGAAGGAACTCCGACGTCGGTCGCACGCCGCTTCGCCTTGCTCCAGCGGGAGAACGACGAGCGAAACCACAACATGCTGACGGCGATCGCCCGCACGAAGGCGCGACCGTGGACGATCTCGTCGGCACGTTGCACGCGTTTGCTCGACTCTTCGACCGCTTGAGCATCCCCTACGCGATCATGGGCGGCTGGGCCGTCCGCATCTACGCCCTGCCACGGCCGACGTACGATGTGGACTTCACGGTGATCCTGTCACGGGATCGCCTGCCTGCACTCTACGCCGCCGCCGAGCAGGCCGGATTCACCGTGCCGGAGCAATACCGGAGGGGATGGGTGGACAGCGTCGCCGACATGCCGCTGGTGAAGTTCCGGCTTTACCTCGCCGGTCATGGCATCGATGTCGACATCTTCCTGGCCGAATCCGCCTACCAGCAGGAACTGATGCGCCGGCGCATCCAGCACGCCGTCGGCGACACGGCGGCGTGGTTCGTCAGCGTCGAGGATCTGATCCTCCTCAAACTGATCGCGAATCGTGCCCGGGATCGGGCCGACATCGACGACTTGCTGCTCGCGCGTTCCGAACTCGACGAGCCCTACCTCCGCCGCTGGGCCGGGTTGCTCGGCGTCGAGGCGAAACTCGACGAGGTCCTGAACGCCCGCGAGTGATCGAACTGTTCGTGGACAAAGCCCTCCCACGGCCTTTGTCCACGCGGCCGACCGGGGGAGACGCCGAGGGTTTCCCCGATCGGCGGCCCTCCCATCCTGCTCGGGCAGACTTGCTCCACAGTCTGCGAACGCCGGCCGCTCCACGCTCCGCATGAACCCGACCGCCCCCGGCAGCCGAGTCCCGTCCGTGGCGCCCGTCGCCTCCGCGGGAGACGCGTCGCCCGCCGCCGATGTCAGCGGACGAGCGACCGTGCCGCCCAGAGGTATTCGAGCCCCGACCAGGCGGTGGCGATCACGGCCGCCCAGGCGGTCCAGGTGGCGGCCGTCGCCAGTGGCACGCTGAAGGGCGACCACTCGGGCCAGGCCCGGGCCGCGAGCACGACCGCCACCGCCGCGCACTGGAGCACCATCTTCAGTTTGCCGCTCCAGCCCGCCGAGAAGTCGCTGCCGGCGGCCTCCATCTCGGCCCGGATCGCCGTCACCACCAGCTCGCGGACCACGATCACCACGGCCATCCAGGGGACGAGCGGGCCGGCCGGATCGGCCACGAGGATCGCGGCCCCGCAGACGAGCACCTTGTCGACGAGCGGGTCGAAGATCCGCCCCAGCCGGCTCACCTGGCCATACCGGCGGGCATACCAGCCATCGACCCAGTCGGTGGTGGCGGCGACCAGAAACAGGAGCGTGGCCGCTGCGTCGGCCCCGCGCACGATCAAGAGGAAGACCACGACCGAGAGGAGCAGCCGCCCCAGCGACAGGACGTTGGGAACGGTCCAGACCGCCGCCGATGCCGGATCGCCCCGCATGGGCTCAGCCCTCCGCCGGAACGCCCGCCAGGTCGTAGCCGCTGGCCGCGACGACCTCGACGGGGAGGATCCGGCCGGCGAGCGATCGGCCGGGGCGGGCGTCGGGGTCGGTCACGTAGACCGTGCAGTCGATGTCGGGCGCGTCGGCCTTGGACCGGCCGAGCCAGACGTCCTCCCGCTCGTCGCTCTGCCGGTCGATGATCACGTCGCAGACCCGGCCCACCTGCCGGCGGGCGTGGTCGTGGGCGATCTCCTGCTGGAGGAGCATCAGCTCGTCGCGGCGGGCTGCCTTCTCCTCCTCGGGGAGGTGGCCGTCGAGCCGCGCCGAGGGCGTGTCGGGCTCGAAGGAGTAGGTGAACACCCCCACCCGCTCGAACCGCCACTGCTGCGTAAACTCGAGCAGCTCCTCGAATTGCGGCCGGGTCTCGCCGGGGAAGCCCGTGATGAACGTGGTCCGCAGAACGAGCTCGGGGATCGCGCCGCGGAGCTTGCCCAGCAGCTCTTCCGTGGCGGCCCGGTTGACCCGCCGCTGCATCCGCTTGAGCACGGCGTCGGAGGCGTGCTGCAGGGGCATGTCGAGGTAGGGGAGGATCTTCGGGCTCTCGGCGATCGTGGCGATCAGCCGGTCGCTGAAGTGGATCGGGTAGAGATACATCAGCCGGATCCACTCAATGCCGTCGATCCGCTCGAGCTCGCCGAGCAGCTCGACCAGCCGCGGCTCGCCATAGAGGTCGATGCCGTAATAGGTCGTGTCCTGGGCGACGAGCACCAGTTCCTTGACCCCGTCGGCGGCCAGCTCGCGGGCTTCGCGGACCACCTCTTCGATCGGCTTGGTGGCGTGCTTGCCCCGCATCCGCGGGATCGAGCAGAAGGTGCAGGTACGGTCGCAGCCCTCGGAGATCTTGAGGTAGGCGACGTGCCGCGGGGTGACGCGGAGCCGGCCGGAGTCGTCGAGGGCCCGGGCGGGCGCGGGGCGAAACACGCTCTGCTGCTCGCCCAGCCGGCCCACCAGCCGCTCGGCCGCCCGGGCCACCTCGTCGCGGGAGAAGACGCCGATCACGGCGTCGAGGCCGGGCAGCTCCTCGAGCAGCCCCTCCTTCTGCCGCTCGGCCAGGCAGCCGGCCACGATCAC
>JBIKXY010000102.1:0-10408 GCA_044355515.1 Pirellulales bacterium
TCCACGGCTAGCCATCGACGGGGGGAACGATCCATGAGCCCGCTGACCATGTTCCTGGCCGAAGTCTCGCTGCTCGGCGTCGTTTTTCTGGCGGCCACGGGTGTGGCGGCCGATCCGGCCGTGTGGCAGGATGCCTTCGCCCGAGACGAGCATCAGTCGGGCGGGGCGACGCTCCGCTACCGGCTGTTCACGCCCGAAGCGGCTGCGGGCACGGCGAAACTGCCGCTCGTGCTCTTTCTCCACGGCGCCGGGGAGCGGGGTGACGACAACGCGGCGCAGCTCGAGCACGGGGTGGTCGAGTTTCACCGCCGGCAGGCGACGCACCCGTGCCTGGTGCTCGTGCCCCAGTGTCCGGCGGGTCGGAAGTGGGTCGAGGTCGATTGGGGCGACCAGGGCGGGGCGGGCACGTTTCCGGCCGAGCCCTCGGAGCCACTCGAGCTCGCCCTCGAGGTGGTCGATGGCCTGATCGCCACTGGGAAGGTCGATCCCGACCGGGTCTATGTCACTGGGCTGTCGATGGGCGGCTACGGCACCTGGTATGCCGCCGGGATCCCGGGCTCGCGGTTTGCGGCGGCCGCGCCGGTCTGCGGCGGGGGCGATCCCGACTGGGCCAAGCGCTACGTCAGCCTGCCAGTCTGGGCGTTCCATGGCGACGATGATCGGGCCGTGCCGGTGGGCCGCTCGCGGGAGATGATCGAGGCGATCCGGGCGGCCGGCGGCATGCCCAAATACACCGAGTATCCGGCCGTGGCCCACGACTCCTGGACGCGGACCTACGCCGACGACGCGTTCCACGAGTGGCTCTTTTCCCAGCGGCGGGCAGGCGATTGAGCCGCGCCGTCGAGCACCCAGGGCCGACGCGTTCGCGGGCGGCGCCTGGAGGCACGGGCCTGCCGCTCGCGGCTCACCCGGCGACGAGCCAGGGTTGGCGAGTTGTTATGGGCCGGGCTATCCTGCGGCCCAGCGGCCGCTCAACCGGCCGCACGGCAACCGCCAGCACCTCGTCGAACGGCCCTGTTCCCGCCGCTGGTTGAATCATGGCCCTGCAGAGCCCCAACCGCCATTCGCCGCCGCTGATGGCGTCAGGCCCGCCGCTCTCCGCCGCCGACCCGGCGCCGGCCGACGCGTTTCTGTTCGAGGTGGCCTGGGAGGTGTGCAATCAGGTCGGGGGAATCTATCAGGTCGTCCGCTCCAAAGTGCCCCTGATGGCGAGCCGCTGGCGCGACCGCTACTGCCTGATCGGCCCGTTGGTGGAGAGCAAGGCCCACCTCGAGATCGAGGAAAGCCCGCCGACCGGCTGGCTCGCGAGTGCGCTCGAAGCGGTGCACCGCGCGGGGCTGCCGGTTCGCCACGGGCACTGGCTGATTGAAGGGCGGCCCCGGGTGCTGCTGGTCGATCATGCCAAGCTGGCGGGCACGCTCGACGAGCTTCGCCACCTGCTCCGGGTCGGCCACGGCGTCAGCTTTCCCGGCCGCGATCCGCTGATCGACGCGGCGGTGACCTTCGGCGACGCGGTCCGCCGCCTGCTGCAGGCGGTGCAGGCAGAGCTCGCGCGACAGCAGGGCCGGAACCAGGCGCCGCGGCGGCTCCTGGCGCATTTCCACGAGTGGCAGGGGGGGCTGGCGCTGCCCGTGATGCGCCGCGCGAAACTGCCCATCGGCTCCATCTTCACCACGCACGCCACGCTCGTCGGTCGCTACGTCGCGTCCAGCGAAGACGACTTCTATGATCGGCTGCACCAGATCGACGCGGGCCCCACCGCCGATCGCTACGGCGTGCATGCCCAGCACTCGATCGAGCGGGCCTGCGCCCACGCGGCCCACGTGTTCACGACCGTTTCGCCGATCACGGCCGAGGAGTGCACGGCACTGCTCGGCCGGACGCCCGATGTGATCACTCCCAACGGGCTGAACATCTCGCGGTTCAACGTGGGGCACGACTTCCAGACGTTTCACGCCCATTTCAAGGAGCGGCTGCACAACTTCTCGATGGGCTACTTCTTCCCGAATCAGAGCTTCGATCTCGACCGCACGCTGTACATGTTTTCCAGCGGTCGGTTCGAGCCGCACAACAAGGGCTTCGATCTGTGTTTGGAGGCGCTCCGCGAGTTGAACGTGCAGCTCAAGGCGACCCGGCTCGGCCTGACCGTCGTGTTCTTCATCGTGACCGCGCGGCCGACCCGCTCGCTGCACCCGCTGGTGCTGGAGAAACGGGGCATGCTCAACGAGCTGACGGAAGTCTGCGAGAAGATCATGAGCCGCCTCGGGGAGGAACTTTCACGTCGCGCGGCGGCGGGAGAGCGGCTGCACCTGGACGACCTGATCGAGGAGTATTGGCAGCTGCGGTACCGACGGACGCAGGCCGCGTTTCGCATGGAGTCGCTGCCGCCCATCGTGACCCACATCCTGGAGGACGATCAGCACGACGCCGTGCTGATGAAACTGCGGTCGGTCGGGTTGTTCAATCGCCCCGAGGACCCCGTGAAGGTCGTCTATCATCCGGAGTTCATCACGCCGGTCAGCCCGCTGTGGGGCATCGAGTACGAGCAGTTCGTGCGCGGCTGTCATCTGGGCCTCTTTCCCAGCGCCTACGAGCCGTGGGGCTACACCCCGTTGGAGTGCATGGCGCTCGGCACGCCGGCGCTCTCGAGCGACCTGGCGGGCTTCGGTCGCTACGTGATGGAAAACCTGCCGGATCACGAGAACTGGGGCCTGTCGGTGCTCGGACGCCGCGGCCGCTCGTTTTCCGAGGCCGCGAGCGACCTGGCCGGCCGGCTGTTTCAGTTCTGCACGCTCTCACGGCGGGATCGGATCGAACTGCGAAACAGCGTGGAGCGCCGCTCGTGGGAGTTCGACTGGGCGAAGGTGGGCGGTGCCTACCAGGTGGCCCACGAGCGGGCCCTCGAGCACTGCGGCTGAGACCCATGCCACCCTGGCTGCCGACGCGAGCGCTTGGGGTGGGCTTGGTCAGGAAGGTGTGATCCGAAAACCACTGCTGTTATGCGATTGACGCTCCTTGCCTACCGCTGCGTTCACCCGCTGCTGAAGATGCTCCGCACGAACAGGGCGATCATTCGCCGGCTGTTCGGTGTTCGCATTCCCCGAGACACGAAGGTTCAGTTCGATCCCACGACGGTGCTGCTCTCCAAGACGCTGGGCGAGCTGCTGACCGAGGACGACGGACGGGTGTTGGAGCTTGGGATCGGTCAAGGAGCATTGGTTGGTTTGTCGCTGAAAAGAGCGGCCCGTAATCGGGGCTGGACACTGGCACTCGATGGCATCGATTGCTCGGCAGCGCGAGTCGAAAGCTCGCGAAAGGTTGCCGAGTACAACCACATCGACGCCTCGTTCTGGGTCAGTGACTCGTTTGCCGAAGTTCCCCCGCTCCGGCAGTATGACCTGATTTTTTTCAACTCGCCCTACGTTCCCACGCGGGTGGGCAAGGCGTTGAAGTTGACCCAGCGGCTCGAAGTGGACGGCGATCAGGTCTGGGATGGCGGGGCGGATGGCACCGCGATTCTGCGGCGGTTCCTCCGGGAGTCAGGGGCCAGGCTGTCGCCTCGTGGGAGGGTGGTGTTTGGCGTTCAAAGAATCTTCGTGCCGGATGACCTGGTTGCCGAGGTGGTCGCGGCGAGTCAGCTGCGGATCGAGCAACGCCTCACGAGGCGATCGATACCCAGCGTGGTGTACGTGGTGAGCGACCGGGCATTGTGATCGAAGGCCGGCCCTGCGACCCCGCGCGCGGGGGCGATGGGACCGCGGCCGGAAACACGCCACGCGCCGCCGCCGCCCCGCAGGTCGGATCGTCAAGCCCGGCGATGCAGGCCGCCGGGGTCAGCCACTCTAGGCCGCCATGCGGCCGCGTGTGGGTGTCGTCCATTCGCCACTGGTCGACACGACCCGTGTCGAAGCACGCCCGCTATCCGCTCTGCACTGCGTCGCGTCTTCGTCAGAGACCCCTTTCCAGCCCCTGCCGGGGCACGAGGATTCTCTCACGAGACCGGGATCAGGATCAGGGCGTGGGCAATCCCGCGAGCTCGGAAAGTGTGACTTCCAGCCCGATGGCCGCGTCTTATCAGCGTACCCCCGCATCGAGGGTGTATGACACTCCTGGCGGCGAACCCTCCCTTCCCCGGCGGTGTATACTTTCTGCAGCATCCGTCTTGAGCAGGTCGTCCCAAAGAGGGCGGCCCGCCAACCTGCAACCGTAAGGTGGTTACGGGAACCGGCAACGGAACCCGAGGATGCGCGCTGGAGCGATCCGGCGAAACGGCTCGATCCCCCGCGAAGCAAGGAGCATCCCATGCCACTCGGCCGACTCTCCGCCCGCATTGACGAAGCCAACGACATCCACCACCTCTGGCTGAATAACGGCACCTGGTGGGTTCATTACACGCTCAACTTCGACTGCCGCACCCGCCGAGTCCGGCGCTCGCTCGGCACGAAGTCGCTGGCCGAAGCGATCCGGAATCGCGACGCCCTGTTCGCGAGATTGGCGACCGAGGGGGAGTGGGTGCCGGAACGCGGCGAGGAGTGCGACATGCCGACCGTGCTGCCGCTGCTCGTCGCCGCCGCGTAGGGAGCATTCGCAATGACCCGTGCAACCGTCACCGCGATCACGCTGATCGATTGCTTCGAGGAGTGCTGTCCGAGCGACGTCCGGAAAGGTCTCTGGGATGATGCTGACACCCGCCACAGTCGATCCTCGCTCTGCCGGTTGCGGCAACTGAAGTCGTTATTTCACGCTTTCGAGATTTCGTTCGCCCCTGTTTCGTTCGAGCAGGGCATGTTCATCCTCAAAAAGCGGGAGTTGTATACAGCCATGATCGCCAGGCTCACGAGCCAACTGCCGGAGCCACCAAGTCGGCCGCCGAACATCAGAGACTTGTGGCGGCTGTTTCCCGTCCTTCGCGCGTATCGCCGTGACGTCGAGGCGGCCCGCCAGTCCTACTGGATGCACAAGCATTTCCTGCCGTTCGTTGAACTTGTGGTTGAGGAGGCCATCGTGCCTGCTTCGGAGCGGATATCGGCGACGATGTCGCCGGTCTCGGGGCTCCTCGCCGAACTGATCGCGCCCGACGGCCGGAGGTTCCTGCTCGAAGACTTGATCCGCGACCATGGTCACCCCGTAGAGGACTACCTCGAGCTCCGGCGAGAGGAGGACGAAGAGTTTTGGAAAGCACTTTGGGAGGAGGAGGACGAAGATGCGGCTGAAACTTGAAGGCCACCGCGACATGCCCAACGCTACGATCGACGACGTCGTGCGGGCCATCTACGAGCTCGCCCGGCCGGACGGCGCGACCTATCTGATCGTCGAGGACGGCCAGGACACCTACGCCCAGGCCGCCGGCACCGACGGCCGCTACGTCATCGAGAGCCGGACGATCTTCGGCGAGGGGTTCCAGCACTTCCGCGTCGCCCGCGATCTCGGCGGCGCGGATGCCCCGGCCGTGATTCATTACCGCCAGCGGTGCGACAAGCACCCGCCGCGACGCTGCCCGCTGCGAGTCCGGGGGTCCGAGGTCTCCACCTTCGCGGAGGTCGAGCGGGCGCTCGTGACGTTCGCGGCCACGGGCGAGCGAGACGAAACGCTGTTCTGGCGGGACGTCACTGCCGAGATGGTGAAGGACTTCACGCGACGGCCCGACGACGATGACGTGATCGGCGTGATTACCCCCCGATAGGAGAACTACAATGGCAGACGAGAGCGACAAGACGCGACTGGTGCGGTTCGACTTCCCGCGAGACCTCGATGCGGCAGCCATTGCGAAGGCTATTCGCGAGCAGGGCCGCCGGATTCTTGATGAGGCCGCCGCCGAGAAGGCGAACGAAGACAAGCCCGTCCGGTTTGACTTTCCGACTGGCGCGTCGGCAGACGCCATCGCGAAGGCGCTGACCGAGGCCCGCCAGAGGATCATGGCAGAGCACGCGGCCAAGCAGCAGCCGAAGAAGGACTGATCGTCACCGCGACCCTCCGACGTGGTGGCCTCCGGAGCGGCCAAGGGCCGAAACCTAACAAATGACCTAACAAGGCCCTTCCGGCCCGCCCCCAAATCGCAAAAAACCGCAATACGCCCGGGTGGGATCGAACCACCGACCTTGGGATTAGAAATCCCATGCTCTATCCGACTGAGCTACGGGCGCAAAGGCTAAGGTTTGGCGGACTCATGGGTTCGCCGCTCGAGTCGCCGGGTTCCGATAGCCTGGCCCGCTCACCAGCCCCTGCGCCACGCACGACGGTACGCGCGGTCCAAGGGCAGGCGAACAGCCGGCCGCGGGACATAGACCGGGCCGATGCTACCGTACACGATCGGCCGTGCAACGGAGACTACCGGCGGGACGACGACCACCGGTGGGACGACGACCACCGGCGGAACGACTGCCGCGACGACCGGAAAGCCGAGTCGGGTGGGTATCAGGCCGCCGGAGAAGCCCGCGCTGGCAAAGCCAGAGGCGTAAAACCCGGGGACGCCGATGCCACCGAACCACACGCCTTGTGCCCGCGCCGGCTGAACCAGCGCGAGCGAACAGCCGAGCACGCCGAGAACCAGAATGCGCCGGATCATGCTGAAATCCTCCGTGAGTGTGGGCCGAAACAAACCCGGCCCGGTTTCATCACAATACCCGATTTCCATGAAAACCAATCATTTTTGGCAGACGGTTTTCGGGGGGCGATTCGGCGTGAAAACGGCCGCGAATGGCTCTGTCACGGTCCCCTAGCTGATCCCAAACCAGCGGGCCACGGCCGCCAGCAGCAGGAAATAGACCACCGGGAACAGCCAGCGGCTGGTGCGGTCGATCCGCCGGGCCAGCTGCTGCTTGCCCTTCCGTACGAGCGAATGAATCAGCAGGCTCTGCGGCACGGTCGCGGCCATCATCACGAACGAGCAGATCAGCACGGCGTCGAGGAAAGTCAAATAGCTCATCCGCGGCATGTGCTCGACCAGCACGAACTGGTAGGCCACGATCGTGAGCACGCCGATGAAGGAGATGTTGAGCCGGTCGGCCAGGGAGTCGATCTCGACCCAGAAGATCGACCACACCACCGAGACGAGCACGACCAGCGGAAAGAGAATCTCCCAGACATACTGAAAGCTCCGCCGCTGGAGCTGGATGGTGGTCAGGAGCCGGGAGAAGCGGGTCTGGCCGGAGCCCGCGCGGATGAACGTCTCGTCGGTCGCCATCTCCAGATGCTGGAGGTCCCAGCCCGAGACGTTGACCTTGTGCTCCCGGCGGACGTAGTCATCGGTCGAGGCGGCGAACCGCTCGTCCACCTCGAGCACCACCTCGTCGGTCGTGTTGCCGAAGGGGATCAGCGAGGCTTCGAGCCGCTGGGTGTCGAAGGGGAAGTCGTGGAGCGCCATCGGGGTCTCGAGGACGGCGTTCCGCTGCTCCCGATAGCGGACCGTGCCGTCGGGGCTGATCGTGACCGTGATCGCCTTGGGATCTTCGCGGCCCACCTCGTTGAGGATCAACAGCTGGGGCCACCAGCCCTTGAACAGTTCGTTGAACTGGAACGATCCCTGGAACAGCTTGAGGTCGGTGCCCTCGGCCGCGGGGTCGAAGGCCAGCCGCGGATCCTGCCAGGAGGCCAGGATCGCGATCTCGGCCTGGAAGCTCTCGTTGACGTCGTCGATCTCGACCACGTCCACGATCAGGATGGCGCATTCCACCCTGGTGGGCCGGGCCGGCGGGCCGGGCATCCCGGCGGCGAAGGGCTCCTCCGCCCGGGCGGCGGCCGCCGCGGCGATGACGAGGCAGGCGGCCAGCGGCAGGATCGCGGCCCCGGCTGGCAGGCGGCCAATACGAAAACTCGAGGATGCGATCACGGTGGCATAGGAATACTCAGCGGGCTGAAAGACTGTCAACGCCGCAGGGCGGAGTCCCGAACCGGCGCCGACGCGTTTCGTGGTGGCCGCGGGCCGCGGAATCCCGACGATACGATCCCACGGGCGTTGGCTCGGCGTTTATGATCCTAGCCAAGGGGCTCCGGCCGGTGCCCCCGCACACGGCGCGAGCGACGAGTCACGGTGATCATCTCGGTCCATCTGCCCAAGACTGCGGGTACGAGTTTTGCGGCCGCGCTCGAGCGTCGCTACGGCGACGCGTTGCTGCGGGACTATGCGGACCTGCCCATCAACACACCGCATGGGGAGCGAAACCGCAGCGCCGTCCGCAACTGCCTGGCCAACGCCGATAACGCCTTTGCGGGGGTGGAATGCATTCACGGCCACTTTCTGCCGCTCAAGTACCTGCTGCTGGCCGACGGCAGGCCGGACGTGTCGTTTGTCACCTGGCTGCGGAATCCAATCGACCGGGCCGTGTCCCACTACCGGTTCTGGCGGAAGAGTTACGATCCGGAACATGCACCGCCGCTGCACCGGACGATGATGCAGGAAGGCTGGTCGTTGGAGCGATTCTGCCTGGGGGCCGAGGTTCGCGACCTGTACTCACAGTTCCTGTACGGATTTCCGCTCGAATACTTCTCCTTCGTGGGGATCACGGAGTTTTATGCCCAGGATTTTTCCTGGTGGGCCCGCCGTTTTTTGGGGGATGCCGGGCCGCCCGACCGGCTGAACGTCGCCGACTCGACGGCCGATCGCGATGAGATCTCGCCGGCCCTGCGGGCGGCGATCGAGGGGCATCACGCCCGTGACATGGAGTTGTACGGCCGGGCACTCGCCTGGCGACGCGAGCGGGCCGCCGGCTGATAGGCGGCAGCCCGTGCAGCCACTCAGGGGGCAGGAAAACGCCCACCGGTCTCCGGACCGGTCGCCCCCGAACGGTCCCAGCGGGAGAGCGATTGCCGGCACCAGTCGCTCTCGCGGGTGAGTGCATAACCGGCGGCCTGAAAAAGCCGTCGAAAGGCAGCCTGGTCGAGATCGTTGAACCAGCCGGAATACCTGCGCCTTGCGAACTCCTCCGGTGTCGCCTCTTGGACGATAGCATAGGAGCAGATCACCGAGCGAAAAGCCCTCGCCAGGAAAGTGGTGAGCCGATCGAGGTCGTGGACGTACTCGAGGACGCCACTGAACAGCGCGAGATCGTGTCCGGACAACTGGGGCAGCGTGGCGGCGTTGAGGTCGAATCGCACCACGCTCTCTCGGAGCGGGACGGCGTCGCTGCCGACGTAATGACAGCCGGAGGGAAGCGCGGCCGCGACGACTGAAGCCCCCGCGCCAAACTCGAAGACTCGCTCGCCCGGTCTGACGAAGCCCGCGAGGATTCGGCCGCGGTCACCCCAGCCGGCCTGATGCGAGGCCGGATTCCGCCAGCGACCAAGTTCGCTGGCCTTGGCCCGACGGAGGTTCTCCACCTCCGCGATTCGCCCGATACGCTCGGCCGCGGATGCCGCGGCGAACGGCGGGATCGGGGCGGGCATGGTGCGTTCGTCGGAGTCTGATCGCCCCATGGTTCCCACCGTCAAACGGCTTCCAGGCACGCCCTGCCGGCGACCGGATTCGCGGCAATGGTATCGCGATCCATTCAGGTCCGAAACGGGTGAGCATCCGACACGCAGCCCTCGGGGCCGAGGCGGCAGACGTATTCCTCCAGGGCCCCGCACGCAGTCCGCCGCACGGCGATGAAATGATCGTGCCGCAACGGCTCGGTCCGATGGCGGGCATCTTCTTGACGGTTGTGCCAATGCGAGATTTCAGCCCGGCAGCTGTCGGCGTAGCCGGGATCGAGCTCCCGGTTGGCGACGTACCAGTCGAGGTGCACCGCCTCGTAAGGTTCATAGACCCGTACGGCGTCCTTCAGGCGGCGAAACGGCTCGCCAGCCCGGTGCATGGCGAAGGTGGTGTCAATCCGGCACTCCTGCACCGCGATCCGCCCACGGCTGGTGTCCACCCAGGTTGGCCGGCGGTGCCAGAAGACGTCGATGTGCCGGTTCATGACCCGCTGGTAGAGCGGATAGGTCGGCTCGATGTCCCTGATCCGCAGCATCGGGCCCACGCAGCCGGCCCGGCGGAACACGGTCAGCAGTTCCTCGTACACATCGAGCGCGGCCGGATCGGCGACCGAAATGTCGATGTCACAGTCGGTCACGACGTATGGCCCTGGCTCGCTCCAGTCGGCGAACCAGGCGGTGATCGTCCGATCGACGTCGTTGAGCTCGTCGGGCGACGAAATGGCTTTCCCGCGAACGACCGTGACACCCTGCGCGGCCAGGTCGGCGAGGATCTCCAGCGTGGCCGGGTCGGTGCTCCCGTTGTCGTGCACGATCGGCACGGTCGGCCGATCGAGCCGGCCCAGCGCCGCCAGGCAGCGGCGCAGCATTCGGCCGCGGTTGAAGGAAATCACGAACACCGGGAGCGGTCGGGTCCGTCGTCTGGCCATCGTGACGGTCACGCGACAGGGGCGGGCGTCCCGGAGTTCTGCGAGCCGGTGCCGGGGAAACGCCCCCC
>JBIKXY010000301.1:0-3357 GCA_044355515.1 Pirellulales bacterium
GCGCGCCGTAGCCGCCGCCGGGGCAGATGACGAGCGCCGCCGAGGCGCCGGCCGCCTGCTGCGCGGGCCACCAGGTGACGACGGGGACGTCGTGATCCGCGTCGCCCTTGGCGCCGGGGGCGGCCCCTTGCCAGAGCCGGATCACCCCGGCCGCCTCGGTGGCCAACATCGGCGGCGAGGCCGGCGGCTGGCCGCAGGCCGTCGCGGCCAGGCCGAGAACGATCGCGAAGACCTGCAGGGCTGCGGCGCGAGCGGTCATGCGAAGAGCATCCAACACGGAGGGAGACGGACAGGCGGCATGATACGGCATCCACAGCCGGACCGCGCCTCACCGCGCGAGCAGTTTCTGGATGCCGAGCGGATCCGCCGGGTCGAGCGGGGCGATGCGGCGGCAGGTGTCGGCGGCCAGTTTCCGCCGGCCGGTTTGGAGCAGGCAGTGGACGAGCCCCTTCGCCGCTTCGAAGAAGGGCCCGTTGCCCTCGAGCGCGTGGGGCAGCGGCCTGGGGTTGCCGGCCGCCTCAAGCGCCCGCAGGCAGAGCTCGTAGGCCCGGCCGAAATGGCCGCGGGCCAGCTTGGCGTCGCCTTCCTCCAGCGCGATCAGGCCCAAGTGCACGTGGGCCTCGAGGAAGTCGGGGCACTCCGAGAGCAGCCAGACGAGTTCGTCGCGGGCGATCTCCGGCTCGCCGCCGGCGATCATCGCCTCGACCTCCTCGATGTCGGCGCGGCGGCGGCGGGCGCAGCGGGGCTGCACGATCTCCCAGGCCCGGCCACCCGGGCCGTCGCGGCGGGCCAGCGTGATCCGCTCGGCCGCGGAGGGCTTGCTCTTGTTGCGGCGGGAATCGTCGGCGGTCATGCGCGGCTTCAGGGTGGAGTTTCCCGTCAGACTACACTCGCGGTGCCGATCATGGGGACGCTCCCCAGTTTACTGCGCCCGCTTGCGGAGCCCGCCCTTGAAGCCGCCATGCCGTGGGTCGGGAACAGTGGCGGCCCCGGCGCGGGTTGCCACCGTGGCGGCCCCGCTCCTGGCCTGGTATCGCCGCCATCGCCGCGACCTGCCCTGGCGGGCGAGCCGCGATCCCTACCGTGTCTGGGTGAGCGAGATCATGCTCCAGCAGACCCAGGTGGAGCGGGTGAAGGAATACTTCGCGCGGTTCATGGAGCGGTTTCCCGACTTACGGGCGCTCGCCCGGGCTCCCGAGCGGGAGGTGCTCAGGCGGTGGGAGGGCCTGGGCTATTACCGCCGGGCACGGCAGCTCCATGCGGCGGCGAAGCAAATCGTGGCCGCGCACGGCGGCGAGTTTCCCCGGACCGCGGCCGGGCTCCGCGGCCTCCCGGGGATCGGCCGCTACACCGCCGGGGCCATCGCCTCGATCGCCTTCGGGGAGCGGGAGCCGATCGTGGAGGCCAACAGCCGCCGGGTGATCGCCCGGCTCGTGGGCTACGGCGAGCCCGTGGGGGGCGCGGGAGACGAGCCGCTTTGGCGGATCGCCGCGGAGCTCGTGCCGGCCCGCGACCCCGGCCTCTTCAATCAGGCGGTCATGGATCTGGGGGCGACGGTGTGCACGGTCGCGCGGCCGCTGTGCTGCAAGTGCCCGCTCGCCGGCTCGTGCGTGGCCCGGGCGACCGGCCAAGTCGAGGCGATCCCCGCGCTGCCACGACCGCGGGCCGTGAAGCAGCTTCGCGAGACGGCCCTCGTGCTCGAGGCGGCCGGCCGCGTGGTCGTGGAGCGGCGCGGGGCCGGCGAGTGGTGGGAGGGGCTCTGGGATTTTCCCCGGGCGGCTGCCAGGGAGCGGCGGAAGGCCGGCGACCGGCTGCTCGGCACCGTGGCCTACACGGTCACCCACCACCGCGTCAGCTGCCGGGTGGTGGCGCGGCGGCTCCGGCGGCCGCCGGTCCTGGCCAAGCACCGCCGGCTCGTGTCGCCCGCGGCCCTCGGCCGGCTGGCGATGACCGCCCCCGGCCGGAGGATCGCCCGACTGCTCGCGGCCGAGTGAGCTTCCGGGCCGACGGGTGGTGAGCCAGGAGCAGGAGCGGATCCGGCAGAACATGGCCCAGCTCGACCGCGGCAGCGACCTTTACACCCGCTCCGTGCGGAAGTTCGCCGAGCAGGAGGACCGGGTCGAGGCGCTCCGCAAGGAGATTGCGGAGTTTCAGGGGCAGGAAGAGAATGCCCGCCGCGGGCTCGACGAACTGCTCGCGAAGCTGGAAATCGAATAAAGCCACGAGGAGATTCATGATGAGCCGGATGTCGATCCCTGCCGCCGCCGGCCTGCTGGCGGCCGCCGCGATGCTCCCCGTCGGGTCGGCTCCCGCCGCCGACGCCGCGGCGGGCACGGCGAAGCTCGCCTGGGAACTCGTGCGGGCCTCCGGCGAGGGCAACACGATCCTCTCGCCGGCGAGCGTCTGGGAGGCGCTGTCGATGACCCATGCCGGGGCCCGGGGGGAGACGGCCGCCGAGATCGCGGCGGTGCTGGGAATGCCCGACGACCGCGAGCAGATCGCCGCCGCCGTGGCCGAGTTGCGGGAGGGCCTGGCCGAGGCCAAGGGAGACGCGATCAAGCTCGACGTCGCCAACCGGATCTGGGCGCAGCGGGGCCAGGCCCTGGAGGCCGGGTTCACCGGCCTGCTCGAGGCGAAGTATGGAGCGGCCGCGGGGATCGTCGATTTCGCGGGGCAGACCGAAGCCGCCCGAGCCGAGATCAACGCCTGGGTGGGCGAGCACACGGCTGAGAAGATCCCCGAGCTCTTGAAGTCGGGCTCGATCACGCCCCTGACGCGGCTCGTGCTCACCAACGCGATCTACATGAAGGCCCCCTGGGCCACGCCCTTCGAGAAGTCGGCCACCCGGCCCGAGGCATTCACGCTCCCGGGCGGCGACCGGGCCGAGGTGCCGTTCATGCATGCCGCCGAAAAGCTGGTGGCGGGGAAGGTGGGCGAAGGGGCCGCTGCGGCCACGGTCTGCGAGATTCCCTACGCCGGCGGACGGCTGGCGATGGTGCTCGTGGTGCCGGCGACGGCCGATAGCCTGGAGGCTGTCCTTGCCGGCATGAAGGGCGACTGGCGGACACGCTGGAACGCCGCCGGCGGTGTCCGGCAGCGGCCGGTGGTCCTGTCACTCCCCACATGGACGGCCCGCAAGCCGCTTTCGCTCTCAGCCGCACTGAAGTCGCTCGGCATGAAGCGGGCGTTCGTCGCCGGCGAGGCCGATCTCTCGGGGATGGACGGCACGCGGGACTTGTTCGTGTCGGACGTGGTCCACGAGGGCTTCGTCGAGGTCTCCGAGGAGGGCACCGAGGCGGCCGCCGCGACGGGCGTGGTCGTGGCCACCCGGGCCGCGATCATTCCCGAAGAGCCGCT
>JBIKXY010000302.1:0-3348 GCA_044355515.1 Pirellulales bacterium
GTAGGTGTGGAGTCGGCACTCGGCACGGCCACGACCACGGTCAACGGCGGCGCCCTGTCGAGTGACGGCCCCACGGAGCGGACGATCGCCAACCCGATCTCGTACGGCGGCGACGTGACGCTCGGCAACGCCACCGACACGGGCGTGCTCACGTTCACCGGCACGCAGACGCTCACCGGAAACCGCACGATCACGGTCGCCAGCGACGTCGTGATGTCGTCGCGAATCGCCGACGGTGGCACCGGCTTCGGGCTCACGAAGACCGGGGCGGCCCGGCTCACGCTCACCGGCACGAGCGGGTTTACGGGCCCCCTGGACGTCAACGAGGGCACGGTGTTCGTCGCCACCGGCGGCGTGCTGCCAGCGGCGGGACTCGTCGGCGTGAATTCCGGCGGCACGCTCGCCGGCAGTGGAGTCGTGGGCACGGTGCGGGTGAATGACGGCGGCACCCTGTCGCCCGGCAACTCGCCCGGGACGATCACCGCGGCGAATGGCGTCTTCGCAGCGGGGGGCAACTACAACTGGCAACTGCTCGACGCCGCGGGCACGGCCGGCCAGCCGACCGGCTGGGATCTGATGGCCATCGCCGGAGGGGGCACGCTCGATCTCACCGGGCTGGCGCCGACATCCACGGCGACCCGGTTCAACCTCAACACCTGGACGCTCTCCTCGATCAGTCCGGACGTGAACGGCCCGGCCGCCAACTTCGTGATCAACGACACGAGCGACTACCGATTTCAGCTGGTCTCCTTCTCCGGGTCGTCCAGCCTGCTCCTGCCGGCCGGCTTCGCCCCGGTATTCCCCGATCAGAATCTGACGACGCTGTTCAACATCCGAACCGGGGCGATCAACGGGACGGCGGGCTGGGATGCGAGCCAGGTTCCTGCGCAGAACTTCATGTCAGTCCGCGTGGGACTCGATGGCCAATCCCTCGACCTGGTCATCGTGCCCGAGCCCGAGGCGCTGGTGCTCGTCGGCGCTGCGGTCGTCGCTGGGATGGGAGTCCGCCGCCGCCGGGCGTTCGCCAACCGCTCGACCGGCTCACAGACGTGAGACGTCCAGCAGCAGGCCCGTGATCACGACCATGCCCGCGAGGTCGAGCCTGAAGCCGGTTCAGCCGGCTCACGCGGCGACCGGGCTCCCGCCCGCCCGCCGGGCCTGAAACACCCGCGGCAGCCGGGCCAGGTCCTTGAGCGTCGGCCCCGGCTCGAGCCCGCTCGTCGCGGCGAGCAGCCGCTCCACGTCCGCGGCCACGGCCGGGCCCGCCTCCAGCACCAGCCAGCCCCCGGGCCGCAGCCGGCCCACCGCCTCGGCCGCGAGCCGCTCGATCACCTCGACGCCCCGCGGCCCGGCCACGAGGGCCGCGCGCGGCTCATGGTCGCGCACGTCGCGGGGCAAGCCCGCGAACTCGTCCTCGCGCACATACGGCGGATTGCTGACGATCACGTCCCACGGGCCGGCGAGCTCCCGAGCCGCCAAGAGATCGCTCTCCACGAACCTGATCCGCTCGGAGAGCCCCAGCCGGGCGGCATTGGCCCGCGCGACTTCAATCGCCGCGGCCGAGATGTCGCTGGCGACGACCTCGGCCCGCGGCAGATGGGTCGCCACCGCGATCGCGATCGCCCCCGAGCCCGTGCCCACGTCCACGATCCGCGGCGCGGCGGCCTGGCGACAAAGATCGATCACCCGCACGACGAGCCCCTCGGTCTCCGGCCGCGGCACGAGCACCGCCGGGGAGACCGCGAGCGGGAGCGAGAAAAACTCGCGGCCGCCCACGAGATAGGCCACCGGCTCGCCGGCGCCGCGGCGGCGCACGAGCTCCCGAAACCGGGCCCGTGGCTCCTCCGCCACCACCTCGTCGAAGGCGGTGTAGAGCAGGATCCGCTGGCAGCCGCGGACGTGGGCCAGAAGCACCTCGGCATCGATCCGCGGCGACTCACTGCCCCGCTCGGCCAGCCAGCCGGCCGTCCACGACAACAGCCGGCCCACCGTCCACTGCTCGTCGCTCATGCATGGCTCCGGAGGCAGGTCCCGCGGCAGGGCCGCGGGAACAGGGTCGATCAGTCGGCCGCGGGGCGGGCGCCGCCGGCGGACGCCATCTCCCGCCGCCGGGCCTCCCGGACCTGCCGCTCGAGCGCGTCGAGCACCAGCCCCAGTCGGCCGCTCATCACCTGGTCGAGCGTGAAGTTTTCGTTGATCCGGTGGTCGGTGACGCGGTTCTGCGGAAAGTTGTAGGTGCGGATCCGCTGGCTGCGGTCGCCGGAGCCGACGAGCCCCTTCCGCTCGCTCGACCGCTTGGCATGCTCGATCTGCCGCTCGTGCTCGTAGAGGCGGGTCTTGAGCACGCGGAGCGCCTTGGCGAGGTTTTTGTGCTGGCTCTTCTCGTCCTGGCATTGCACGACGATGCCGGTGGCGAGGTGCGTGAGCCGCACGGCCGAGGCGGTCTTGTTGACGTGCTGGCCGCCGGGGCCGCTCGCGCAGAACAGGTCCTTGCGGTAGTCGTCGGGCGAAAGCGAGACCTCCACGTCCTCCGGCTCCGGCATCACGGCCACCGTGGCGGCCGAGGTGTGGATCCGCCCCTTGGTCTCGGTGTCGGGCACCCGCTGCACCCGATGGCCGCCGCTCTCGTGACGGAGCCGGCGATAGACGCCCGGGCCGGAGACGCCGAGGATCAGCTCCTTGAAGCCGCCGAGCTCCGTGGGGCTCGCGTCGAGCGGCTCGAAATCCCAGCCCTGCTCGGCGCCGTAGCGGCGGTACATGTCGTAGAGGTCGCGGACGAAGAGCGCCGCCTCCTCACCGCCGGTGCCGGCCCGCAGCTCCACGATGCACCGCGGCCGGTCGGAGTCGTCCTCGTCGCCGCAGAGCTCGGCGAGCTCGTCCCACTCGGCGTCGCGGCGGGCCTCGAGCTCAGGGAGTTCGGCGGCCGCGAGCGCCCGCAGCTCCTCGTCGCCCCCCCGGCTCATCTCCTCGAGTTCGGCGATCTGCTGCTCGAGCCGGCGAAAGCCGCGAAACTTGCCGGCCACCCGCGCGAGCGAGCCGTGTTCCCGGGCCACGGCCGAGAGCCGTGGCTGGTCAGCGAGCACCGCCGGATCCGCCATGGCCCGCTCCAGGTCTTCGAACCGGGCGAGTTTCTCTTCCAACTGGTCGCGCATGGTTCACCGCTGGCCGACCAGGCCGGCGGGGTCTTCAGGACGCCGGGGCCTCGGCGGCCTTCTTCTTCTTGAGACTGGCGTAGCCGGCACTGGCGAACTTGTTCTTGAACTTCTCGATCCGGCCCGCCGTGTCGACGAATTTGAGCTTGCCCGTGAAGAACGGGTGGCAGACGTTGCAGATGTCGACCTTGATCTC
>JBIKXY010000303.1:0-3344 GCA_044355515.1 Pirellulales bacterium
GGGCCGGGCCGCTCGAGCGTCAAGAGTTGACTATCGAGCAGCGCGGCGGGCATGAAATGGCCCGCCCGCCGCTCGATTCGCGTGCGGATCAGCTCCGGCGGGCCGTCGAGGTGCACGAGCCGAATCCGCTCCTGTGGCAGGCCGAGCCGACCACGGTGGCTGCGTTTGAGGGCCGAGCAGGCCAGCACCAGCGGCGGGCCGGGGCCGGTCGCGGTCTCGAGCACCACGGTCAGGGCCTCCAGCCAGGGCCCGCGGTCGCTATCGTCGAGCGGAATTCCCGCCCGCATCTTGGCGACGTTCTCTGCCGGATGGAAGTCGTCGGCATCGCGAAACTGCCAGCCGAGTCGCTCCGCCAGCCGCCGGCCGATCTCCGTCTTGCCAGAGCCGCTGACGCCCATGACGAGGACCGCGGCTGGTTTCACTGGATCGGGCATGCCCAACATCATACGATGCCCCGGGTGGTGCCTCCATGCTTGCAACCTCCCGGACCTGGCTCGACGGCCTGCGTGACTTCGCGACGGAGCATCGGCAGCGCAAGCCGCTCGCCGAGCCTCAGCCGGCGGCGGCCCGGGCAGCGGAGCGAATGATCCTTGCCTCGCAGCTGGCCACCGTGCTGAGCGGCTGGGATCAGGTCCTCTCGGCACGTCGGGCGGGCCTGCCAGAGAGCGATCCGGATCCGGCGGTCGTGATCACCAGCTCGGCCGTCGGGATCGCGGTCGCCGGGGAGCAGCTTGCCACGGGGAGCCTGCCGGCGCGGGCGATTGCCGATCAGGCCGTGGCGGTGACGGAGCTCGAATATCGGCTCTGGTGCATCCGCCATCCCGATCTGGGACACCAGTGGCACGTCAATCTCTGGAACTGGGTGAAGACCAGCGTCCCTCGCGAGCGGCAGGCGGAGTTCGCGCGGCATCCGCTCGGACCCGACGAGGCGTACTGGCTGCATCGAACCGGGATCGCCGGTGCCGGCCCGGCCGATCGCCGCGACTGCCATCTCTGGAAGTGGAACGGCCGTCACGCCGCGCTCGTGGAGGCGTTCGTGACCGAGCGAGGCGTGTCGGGGCTCTGAGCCACGGCCCGGCGCGGACCGCTGATTGCCGTTTGACGCGGGTTTCGGTAGCGTTTCACGGTCGTCAGGATCGCGCCCCGCCCCCACGAAACCCCATGCCCACCCGCATCCTTCTGACCACGACCTCGTTTCAGGACACTCCCGGCGAGCACCACGACCGGCTCGCCGCCACCGGCTGGGAGATCATCACCGCCCGCGGTCCGCTCTCCGAGGCCGGCACGCTCGCGGCGGTGGGCGAGGTGGACGGTTTTATCTGCGGCGACGACGCGATCACGCGGCGGGTGCTGGAGAAGGCCACGCCCCGGCTCAAGGTGCTCTCCAAATACGGCATCGGCGTCGACAAGATCGACGTCGCGGCCTGCACGCAGCTGGGCATCCCCGTGCTCTTCACGCCGGGTGTGAACCACACCACCGTGGCCGAGCACGCTTTCCTTCTGCTCTTGGCCTTGGAGAAAAATCTTCTCTTCCACTGCGACTCGACCCGGGGCGGCGGCTGGAAGCGTCAGACCGGCCACGAAGTGCTCGGCAAGACGATCGGAATCGTGGGCCTGGGCCGGATCGGCCGGGAGCTGGCGATCCGGGCCAAGGCCTTCGGGATGCGGCCGATCGGCTACGACGTTTTCTGGGACGAGGCATTCGCGGCCGAGCACGGCGTGCCCCGGGCCGCCACGCTCGACGAGCTCTTCGCCCAGAGCGACTACCTCTCGCTCCACACCAACCTCACGCCCGAGACCCGCGACCTCGTCCGGGCCGAGACGATTCAGCGGATGAAGCCCGACGTGATCGTGATCAACTGCGCCCGCGGCGAGATCGTCAACACGGCCGACATGGCCGCCGCGCTCGAGTCGGGCCGCGTCCGCGGCTACGGCACGGACGTGCTCGACGCCGAGCCCCCCCCGGCCGATCATCCGCTCACCCACCTGCCCAACTGCATCGTCACGCCCCACGTGGGCAGCCGCACCTGCGAGAGCGTCCAACGGCAGGCCCTCGCCGCCGTGGAGAACCTCGTGCGGGCCATGCACGGCGAGAAGCCGCTGGCCCAGGTGAACCCCGAAGTCGCCGTGCGAAAGGTCGTCTGACGTGCCCGAGACATTCCATGTCGTTCCGACCGCCGCCCACGAGGCCCTCGTCTCCGCGGCCTATGAGCGGCGGGGTTACGGAGCCGGGGAGGCAGCTCAGGCAGCGAAGCTCGCCAGCGCCGCCACCCGCCACGGGATCCGCACCCACAACGCGATCAAGGCCCTCCACCTCGACGACCTGTTCGGGTCCAAGGCCGGCGGGTGCGTGCCTGGAGCTCAGGTTCGCCGGCTGCCGACGCGGTTCGACGCCTGCGAGGTCTGGGATGCCCAGAAGAAGCTGGGGCAGGCGGTGGCCTGGGAGGCGATCGAGACCTGCATCGCGCTGGCCGACAAGCATGGCACGGGCACGGTTTCGGTGGACAACGCTTTCCACTACCTCTGGGGCGGCGGCTATGTGATGGAGGCGGCCCGGCGCGGCTACATCGCCTACACCAACTGCACCGCGTCGCTGGCGGAGGTGGTGCCCTTTCAGGGCGTGTTCCCCACGCTCGGCACCAACCCGCACTCCTGGGGTTTTCCCACGACCGAGGCGGTAGGGTTTCCGGTGGTGATCGACTGGGCCACCAGCGTGATCGCGATGGGCCGCGTGCAGCAGCTCCTGCGGGAGGGCAAGCCGTTGCCGCCCGACGCCGCCGTGGACGCGGAAGGCAAGCCCACCACCGACCCCGCGCAGGCGAAGTCACTGATCCCGTTCGGGGCGCACAAGGGCTACGGCCTGTCGCTGATCAACGAACTCGTCGCCGCGCTGATCGGCGGCTCCCTGCCGACGATCCGCAGCCGAGGCACCGGCGGCCCGGGCGAGAAGCACGGCTGCGCCTTCTTCTTCCAGGTGATCCATCCCGAGGCCGTCAGCGGCGGCGCCTTCGCCTGCGGCCGCTCCCAGGCCGCCAACGTCAAGGCGGTGGTGGCCGACATCCTCGGCCACGGGAACGCCCACTGCATGCTTCCCGGCCAGTTGGAGGCGGCCGCCGCCGCCCGCTCCGACGCCGTCGGCGGCCTGCTCTTCTCGACCGCCGAGGTCGAGGCCCTGAACGAGATCGCCCGCGAGGCGGGCCTCCAGCCCTTCGACATCGCCGCCCTCCCCACCGCGTGAGCCCCATGCCACTCGCCCTCAAGCCCAAGGAATCCTGCGGCTTCGACCAGGTCTCGCTCGGCGAGATCATGCTCCGGCTCGATCCCGGCGAAGGGCGGATCCGCAC
>JBIKXY010000103.1:0-10328 GCA_044355515.1 Pirellulales bacterium
CGAGCTTCTCGACCTCCATCCGGATCTTGCGGAGGTCGATGTCGAGGTTTTTGAGCACGTTGGCGGCGACGCCGCTGCCCTCCTTGATGAGCCCGAGGAGCACATGCTCGGTGCCGATGTATTCGTGGTTGAACCGCTGGGCCTCCTGATTGGCCAGCTGCATCACCTTCCGGGCACGGTCCGTAAAACGCTCGTACATCGCTGCTCCTCTGAGGGCTGCTCGGACGCGGGCTGGCAGGCTCGGAGTGCCTGCCAGGACGGCAGGCCGGCCCTTGAACCGGATTCAGTGCAAACCGCACGCCAAATGAACTTCGGCATTCTACGGCGGATCCCCCGCCGCGTCTGTGCCCGCGGCCGAAAACCCGGAAAAGAGCAGGTTCGGGGCGAGTGCGGCCGCCAGCCCAATGGAGCGTCAGGCCGCGGCCCTCTCGGCGGTGGCGGCGAGGGTCTCCGGGCGCGGCAGCGGCAGCGTCGTCGGCCCGTCCAGCGGTGCCTGTCCGCGGCCGGCCGCCTCGACCCGCTCTCGCTCGGCGGCGATCGCGGCCCGCCAGCGGGCCCCGGAGTCGCTGGCAGACAGTTTGGCGAGCGCTTCCCGCGCCTCGCCGAGGCGTCCGACCCGCCGCAGCATGGTCGCCAGGAGCAGTTGGGCCTCGCCGTCGGTGGGGGACAGGTCCAAGAGCTCCCGCAGCCTCGTCTCCGCCACCAGCCAGTCTCGGGCCAGGTAGGCGTCGCGGGCCTTGACGAACAGCGGGTCGAGCTCTGCGGCCGGCGGGCGGGCGAGCGACGGCGGAAAGGCTGCGGCCGCCGACACCGCGCTTGCCAGCCACACGACGCCGGTGGCGGCCCAGACGGCGATCGCGAAGGGGAGCTCCGCCAGATCGGGCCAGACGAGGGTGGTGACCAACGCCACGTCGAGCGACACGGCGAACGCCAGCGCCAGCACGAGGCCGGCCGCGCTGCCGCGGAGCCAGACCCAGGGCAACCCGGGCCAGAGGAGCGTCAGGTAGCGGAGCGATGTCATGGCGGCTCGGGGGAAAAAGTCGGGGGAGGGTACGCGACCGGGTCCGGCGGGCCAAGACGATTCGGCCCCGGCCGGCAGGCGTGTCCGCAGGGAAAAACGCCGCCGACGCCGCACGAACGCCACCGCCGGGGACGAAGGGAGCCGCTCAAGCCCCCGGCCGAGGCCGGCCCGGAAGCAAGGCAGGTGTCTCGCGAGCCGCTCAGCGGCCGGGAAATGGTTGAGGAAGTGCCGGTGCCCGGGCTATCCTGCGAAGGGCGTGGCAGACGTGCTCCGCTGATGCGAGAAACCGCCGCTATGACCTCCGAACATTTGCCCGACGAGTGGCAGGACTGGCTGAGCCTTTCTCCGCTGGAGCGATTCGACCGCAGCGAGCGGATGTTGGTCGAGTACATCGCCATGGGAGGCAGCCTTGACCCCGACCCCGATCCGACAAGTCCTTTCGACATTCCAGAGGAGTGGCGTCCGGACCTTGCTCATGGGCGGGCAGGCCTGCGTCTTCTACGGCGCGGCGCAGGTTAGCAAGGATGTCGATTTCCTGGTGCTGGCCGATGCGGAAAACTTCGCCCGTCTCCAGGCGGCCCTGGCCGCGCTGCAGGCAGACCGAATCGCCGTGCCGCCGTTCGACCCGGCGGCCCTGGCCCGCGGGCATGCGGTTCACTTTCGCTGCCGCGCACCCGGCGTGGAAGGCCTGCGGGTAGACGTCATGACCCGCCTGCGGGCGATGCCGGAGTTCACGGCTCTGTGGGGCCGACGGACGACGCTCGTGGATGCCGGCGGCGTCGAGTATCACCTGCTCTGCATCCCGGATCTCGTGCAGGCAAAGAAGACACAGCGGAGCAAAGACTGGCCCGTGATCGAACTGCTCGTGACGATTCATCATCGGCAGCATGCCGGCGAGGCTACGGATGAGCGGGTCGAGTTCTGGCTGCATGAGGCCCGGTCGCCCGAACTACTCGTCGAACTCTGCCGGCAGTTTCCGACGCAGGCAGCCGAGCTGACGGCCAGCCGGCCGCTGCTGCGACTCGCGCGGGACCGATCGCTGGACGACCTTCGCTCAGCGCTCGACGCCGAAGTGCGGGCGGAGCAAGCCCGCGACCGCGACTACTGGGAACCGCTGCGGCGTGAGCTCGAACAGTTCCGCCGGGAGCAGCGCGACCGCTAGCGGCCAGCGGCAGCCCCGACGGGCTGCGGGAGAGCGGCCACGAGTGGATGCTCTCGGGAGGAACCCACAGCCCCATGACCAGCTCGGATGAACCACCCGTGACCACCACCACGGCCGACGGCGAGCGTTCGCGACCGGTGTCAGCCCGCGACCGGCTGGCGACGGCGCGGCTGTGCGTGCTCGTGGCGGGCGGCCCCGACCCGGCCGGATTCGAGCGGCTCGTGGCCGGGCTGTTCGCGGCCGGCGTCCAGATGGTGCAACTCCGCGACAAGCAGCTCTCCGACGAGGCCCTGCTCGATCGCTGCCGCAGGGCTCTCGATCTCGCGCACCGCCACGCGCCGGAGCCGCCGCGACTGGTGATCGTCAACGACCGCGTCGAGGTGGCGTTGGCTGCAGCTGCCGACGGCGTGCACCTGGGCGCCGCCGACATGCCCGTGGCGGAGGCCCGCGCCAGGCTCGGGCCGGCCGCGCTCGTCGGCCGCACGGCCCACGACATCGCCGAGGCCCGGGCGGCGGTCGCGGCCGGAGCCGACTATCTCGGCGTCGGCCCCTGTTTTCCTTCGCCGACCAAGTCGTTCGCCGGCCAGGCGTCCCGCGAGTTTCTCGTCGCCGCCGCCAGGCTGCCGCTGCCGGTGTTCGCGATCGGGGGCGTCACCGTCCCCCGGCTCGCCGACCTGGCGGCCTTGGGCGTCGGCCGCGTGGCCGTGGCGGCCGCCGTGACCGCCGCGACCGAGCCTGCCGCAGCCGCGCGAGAACTGCTCGCGACGCTCGACCGATCACTCGCCGAGTGACCGACGAAGGGCGGCCCAGTCGACGGGCACCCAGCGAACGGCGTCGAGCAGCGTTCGCGGCAGATCGGCGTCGGCCGGGTCGCCGGCCGACAGGTCGGCCCGCTCGAGCTCACCATCCACGACCGCGCCGAGTTGCTCGAGCCAGCCGGGCACCTCGACGCCCGAGCCGCCGGCCAGGCCGAGGAACGAGACCGCCTTCGCCTCCAGCCGGTCGCCTGCGCCCGCCGGCTGACCGGTCACGAGCTCGGCGACCGTCGGCGGCACCAGCGCCTCGAGCTCATCCTGCTCGAGCGCCGCGGTGAACGGCCGGCGGATCCGGTCGCGGACGCTCGCCAGCCGCACGCTCCAGGCCGCCTCGACCGCCGCAAGCTGCTCCACCAATCCGGCGGCGGTGTCCCGCGTCTCGTCCCGCATCCGCGCCCTCCAGGCCGCGGCCGCATCGGCGGCGCCCCGCCGGGCCAGCACACGATGGGCCATGCTCACCGGGCGGAGCGTCCAGGCGATCCGGTCATATTCGGCCTTGAGCCGCAAGTGGGCGAGCAGGATGTGGAGGTGCTCGCCCCGGTCGGACTGGGAGGTGGTCGAGTTCCAGTCGCGATACTCGGCGTGGTTCTCGGCCACGCTTTCGAGCACCAGCCGCAACCGGCTGGCGGCCTGGCCGATCGGCAGGGCACCAGACGCGAGATCCGCCAGGAGCCGCGTTGGCCGCACCGACCCAGGGGTCTCCGGGAGCGGCTCGGTGCCCGCTTGCTCGACGAGCCGCTCGAGATACGGCCGCACGCCGCCGCGGAGAATCCCTCGGAGCGACGGCGGTGCCAGGAGGTGCTGCGTGAACAGCCCCGCGCCATACCGCTCCACGAACTCGCGGGTCGCGGCGAAGGCTTTGGCGTCACGCACGCGCTCCAGCACCGAGAGCCGCAGCTGCCGGGCATGGGTCATCCAGGTCTCGAGCAGCCGCGGCACGAGCAACGCGAGCCCGTCGAGGATCCGCTCGCTCACCGCTGGCATGATCGACCGCGGCCCGCCGGCAGCGGGCCGGCTCGCCGGGTCCTCGGCCGGGTCCTCGGCCGAGTCACAGATCCGCTCGACGAGCGCCGTGGTGCCTGCCTCGAACACGCGGTCGAACTCGCTGACGCTCGCGGCCCCCGCCGGCCGCCGGCTCTCGAGCGCCTTGGCGAACTGCACCACGCCCACCGTCTCGGCGACGAGCCCGACGCGGGGGAGGACCGCGGCGATCCGCTCCAGGAGCCGCTCGCGACAACGGGCCCGGACGATCCGATCGGGTCGCCCGCCCCGCGCCAGCGGCACATACAGCACCGCCTTTCCGGCCAGCCGCTGCCGCACGAGTTCGAGCCAGCGGGCCGCCTCCGCGGCATCGCCGCGGATCGCGGCGGCGAACAGGGCCGCGGCGGCGGTGCGGAGCGAGCCGGCGGTGGCCCGGGGCGATCCGCGGCCGAGCTCGAGCCAGGCCGACACCGCCCACAAGGTCTCCTCGGCCCGCACCGCGGCCTCGATCAGCCGCTCGGCCGCGGCGTCCCGCTGCCAGCGGAGCCTGTCGAACTCCGCCGCCGGCATGCCGGGCGGCGGCTCGGTATCGCGGGCCGCGACCGCCACCGCCGCCCGGATCATCGTCCGCTTGAGTCGCCGGATCGAGTGTCGCCAGCCCGCTGCGGTATCGGCGTCGGCGGACGAGACACCGGCCGGGCCACCCCGGCACCAGGCCGTCACGGCCACCTGAAAGAGCTGCAGCACACCGCCGAGAAACTCGGCCGCCTCCTCGATCGCGGCCGCGCCTCCCGGCTGGCCGCCGAACGGCGCATCGACGTCGAGCATGCCCCCCTCGATGCCGTCGTCGGCCGAGTCCTGCCAGACCATCGACTCGTAGGCGGCCGCCAACCGCTCCGCGCCGTCGTCGTGCTCGTCGTCCTCTGAGTCGATCCGCTCGCCATCCGGGCCGCCCCCCGGCTCCCGGCCGACGGCCGCCGACTCCACGAGATCGACGACACCGCTGGTGTTGGCCTCGACGAGCTCCAGAAACCGCCGCACCCGGGCCCGGCCGGCCGGCGAGTGGTCGGTCACCGCCCGCGCCAGCCAGCGGCCGGCGGCGGCCAGCCAAACGGATCCCGTCTGCTCGACCGCGATGCCTTCGAGCAGCGACGCCCAATGGACCAGCAGCCCGGCGGCGCCGTCGAGATCGCCCTCGTCCAAGAGCGTGTCGGCGGCCTGGGCATGGCTGCGGGGCGACGTGAAGCCCGCCACTTGCTCCCGCCAGAATCCCGGCGGAGGCGCGGCCGGCCCCAGCCGGCGGCGGCGGCGGAGCGCCTCGAGCACCTCGCGGGCCGACTCCAGGCACTCGCGTCCCGAGAGCTGCGGCATGCCTGACACCGTCATGGTGGCGTGCTTGTCCCACCAGCCCGCCAGCTGCTCGAGGGCCGCGGCGGCGGCCGCCGCGGTGGTCGTGTCACCGGCCAGCCCGGCCTGCCGCCAGATGGCCGCGTAGGCGTCGAGGATCGAGCCGGTCGTGGCCACGAGGTCGTCGACGCGGGGATCGGGCAGGCTCTCGCCCCCCGGCTCGTGAAGCGGAAACTGCCCGGCCAGCCCGAGGATGTTCCAGGGATCGACCGCCGCCCCGCAGCCCACCGCGCGAAACAGGAGTTCCACCGCGGCGTCGAGTTCGCGGAGCCCGGCAACGCCGTCCCCTTTCCGCCAGGCCTTTCGCCTGGCGGCCACCACGTGGCCCGTGATCCGGGCGAACAGTCTGGCCGAGGCCGCGGGCACCGCGCCGGCGAGCCGTTCTGCGGCCGGCCCCCGTCCGAGCCGGGCCATCACCGCCGCCAGCGACACGTTCTCCACCTGGCGGGCCCGGCGGCCGGCCAGGATCGCGTTGATGTGCTGCCGCACGCCGCCGAACGGCTGCCGCAGCCGGCGGGCCTCCTCCTCGAGCCGCTGACGATGGCCGGGGGGCAGGAAGCCGAGCAGCCAGCGGTAGAACGCGTCGCGGTAGCCGGCGATCCGAGGCAGCAACTCGCCCAGTCCGAGGGCCGCCTGGGTGGCGGCGGGGCCGCGGCCGGAGAGGCCCGAGGCCATCAGGATCACGCCGGCCAGCACCGCCGCCGACTCCAGTTCGAGCTCCCCGGCCGTGGCCGCCTCGCGGCCGGCCCGCGGTGCCTCCCGCGGCCAGGAGAGAATCCCGTCGAGCGTCGCCTGCTGCAGCACCATCCGCCGGTAGCGGCCCTCCGTGTCGATCCGCTGCGGATCCCAGAGACCGAACAGGTAGTTGGGCCGGCTGGCGGCCGGATGGAGGAAGTCGAAGGCCCGGGGATCGAAAGCGAGCTCCTCCATCGCCTCGAGCTCGAAGTCGGCCTGGTGCAGCAGGTCGGGGGGCCCCGCGGCGAGAATCTCGATCGCGCCAGCCACGAGGTCGCGGTACCGACCGTGAGCCGCCCCGGCACCTGCGACAAACAGCGGCACGGGCCGAACCCGCTCGTGCGGATAGGGCTGCGACAGCCGGCCGTTCTCGAGCACCGCCACCGGCCGCCAGCCGACGTAGTCATTGAGCCGCTCGACCGCCGCCGCCACGAGCAGCTCGTCGTCATCCGCGGCCGCCTCCCCGGCGGCCAGCTCGGCGAGCAACGCCTGAGCCGCCGCCATCACGAAGAACGGCCGCTCGATCTCGCCGGCCGACTGATGCTCGAGGAGGTCGGCGTGAAAGCTGCGGTAGGCGTTGAACAACTTCCGGACGAGGTCGAGCATGCGCCGGGCCTGTCGGGCCTCCCGAAAGGCGGGCTGGGTGGCCTCGAGTTCCCGGAGCCGTTTCTCCAGCATGTCCACGACCAGCCAGGCCGCGACGGACCGCTCCTCGACGAGCCCGTCGGCGGCCGGGGGCTCGACCGCGGCGTACAGCTCGTTCACCGCCCGCCAGACACGCGGATCGAAGGAGCCCGAGGAGAAGTTCAGATAGCCGACGACGACGCTGGCCGGATCCCGCCTGCCGTGCGGGGTATCGTCGGGTGCCATGCGTCGCGGAACCTTCGTCGAATCGCTGAAGCCAACTGCCGGGATCCGGACCGCGCCGAGCCGGGGGACCGACCGGCGGTCCCGGCCGGCACGAGCCGCAGCCATGACACGACCGTCACATCCGACCCCTAGCCTAGCAGTTTTTGCGGGGCTGAAACCGCGAACTATCCTTGCGACGACTCCGATCGAGCCGGCCGCTCTTCTGCGGCCGACGTGGCGGAAAGCCTTCGGGAACCTGGATCCGTGAACAGCGCCCTGATTCGTTCCTCGGCCGCGGTCGTCGCACCGCTGGTGCTGGCGGTGCTGGCCGGCGGCGGCGGCGCAGCCCGGGGACAGTCGTGTCTTTGTGGCACGGCGGCTGACGAGCTCGTCGCGGCGCGCTTCGGCCTGGAGCGGCAATGGGTCGTGCAGGTGCCGTTCGATTCCGCGGCCGCGCGGCTCGACCAGGTCGTGGTGGGTGATTCGCTGGTCGTGGCACAGGGGGGTGACGGCGGCGTCGCGGCCATCGCGGTCGCCTCCGAAGCCGGCGGCCCGCGGCCGGGCACCGTCGTCTGGTCCAAGGGCTTGGGGAGCGGGCTGGCGCCCGCCGAGGCGGCCGGCATCGGCTCGTCGTTGATCACCATCGCTCGCGGCCGGGAACTCATGGCGCTCGATGCGCGGACGGGCGCGAACCGGTGGACGCAGCCGTTGCCAACCGTGGCCTCGAGCTCCGCCGTTTCCTCGGCGGGCTGGGTCTACGTACCGCTCAACGCCGGCGGCATGCAGCGGTTTCCTGAGGATCCCTGGGCCGAGCCTGCGGGAGCCGAGGCGAAGACGGCCGGCAACACGCCCACGAGCCCTGCGGCCGCCCCGCTGGCGGGCCCGCGGCCGGACGAATCGCTCGCGCCGCTCGATCTCAGCACCGACAGCGAAGTCGACTTTCCGCCGCTGGCCTATCGCGGCGGCATCCTCTGGTGCGGCGCCGACGGTCGGATGTCGGCGATCGTCCCCACCCGCGACGGGAGCGAGCGGCTGGAGTTCGATCTTGGCGGGCCCGGATCCGGTCCTCCGGTCGTGCGTCAGGGCGACATCTTCGTGGCCACACCGGCCGGTGACATCGCGCGGATCACCCGCGCGGCCACCGGACTCTCGGCCAGTTCGGGCATCATGGTCGGCACGGGAGAAAACGGAAAAGCGGTTCGCGTTCCCTACACCGGCTGGCACAGGGTCATCGACGAGGTGCCCGAGGGCAGCCCGATCGTGGGAGGCAACGCGGTGGTGATCTCGCTCGGGCCGGATGGCGTGGCGGCCTTCGCCGCCGACACCGGAGATCCGCTCTGGCAGGAGCCCGCCATGGGGCGACCGCTGGCCATCACCGGCGACGTGGTGTGGTGCCTCGAAGCGACGGGCTTTCTGGTGGGCCGCGACCTCGCCACCGGGGCCCGCATCGGCCGGCTCTGCCTGGGCTGCTTCACGCTGCCGGTCGTGAATCCCGCGGGCGAGCGGCTCGTGCTCGCGAGTCCGGGCGGCCTCGTGGTCTCGCTCGCCCCGCGGCGGACCGTGGCCCCGCAGCCGCCGGTCCCGCAGCCGCCGACGCCGTAAGCATCCGTCCGGTGAACTGGCACGGGCCGCCCTGAGCCGCGTTATCCACGACTCGGCCGGACGGGCACCCGCTGGGCCGGATCCTGCCGGTAGGCCTCGGCCAGGAGCCCATACAGCGTCGCGTCGTGCCGCAGCAGGCGATGAGGATCCTGGAAGAAGCACTCGCTGGCCACGGCGAAGAACTCGGCCGGGCTCTCCGCCGCGTAGTCGTCGAAGGCCAGGCTGCGGCCCTCGTCGAGCAGCTCGTCGAACCGCCGCCGACAGTCCGCGATCGCCGCCCGCCAGCGGCGGGCGGCGGCCGGCGGGAGCGGCGGGATCCCGTCGATCTCGCCGTCGAGCAGATCCACGAGGTGGGCGCACTCGTGGATCACCACGCTCCGCGGGCCGTCGCGGAGCCGGGCCCCGTCGCGGACTCCCGACCAGGAGAGCACCATGCTGCCGCCCCCCCACGTCTCCCCCAGCCGGGCCTCCTGCCACTCGAGCTCGCCGCCCCCGGCCAGCGGCGTGACCCGGGGCACGAGGTAGTCGCCGGGATAGACGAGCACCGACTTGAGCCGGTCGAACCACTCCTCCCCGAAGCCGAGCGTTACGATTCCCGCCTGGGCCGCGATCGTGACCCGCACCTCGTCGGTGATCTCGAAGCCCCGGCAGCCCTCGAACCGCTTCTCCTCCAGGAAGACCGCGACCCAGCCGTGCAGCCGCCCGGTCTCGTCGGCGTCGAGCCAGTCGGCCTGCCGCACGCCCTGGCGGAGGATCTCCCGCCAGGCGGCGGGAAACGACCGCTCCTGGATCGCCCGCCGGCGCCGGGATCGCAGCCACGCCAGCATCAGGGCCTCGACTGAAAGGGCCTCGACTCGCCGGCGGTCAGGGAGACGGCGGCCCCAGGGGCAGGCGACGGGAGAACAGGTCGATGGCCAGAATCAGGCAGCCGATCGCCAGGGCCAGAAAGGACAACAGCAGCATCGCCGTGTCGGTGTTCATCGGAGCGCGGCGGTTGTCGTGGTCGGCGTCTTTGGTCATCGCAGCCGCCCCGCGAGCTTCACCCGGGTGGTCACGCGGTCGCCCTGCTGCACGACGCCGCGAGCATAGGCCTGCACCAGCCGGGCCACCGCCCGGTCGGAACTCAGGCTCGCGACCACGGCCCGGCCCACGTACTCGCCGCCCCGGTAGATCTCGAGCACGTGCTCCAGCTGCAGGCCGTCGTCGCTGCCGAGCGAAACCTCGATCGACCCTCCCGCCACCGCCATCACCTGGCCGTCGAGTTCGGGCACGCGGTCCTTCGGCAGGCTGTCGATGTCGAGGCCGCTCTGCTTGAGCAGCAGCCGGGCGTTCACGAGCTGCTTCTCCAGCTGCTCCTTTCGCTCCTCGGCGATCGCCAAGAACGACTTCGACTCGGCCAACTGGGCCGAGAGTTCGGCCGAGCGGTCCACCTGCGAATCGACCTTGGCCTGCTGCGCGGCGACCCGCTTCGTGAGTTCGTCCACCTGGACGCGGGCCTCCTCGAGATCCTTGGTGGTCTTCTCGAGCAGCGCGACCTTCTGCCGCTGGTCCTCCTCGCGCTTCTCCTTTTCCTGCTTGAGCGACGTCAGCTCCTTGTCCTTCTGGACGATCGCCGACTGCAGCTTGGCTACCACCTGGTCGCGGGCCTGCTCCGACTCGGCCACCTGCTGCTGAAGCCGGTTGATCTGGGACTCGAGCTTGGCCCGTTCGGCCTCAGCCTGTTCGAGCTGGTGCTTGTAGCCCGGCAACTGACCGG
>JBIKXY010000304.1:0-3338 GCA_044355515.1 Pirellulales bacterium
GTCGTTGAGGTAATCGACGAACAGGTTCATGTGCGTGAGTTCGCCATGGGCCTCCCCCCGAAACCACGAGGCCATACCCGTCAGGCCGCGGACGTTGGCCCAGGAGGCGAGCGAGAAGTAGAGGAAGGCCGCCGAGGCCTCGATCTTGATCTGCTCGTTGAGGGCTTCAGCCACTGCGTTGTCGAGGGACTTGCGAAAACTCACGTCTGATTCTCCTGGGGTCGATCGGGCAGGGCGGCGGAACGGCGCCGAGGGGCTGCCGGCTTGCCCGGCCGGTTCCCGCACGCGTCATGCTCCCGCGTAGAGCATTCTATAGAGTGGAGCGGTCGGCGGTAGGCCGATCCCAATCTCCGGGCCGATTCCTCGCGCAGATGGCACCCCGACAGCTCTCGATGTTCGGCGACGGGGGGGAGGACGCGCCGCGCCGCTCCGGGTCCACGCCGCCCCCCGTCTCGCCGGCCGAGGTGTCCCCGCCGACTGTCGCGCTCGGCGCGGCCCTGCCCCGGGAGGTTCGCCTGGGCACGTCGAGCTGGTCGTTTCCGGGCTGGACGGGGCTCGTCTACGCGGCCCGCGCGGGCAAGCCCGAGACCGAGCCGCGGCTCGCCCGGCTGGGCCTGGCCGCCTACACCGCCCACCCGCTGTTTCGCACGGTGAGCCTCGACCGCACCTTCTACGCGCCGCTCTCCGCCGCCGAGTTCGCCCGCTACGCGGCCGACGTGCCGGCCGGGTTTCGGTTCGTGGTCAAGGGGCCGGCGGCCTTCACCGACCCGGTGGTCCGCAAGCCGGGCTCGGGGGCGGCCGCGCGAGACAACCCGAGCTTCCTCGACGCGGCGACCGCCGCGGAGGCGTTCGTGAGGCCGGCACTCGACGGCCTGGGCGAGAAGGCGGGGCCGCTGGTGTTCCAGTTTCCGCCGCTGGGCCGCCGGCTGGTCTCGCAGCTTCGCCAGACGACAGCCCGGATCGCCGCGTTTCTGGCGACGCTGCCGCGGCGCGACGCGATCTACGCCGTCGAGGTGCGGGATCCCGAACTCGCCTGCGCCGACTTCGCCGCCGCGATCGGCGCCGCCGGAGGCGTGCCCTGCCTGGCGATTCATGCCCGGATGCCGCCGGTAGCCGAGCAGGCCCGGGCCTTGGGGCTCGACCTGCCGGGCGACGGTCCGCCGCTGGTGGCCCGCTGGAACCTGCACGCCGGCCGGCAGTACGAGCAGGCGAAGGCCGACTACTTCCCGTTCGACCGGCTCGTGGAGGAGGATCGGGCGAGCCGCGTAGCTCTGGCGGCCCTGGCCCGCGCCGCGGCCGCCGCGGGTCGCGACGTGTTCATCACGATCAACAACAAGGCCGAGGGCTCGGCTCCGCTCTCGGTGGCCCGTCTGGCCGCGGCGATCGTGACTGGGGCCTGAAGTTCAGCCGCCCGCGGGCCCGTCATCGACCGCCGCGGTCACGACCAGCTTTTGGATTGCGTCGCGAGGTCTACGGCGTCACAGATGCTGCCGGAACCATGCGCGGGTGCGGGTCCACATGGCAGGCGACAGCACGTGCCCCACACCCGGCTCGACGAACGCGTCGAAGGCCTCGGGTCGGCCGGCTGCGGCATAGGCCCGAGCGATGATCCCGATTCCGGCCTGCACTTCCGCCACCGGGCTCCCCTCATCGAGTTCACCAAAGTTGAGCAACAGCGGCCGCGGGGCGATCAGCGCCGCAATGTCCGGCGTGTCGCCGAACGCGTGCAGCCCGGGAATGAAGTTGGGGAAGCAGTGAAGGAGGTGCATCCGCTCGACGGCGGCGTATGTGGGCAGGCAACAGTTGCCGACCAGGCACTTCAACCGTTCGTCCCATGGTCCGACGAGCCATGTGTGGGTGGACCCCATCGAGTGGCCGTAGCAGCCGATCCGCGTCGCATCGACGTCGGATCGCGACGCGAGATAGTCGATCGCCCGCCGCATGTCGAGGATGTTTTTCCAGGCCAGACTGCGGCCGGCGACCACGTGCCTGAGAAACTCGAACCGCTCGAAGTTGCCATCCTTGAGGTGTGGACTGCGACGTTCCTCGAAGCAGACCGCATCGGGGCAGACGACGACATAGCCCTCGCGGGCGAGCGCGACGCCGGTGTGGTGCATCGGGTTGCCGGCCAGCCCGGCGGGCTCGCTTTTGCCCAGATGCCACTCCCCGTTGTGCTGGTGCCAGACGGCCACGGCGGGAGCGGGCCGGGTGGCGTCGACGCCGTCCGGCACGAGCACGAGCGCCGGCACGCGTTCTCCGGGCTCGACGGCGTAGTCGATCGATTCGATCCGATAGCCGTCGTGGCCGCCGCTGGCGATGCGGCGGCCATCGACCTCGACCGGACCCCGGGGCCGCGGATCCAGCGGACAAGGATCGGGCCATTTCCCTCCCAGGCACGCCAGGAGACGGTCGCGGAAGGCGGGCACGGGAGCGGGCCGGGTGGCGTCAGCGGCGGCCGCAACGCCGACCGCCGAGGCCGGCGCCAGCGGGCCGCCGACCGCGGCGGCGGCGGCGAGGCAAAATGCCCGGCGATCCTGGTTCGGAGAGGTCATGCCGTGAAGATATCAGCGGGCATGGCAGCCAGCCATGGGAACAGGCGGCTCGAACGCCCTGGCCGCCGTGTTCATTCCGGGAGCGCCGGCTGGAAAATGAACCACGGAGATCCCCTGCCCGGCTGTTCGCCCTGGATTGCACAGTGTTGCTGGCTGGCAGCTTCGACTCCGCCCGCGCCGTCAGCGGGGCGGTTCCACGTATCGCCGCCCCAGCGTCCCCTCGGGCAGCGTCCAGATCGGATTGACACCGGCCGGCAGCGGCTCGGCCCGCACGAAGATTTCCCGGGGCGGCGTCTGGAAATAGAGCAACAGCGCCGGGCAGAGCCAGCACTCCATCGGCCGGCCGGCCACGTCGCCCGAGTACCAGTTGCCGCTCCCCGGGTCGCGTCGCTGCCAGACGAGCCGCACGTCGTGCCCCTCGAAGGGCCGCCCCGCGAAGGTCAGGGCGAAGCCCCGCTCGGCGTCGGGGATCGTCTTGGCCTCGACGAGCGCCGTGATCATCTCGGTCGCCCCGAGCACGAACGCCTCTTCCTTGAGGCCGGTCCGCTCGTCGTCGAAGACCCAGCAGGTCCGGTCGATGAGGTAGGGATGGATCGTGAGGGTGTCGGCTGGCATGGGAGGTGCTCCGTGGGTTGCTGACAGGCTCGCGTCGCCGTCGATCAAACCTATCGGAGCCGTCCAGGGCTATGACACGGATCGGCCGTGTGCCCGCCACGCTCGGTGCCCTGGCTAACTCATTGCCGGATCATCGTCGGCGGCGCCCAGACCCTCGAACTCCTCGTCGTC
>JBIKXY010000305.1:0-3334 GCA_044355515.1 Pirellulales bacterium
AGCCCGGACCGTCGAGGCCCTGTGGTCGGTCTGCGGCGACGTGCTCGACCGCTTCACCGAGGCGGAGTGCCGGAACTGCTTCCAGCATTGCGGCTACCGCTACACGTAGGCCGGACGCGCTCTAGTCGGCACGAGGCTTGCACCGGTGTCCGAGGTTCACCGGAAACCCATAGAAGCCCCGCGGCGCGAGCCGGGGGGATGACGCGATCCATCCCGCAAGACCCGAGGGCCCCACGTCGAAACGCGTGGCAGGCGTCATCCCCGTTGCTCGCGCACGGGGGCTTGTATGAACGCGAGGCCCCGCGCCAAAGCAAGAGTGGGACAGTCCCAGGCCCCCGGGTAACCCCGAGCCCGCGGAACCCACGACGCTGCCAGCGTCCGGGCGACGGTGACCGGCGACCCCGAGCCTGCATGACCCACGACGCTGCCAACGTCCTGCGAGATGGTACGGACAACCCGGAACCGGGGTCACATGATCCAGGGCCACATCAAGCCGGGCTCCTCGCTGCCGATCGTCAGGCGGGCGAGTTCCTCGTGGGAGCCGCCGAGTTGGTGGACGACGATCGACGTGCGCGAGACGGTGTAGAGCCGGTCGGCGATCCTGAGGCTGCGGAGCACGGGGCTGTCGTGCCGCACGTCGATGACGTGGGTGAAGCCGGCGTCACGATCGACTGAGAACAGCTTGACCGTGGAGGAGGTCTCCGGCGGATCGATTCCGACGACACGACTCAGGATGATCTCCGGTTCAGCGCCCGTGTCCTCGCCGATCTCGACCGGCTCCTGGCCGAGTTCGATCAGGTCGTCGCCACCCTCGACGGGCAGATCGCTCCACACCACCGACTCGTGGCTCCAGGTCGTCTCGGTCACGGGCACGGCCAGGAGCCCGTGGGCCGCGAACCAGGAGAAGGCATGGTGATCCCAGGCGGCCTCCGAGGAGGCCCAGCCGTCGGAGCCGCCCAGCGTGACGGCATCCACCTCGGCCGGCGCGGCGGGATCGGAGATGTCGAACAGCGAGAGCTTGCCGGTGTTCCATGTGTCGCCCTGACCGATCCCGAACAGGCGGCCGGCCTCCATCGGATGGAGGTACGATGAGAAGCCCGGAATCTTCAGTTCACCCGTGATCCGGGGATTCCGCGGGTCGGCCAGGTCGATCACGAACAGCGGGTCCACCTGCTCGAAGGTCACCACGTAGGCCTGGTCGTCGATAAACCGGACCGCCTTGAGGTCCTCCCCCGGGGCGATGCCCGTGACGCTGCCGAGCGTCACGAACTCACGGCCGCGCCGGCCCAGCACGTGCACCGCGGAACTCGCGGAGCGGCCCCACCAGCCGGTCTGGGTGGCGATCCGGAACGTACCGTCGGCGGCCTCGTCCATCGCAAACTGGCCCGGGACGAATCCCGCCACGCTGCCGGAGGCGAGATGCCCGATCCGGTCGCCGAGCGAGAAGGCCGTGAGGGTCGTGGCCGGACCGGCCCCGCCCCCCCACGACGAGCCGGCGACATAGACGGCGTCTGCCGATGCGTAGACGGTGCCCCCCATACCGACCGTCACGGCGGCCGAGTCGATTCCTGGCCGAGCGTCGGTCGTGGAGAGTCTGGCGACCGTCACGAGGCCGCCTTCACTCCCCGCGGCCGAGACATACACCGCCGCGGCCGCGAGGAAGCCCGGCAGCGGTCCGCCGGCCACGGCCGCCCGCAGGGCGTCGCCGTTTTCGACCACGAGATACACGCTCTCGGCGATCGCCCGGGCGGCGAGCAGCGTGCCCGCGAGCTCCGTCCGCTCGACGAGCACCGGAGCCGCCGGATCGGCGACGTCGAACACGCTGACCACGACCGTGCCTGTCGGCAGCGGAAACCGAGCGATCGACGCGTGGAGCTCGACGCCCGGGGCCGGCGCTGGCTCGACGACGATCGGGACGCCGACCATCGGCTCGGGCATGTCCGGCCACTGCCACTCGCTGGAGACGACCGTCACCCGACCGTCGCCCAGGAACAAGCCCGCGGCTTGGCCCGGCACGGGCGTGCGGGAGAGCACGCCCAGGCTCGCCGGGTCGGCGTCGATCACCAGCAGTTCCCCGCCGATCACCGCATGGACGAAGCGGCCGTCGGTCTTGACGATGTCGGCCTCCTCGACGCCGGCCACCTGGTTGTTGGTGCCCGAGTGATCGCCCGGGCCGCCGCTCGCAGCGTTGGAGGCCAGGACAGACCCCAGCAGGCTTGTCCCGGCAGCCAGCAACGCCCCGGGGCCACGGCCGCCGGCTCCGCCGCCGGCCCGCAGCGCCCGCCGCAGTTCGGCCTCGCCCTGAGGCTGAAAGATCGGGTTGGCCTGCTTGCTCTCGTGGAAGCGGTCGGCGGCGTCCCGCTGGAGCCGGTCGCCGGCCGCCGCGGCGAACAGTCGATCCCGGCCCGCTCCGCCGCCGAGCGTGTCACGACCCGCGGCCGCCACCAGCACGTCCGCTCCGTCGCCGCCCCCGAGCACGTCGTTGCCCGCACCGCCAAGCAACGTGTCGTCCCCAGCCCGCCCGCGAAGCCGGTCGGGGCCGCCGCCGCCGTCGAGCAGGTCGTCGCCACTACCGCCGTCGAGCAGGTCGGGGCCGGCGCCGCCGACGAGCACGTCGTTGCCCGGCCCACCGTAGAACACGAACCTCCGGTTCAGCCCCGGGGCCTCGACACGGATCACGTCGTCCCCCCGCCCGCCGTGGATCCGAAGCTCGCCCCGCCAGGCGACCGGCCGCGTGCCCACGACCGCTCCGTTGACCGTCACCTGCAGCACGCTCGGGTTCACGGGATCGAGCGAGACGACGATCAGGTCATCGGGCGCGAGCGGATCCGCGTCGCCCATGATGACCCAGGGCGCGGCAGTCAGCGGCCGGCGGGGCTCCAGGCGTTCGGCTCCTGCAGGGCGGCGGCGGGCGGCGTGTCGTTCGGGCATGGGCAACTCCGGGACGGGGCCGAGCACGGCGGACTCTGACGCCGCGGCGGCCGAGACGGTATCCGTCACCGCCACCCCCCACAAGGGCTGTCGGGGGGATTGCTCCGGCGGGCTGGCGAACCTCGGCAAGCCGGGCCGCGTACGACGGTGGTGTGACAACCCGAGCGGGCCGAAGCACGGTCTCGGGGTTTCCCTTCCTTCGCCGGAGTTTCTCATGCGTTTCCGCCTCGCGTCGGTGCTCGCGATCGCCTGCGGCGTCGCCCTCGCCCTCACCGCCCCGGCCCGGGCCGTGAGCCCGCGGAACCCCTACCGCTCGTTCAACCTCTCGGGCATCAACTACGGCTCGATGCAGTGGGAGCGGGCCCAGCAGCAGGGCAAGCGGGTCTGGCCCTACTACAACACG